>CAVGYO010000094.1:0-6953 GCA_963633255.1 Erysipelotrichaceae bacterium
TTCCCCCTTCGGGGGAAACGGGAAAGGGGGCTACGAGTAAGGCAATGAATAATGAATAATAATTGCGACTTTTTTGTTTGAAGATTGCGGCGTTTCGGCTACCGAAAACTAGAAATTAGAAATCTAGAAACTAGAAATCAACGACCAATCAACCGATCAACTGATCAACCAGAAATCGATTCAACAGTTCAACGATTCAACGCTTCAACAAATAACCAATCAACCCTATCAGAACAAACCGACCATGAGTTTACGCGACGAACGCTGGGGCGTGATAGTGAATCCCTATTCTGGCAAACGCCAACTGCAAAAGGATTGGCAAGGTATCTACTACCTGCTGAAACGGGCCGAAATCAACTTTTCGGAGCAACTGACCGCCTTTCCCGGACACGCCATCGAAATAGCGCGCAACATGGTCGAAGCGGGGTTTCGACACCTGCTGGTGGTTGGCGGCGATGGTACGCTCAACGAGGTGGTGAACGGCATTTATAATTCGAATATCACTGATAAACAGGCGGTTACACTTGCGCTCGTCCCCTACGGCACGGGCAACGACTGGGCGCGCTACTGGGGCATCACACGCAACTATCGCCAACTGGCACGCCAACTTTTTCACCGCAACTGCACGCCCATCGACATCGGCAAAATAACCTATACCAATGCGCGCGGACACGAAGCAACACGCTATTTCATCAACGGCGCAGGCTGGGGTTTCGACGGCATGGTAGTGCGTATCACCAACAAAATAAAAAAGATTTTCGGCGGTAGCGGCTGGGTCTATTCGCTGGCGGTTTTTATCGCACTTTTCAAACTGAAAACGCGCCACATGCGCCTGACTAGCAGCGAAAAAGAGGTGAACGCCCCTATTCTCACCATAGCCGTCGGCAATAGTTGCTACTCGGGCGGCGGTCTCAAGCAAGCACCCGATGCTACGCCCACCGACGGACTGTTTCACATCACCGCCATCGGCAAATTGAGGCTGAAACAGATTCCATCGGCACTGAAAATGCTCTTTGCGGGTCGCCTACCCGAACACGAAGCCGCATACCCGTTTGTTACCAAGAAAATCACACTCGACTACGACGGCCACCTCGATGTCGAAACCGACGGTGTCGATCTTGTAGGCAAGGCTCCATTCACCATCGAAGTTGTGCCAAACGCTGTGCAGATGCTTGTGCCGTAACAAAAATCCGCTGCACGCGTGCGTGCAACGGACTCACCAAACAATAACCTAATAACTGAAAAGTCGGTCGTTTGGGGAAACGATTTGAAGACTTTTCGTTTATAGCAATACAAATATCGTGCCAAACAAAGAGTCCCGAACAAAAAATTCGGGACTCTCGTCTGTTTTTGCCTAAAAAACGGCTTATTTCACATTCTGTTTCAGCGAATCGGAGATGAGTTTTTTCAGTTCCAACACGCGTTCTTGCGTGGCATTGCGTTTTTCGGGTTTGTACATATTGCTGTATTCGGTTTTCACCAGTTTGAACTGCATATTGTCCAAATCGGAGGCGTTGCCTTTTATTTGCAAAGCCAAGCGAATAGGCGCAAGTGTCTCGATATGAGCGTTGTAGTTGTTGCTCAGGTCGTAACGCCCCGACACCACGGCCGAATACTTGTCCATCGACATGACGAACGGATAGAGATCGACCTCGTCGCGGAAAACGGTGGCTTCGACGCTGATGCTATCGACCAGATTGCGTGTTTTGCGGCTGAACATGAGCGGTTTGGCAATTTTTCCGAATGTCTCGCTGTCGAGCAGCACCAAATCCTTGCCTTCGATGGCGGCCGCGCCACGCAGGGTCGAAAATTTGATGTCGTAGTTCGATTTCAGGTAGGTTTCGGCGGCCAGATGGAACTGCGCACTCCCCTCGAACGATTTGAGCATGGGGAAAATGGTATCGATGTCGGGCACCATGTGTATCAACTGCTTGATGTCGATGTTGAGCAGATGGAAATCGAGCCCCGCAAAAAGATGATTGCGCCGCTCGCTGCGGTACATGGCCGTGAGTTGCATTTCGGCGGCATCGCAGGTGAAGCCCATCTGTTCGAGCACCACCATGCCGTCTTTCACAGTAACCTTTCCGCCGATATTTTGCAGATTATTGCCCGCAAAAAGTGCGTTTTTGATGTGCGTATTCAGCACCACATCTACGCCTTTCGGCACCATAAACGGATCGTCGTCGGTGGCTGAATCAGCGGTTGTGGCGGCAGTTTGCGTTTCGGTGGGCACAGTGTCGGTCTGTCCGAAACCGCTCACCAAATCCAGCAGTTGGTCGAGGTCGGTCTGAATCGAGAGGAAATCGAATTCGCCTTCGAGCAGCCCATCGCCCTTCATAAATTTGCGTATGTTACGCGCCTCGCCCGTGAGTTTGAAATCGGAACGATCGATGATGATGCGGCTCTCTTCGATATTGAAATTGCGCGGCGTGAAAGCAAATTTGATGGTCGGAATCTGTATGGTCGGTGCCACGCCATCGAGCCGCAGTGCGCCGTCGTTGAAATCGACTTTGAGTGTCGGATTCCATTTCAGATAGGCGTTTTCCTGCGTTTCGTCGTAGGTGGTCGAAGCCGATATGTTCAGATATTTTGTGTCGATGTCGAGTGCCGAGCCCATGCGTGCGCGAAGCGTTTCGCTGCTGTAGTTGCAGCGCAGTCGCGGCTGTTTTTGGTTGCGGCGACTTGGCGAAAGCGTTACCGAACCTTTGGGCGCAACGATGTCGGCCTCGATGGTGTCCATGTGTGCAGTCAGTCGCTGCATATCGAAATTGCACTTGGCCGAGAGCATTTTGGTTGTGTCGAGCGGATTCGACGCGATGAGTTCGATATTGGCATCGGTGAGCGCAGCGTCGAGCGTGCCGACCATCTCCGCTTTCAAATCGGGCGATTTTATGCGCGCCTGCAACAACCCTTTGAAACCGTCGGTCGGTTTGTAGGGTAAGGCAATATCGACCGCCAACTGTGGCGCACGAACCAACAGACTGTCGTCGTAAACAGCCTCTAAATCGCTGAAAGTCAGCGTACCATTGGCCACAATTTTTTCGAGATTCAACGCTGTTACATCGTCGAGCGCGAATTTGGCGTGCAGGTCGGCTTTGGTGCGACCTTGCAGGGTCAAATTCAGACTATCGGGCAAAATCGGGTCGAGTTCGGGCAGATTCACATCGGCTTTTAGGCGCACATCGCAGCGCAAATTGCCAAGCAGGTCGGTGGCTGCGCCTTTGGCTTCGACGGCACAACTGCCAGTTTTGGCTTTCAACTGCGTGATAGTGGCGTTGCACGCGCCGCCGTCGTTCAGGTCGAGATTGGCCGACACTTTGGCCGCCACATCGTGCAGTTTGTACGGCACACCATCGACCGCCACGCGCCCTTTGTTCAAATCGACTTTGGCAGCGATAATCGGCAGGCGATTTTCGTTGTAAATGCCCGACACACGACCGCTCAGCGTAGCGTCGCCAGCCCCAATTTCGATGCCATCGAGCAGGTTGGCGTAAGCATCGGGAACGAGCGTGAGCAGTTTGGGCAAATGCCACTCGTTGGTGCCAAAAGCGATGTCCAGTTTGATGTCGTCGCTGCACTTTTGCACCCAGCCATCGAGCGTGATTTCGTGATTTTCGAGCGCAATTTTGGCCTTATCGAGTTGTGCATAGAGCGTTTCGAGGTTTGTTTTGAACGGCACAGCAAGGCTGATATTGGCTTTTTTGAGCAGTTGGTCGCCGCCCAGCACAAAATCGACCTGTTGCAAATCGGCCGTTACATCGCCAAACGCCTCGCAGCCAAGCAGATCGGCTTTGGCACGCAGGTCGAACTCGGGCAAATGCGCCTCGATTTGCGTAGAATCGGTGGTCGAAAACGCCACATTTTCGAGGCGGAGATGCGCTTGCGCCGTCGATTCGTTGTCGGTCAAACGCCCCTGCAGCCCCAGCCCAACATTGTCCACCGTGGCACGCATGTGCGCCTGATCGTCGATGTACGAAACGCGTAAGTTGTTCACTTTCAGCAGATTAACCTTCAACACATCGAACGGCAACGCCGTGGTTGTGGTATCGGTTGTAGTGACGGTAGTCAGCACCACATCGTAATTGGCACGCCCCGCACTATCGACATAGATATTGGCATAGCCGCCATCGAGCAGCACATCTTCCACCAGCAGCGCATCTTCGGTGAGAAAAACCCACGCATCGACCGTTGCCACGAGCGACGACACCTGCGCCAGCGTGTCGCTTGGTGCGCCCGCCACAGGATTGCGCAGGCAAACATTGTTGAGGCGCACGCCAAACTGCGGAAAAGTGCTAAAAAAAGTGAGATCGGCCTCGTCGATAGAGGCATCGCAGGTTACGAACTGCGGCAGATAACTGCGCACAATAGGCGTGAGCCGCGCAGGTGTGAACACCACATAGCACGCCACGCACACCGCCACCAACGCCGCCACCACGAGCGACAACAGCGTCCAGCCGACAATTTTAAGTGCTTTCTTCATGACTGCGCCAATGGGTTAGTTCACCTTAGTAAATGTGTAACTCTTTCCGTAATCGTCCTCGTAACTGAGCGTTTTCGAAGTCAGTTTCGTAACAGTGTAAACTTTGGGAACATTTCCGCCCACTTCCATAATGTGAATTTGTGTGAGTGTACTTTTGTCAAGTTCCCAAGTAAACGGCTGCGCCTCACTTTCTGAAACATCTTCGTTTGTGTCCCAAGTGGAGCCAGTATGGTCGCTCAAATACTTTTCGTAGAGCGTACCACTTTGCCACTTGCCGATGAGCAGCGTTTCGTCGAATTCCTCTTCTTTTTGGCAACTTGCCAGACTCAAGGCTACGACGCACAGCACGCCAAAAGCCCAAAACAATCTCTTTTTCATAGTCAATTCTATTTTTTTGAATAATTTTTTATCGATCGAACCAAAAGGCAAAGGTAGTGAAAAAGTTCCGAACTGCCAAAAACGATTTTTTTTGCGTGTATGGAATGCCATTTTCAATAATTTTTACTATTTTTGCAGCCTAAATTAAGAAAAATTATGGGAAGAGCATTTGAATTTCGCAAAGCACGCAAATTTAAGCGTTGGGGCAACATGGCGCGCACTTTCACGCGCATTGGCAAAGAGATAACCATAGCCGCCAAGGCTGGTGGCGCCGACCCTTCGGGCAACCCGCGTCTGCGCGCACTGATGGCAACCGCCAAAAAAGAGAATATGCCGAAAGAGAATGTCGAACGCGCCATCAAAAAGGCTTTCGACAAGGATTTTTCGGACTACAAAGAGATGAACTACGAGGGCTATGGGCCGCACGGCATCGCCATCTTTGTAGAAACTGCCACCGACAACACCACGCGTACCGTGGCCAATGTGCGCAGTTATTTCACCAAACACGGCGGCTCGCTCGGCACCACGGGCAGTTTGGCGTTTATGTTCGAACACAAATGCGTATTTCATGTTACGCGCAAGCCCGACATTGCAATGGACGACCTCGAGTTGGAACTGATTGACTACGGCGTAGACGAGGTGGTCGAAGACGGTAACGAAATTGTGATTTACGGCGAATTTGCGCAAAACTCCAACATTCAGAAATACTTGGAGAGCAATGGTTTTGAAATCACCAGCAGCGAATTTGTGCGCATTCCGAACGACCTGAAAACACTGACCGCCGAGCAGCGCGAATCGGTAAACAAACTCATCGAAAAGTTGGAAGAGGACGAAGATGTGCAGAATGTATTCCACAACATGGCCGAACCCGACGACGAGGAGTAGATCCATCTAATTAGGAACAAAAAAAGGACGCATTGGTGCGTCCTTTTTTGTTGAATCATTGAATCACAGAATCACTGAATCATTGAATCATTGAATCACAGAATCATTGAATTATCGAATGTTTGGACTTTCACACTAATTTTACCTGCGTTTGCGGTGTGAAGTTGGTTTGAAGGCGACTTTGTGGGCGCGGAGGCAGTGGCAGCGGCGCGGTGTGGTGATTTTGAAACGCACGCCAATTTCGACACCGATGGCCAGCAGATTGGCACGCTTCCCTACTTGGTCGGTGGCAAGCACGGTGGTGTAGTCGTTCATAAAGTTGTGCAGTGCCGCCATATTTTCTCTATCGTTGCGGAAGCCGATGGATTGGGCAGTTTCGTTGCGGTTGAGCGCATCGGTCAAGCCGTAGTCGAGATAGGCTTTGGCGGTCAAATCCCAGCGTTTGTTGAGCGGCACAACGACACCAAATTTTGCTATCAGATTGATACTGAACGGTTTATTGTTCAACTTTCCCGACGGTGCAAAATCCGATGTGGTATAGAATCCGTAGGGCGGCATATTGTCGAGCGTGAGTTGCCACGGCGGATAGTAGCCACGGTGCGTGATGTCGCCCGAAGCGGTGTAACTGCTCGAAACGAAGTGCGCATATTTGATGCCAACATCGGCCATAAATTGCAGCGAACGGTTTATCGGCACGGCAAACTGCGCCACCAGCGGCACGCTCACGGCGTAGAGGCTCTGCACCTCGCGCCAGCGGTTCAACTGCGTTTGGTGCGTGTAGCGTTCGCCGTCGCTGTCGATTACACTCTGCCACTCGAAAAGGGCGTCGCTATAGTAGGCCGACGACCCATAACGCGCAAAATCGACGCCAAAGCCCATGCCCACATAGCGATTGAAAAAGTAGGAGTAGCCTACATGTGCCGAAAAATGTGCTGCGCCCGTGTTGCTGCCATCGGTCAGTGTGTAGCAGAGCGAACTCCACCCTACCCCTGCCCCAATTTCGAGCGACGAGCCCGTCAGGTTGTTGCTTTTGGGCAGACGCGACCGCGCTCCCACTGGCAACACAGCCAACAGGAGCAACGCGACAACAAGTGCAGAACGCGGAGACATTTTGGGATTTCTAGTTATTGTTGAATCGTTGAACTGTTGAATCGATTTTTGGTTGATTAGTTGATTGGTTGATTGGTTGATTGGTCGTTGAAAAGTTGAA
>CAVGYO010000095.1:0-6883 GCA_963633255.1 Erysipelotrichaceae bacterium
GAGAGCAGAGTCAAACTTGTTTGAACTATGCCGAGCGTAGCAAAAATCTATAAATCTGAAATTGCGGCTTTGCCGCATCACTCCTCACTCCTCATTCCTCACTCCTCATTTTTCTTGCGACTTGCTACTTGCGACTTGCTACTAATTGTCAATTATCAATTAAAAAATCTCTCTTATCATCTGACTTCTATCTGCCGAAAGTCGCCTGTGTAGTCGCCTGTGATGGTGGTTTTCAGTTGGTCGGTGCAGTCGAAATTGAATGTGTATGTGCCGTCGGTTTGTTTCACGGCGATGGTGCCGCTCAATACATTTGCTTTGGCTTGTGCCGATGTGCTTTGGTAGGTGTTGCGGTAGGTGCCCCAACTGCCGTTGCCGCTTTTGTGGCCGTAGAGTGCGGTGTTGGCTCTGTTTTCGGTGCTGATAGGATAGTCGCCGCTGGGGGGCGCATCGGGTGTGGCGGCGTGCAGACCAACAACAAAAACTGTGCCCTGTTTGATGGCGCCAGCGTCGGAATAGCGCAGGTTGCACGAGTAGAAATAGAACTCGTAATAGTTGATGTCGGCAGCAAAAATCGGTCCCCACAGCAGCAGGTCGCCGCGCTGCAACGCCACCACCGAGTCGCCCACAATCAGCGCACCGATGGGCGTGCCGTCGATGTCGTAGAAATGCGTGCATGTGCCTTCGTAATGGCCTTTCAATCGGTCGGTTTTGATGGTGTAACGCTGCCCGTGTTCCGACGCTTCGACGGTAAGTGTGCCTTGCCCAATGGCGACGGTGGTGGTGTCGGTTTTGTCGTCGGAAACGATGGTGATGCGCGATTCGGAGCCGATGTCGTATGTGTCGGGGCGCAGTTGGGCGGTGTCGCACGCCACAGTGATGATGACCAGCGCGCCCGTGCCCGACATGCGGCCGTCGGTGTAGGTCATTTTTGGTGTGCAGAGTGCCAAATCGATGCGCTGCTCGCCCGATGTGGTGTCGATATAGGTGTGTTGCCGCGCCGTTTTCAGCGTGTAGGCGATGCTGTCGAATTGCAACGAGCCGTTGTTGACAAAAGTCGCCGTCGTTTTTTTACAAGCGAACAGACTGATTATCAGCAATATCGCAGCGAAAATATGGAGCGTATGTCGTGCCATTTTATCGAGTTTTTAGAATTTTGATAGGCGCACAACCCTGCACGCGCAAAATGTAGATGCCGTTGCCATCGAGCGGAACGGCGAGCGTTTTTTTAGCGTTTTTTTTTCGCGCAAACACTTTTCGACCGAGCGCATCGTAGAGCGCGATGTCGGCGTTGGCGGGCAGTTGGTCGATGGTGAGCGTGCGGCCGTCGATTGTCCAAAAAATGTCGTTGGAGTGTGCGGTGCGTATGCTGGTTTTGCCTGTGGTTACCTCGAAAGGACCGAAAACAGTCGGAAATGCGCCGCCCGTCGGCTGTATGGTGTAGAGGTATTGCTCGCCCAAAATCAGTCCTTCGATGCGGCACGACTGCCCAACGGTTGTGGTGTCGCAAACAGCCACTTTCGACGGCACTTCTTCGTACGAATCGATGATGAGAGCGTTGACCGAAGTGCGGTTGCTCTTGTCCACCGCAATGCGCACCGAGGCGTTGCCGATGCTGTTTGGCACCGTTGTAGCGAACCAAAGCGTGTCGGTATTGACGGTGAAACGCCCGATTTCAACGGTGTCGGTTGCGCCATCGAGCCAAATGGAGAAGGCAGGGTTTGTGTCTTTGATGTTGGTTTGGAAGGCACGCACCTGCACACGCACGCTGTCGCCGAGCGCTAGTTGCGGCGTGGCAATGTAGCCGCCATTGCTTGCCGCACCGAGTTGGACAAGGCCGCCATTTTGCGACAGCCATTTGAAACCATTATTGCTCTTTGTCCAGCCAGAGGGGAAAGTTACGAAGCCTTCGTTAATTTTTTCGTGCCAATTTTTTTCGCCCAAATTTTGCAGTTGGTACATAGAAATGCGGTAGCCAGTGGCATCGACCGACGGTCGCCAGCGCACCGCAATCCACTCGTCGTCGATGTCGGGCGCAAGCACTTGGAACAGGTCGCGCGCTTCGGCCATCAGTTTGATGGTGATAGGCGCATCGAGTTCGTCGCTGCTCAACACAAGGCTCATGGTGTCGCGCGCTGGCAGCGACGAGGTGTAGGTCAGCGTTTGCACTCTGCCTTTGCTCAGGTCGCTCACCGACAGTTGCGCCGATGGTAGCGTGAAAGTACCCACGGTTTTGCCTTCCAACCGCCAATCGACGGGATTTGTGAAGTCCATCGCGCGGAATTGCATGCGGAGCGACTGCATGGCACCCACGGTATCGCCTTTGAATGTGTATTGCTCGCCACTGCGCGGCGTGATGAAAAACGGAATTCCCGTAAGTTCTTGCAAATCAAACGGTTCGTCTTTTTTATCGCCCCAAATGTAGTCGGCAAAGTCGGGACAGTCAATAAACGGGTTGCGGTTGCCTTGTATTTTGCTGATGGTTTCGTTGCGGTTGAGTTCTTTTTCGCTCACGGGATCGGCTTTGTGCCACGCAAGCAGCAAATCGACGGCAAAATCAGTAAAAATCGGGTAGGTATCGGCACTGTTCCAATTGAGAAAGCGGGCTGGCGTACTCGACCATGTGGGCTTGCCGTTCGAACCCGTGCAAATCTGTTCGTAGCAGGTAACCACATACATATAGGTGCGTGCAAAATCGCCTTTGTACTCGTCGGCAGGTTCCCACACACGCGATTCATTCTTGTCGTAGCCCGATTTCACCACACCATTGTCGAAAAGCACGGTGTCGTCGGTGTTTACCACGCCCATTATCCAGTTGCTTTTGGCTTTTTGATTGGCAGCGGCATCGGCTGGATTCAGATTGAAAAGGTCGCTGTAGCAGCCGTATTTGTCGTACTTCACGCCCGACGACCACCAACTTTTTGGGAAAGCGTGTTCCCTGTCCATGCCCGACACACTCGAGCCATCGTCGGGAAATTCGTAGGTGTTGTTCGAGTACATATCCCACACTTTGCCGTCGGTGCGGCGGTCGGTTTGCGGGAAATAGAGCCACAAATTGTCGTAGCCCACCACCGTTGGATTTTTGATAATTTCGAAGAGTGCCGTTTTCAGTTCGCCCTTGTTCAGTCCGCTGGTGGTGGCATAGTAGGTCTTCAGGTCGGTCTGCGCAAGGCAAACCACCGCAATCATCAGCCAGACAAAAGTTATCTCAATCCGTTTCATAATGTTTTGGGGTTGGGATTTTTTATTGCAACAACTCTTCCAATTTTTCCGCCAACGATTGGTCGTTCAGTTTTTTCGCCACAATGTTGCCATCGGGGTCGATGAGCATCAGGTGCGGAATGGCGTCGATGCCGTAGATTTGCGCCGCCGCCGAGTGCCAGCCTTTCAAATCCGATATATGGTGCCACGGCAGTTCGAGGTCGGCCACGCACTTTTCCCACGCCGCTTTGTCGCTATCGAACGACACTCCGACAATATCGATTTTTGCACCATATTTTTTGTAGATGGCTTTCAGTTCTGGCATCGATTGGCGGCACGGACGGCACCAACTTGCCCAAAAATCGACCACCAAATAGCGGCCATTGCCCACAAATTGCGAGAGGCGCACCTCGTTGCCGTTCAGGTCGTACATAGCAAAATCGGCAAATGGTTTGCCCACAGCCACTTTTTTGGTCAGTTCGAGCCGCTCGACTATCGGGGCAACGCCCGGCTGACAAAGGAAATTTTCGCCCGCCTTGTCCACAATGGCACTCTGCTGCTCGTCGCTCAACGAGCGGTAGTTCTGCACAAAAGCGTAAGCACCCGCCGCATTGTCGGTGTTGGCTTCGACAAAGGCAACCGACAGCCGCTGTGCCTCGGCATCAAGACTGTCGTAGCACATTTCAATGGCGTGTTGCAGTTCGGTGTCCGATTCGTCGGCTTTCATATACGCCACAAATAGCGAGTCCATCTGCGGTGCAAACTGCTGCTCG
Source organism: Erysipelotrichaceae bacterium (assembly GCA_963633255.1). Taxonomy (GTDB): domain Bacteria; phylum Bacteroidota; class Bacteroidia; order Bacteroidales; family Paludibacteraceae; genus W0P28-013. Next base: position 3,972 of record CAVGYO010000095.1, read on the forward strand.
ATGTCGAGATATTGCTGCAAAATCTCGTTCTGCGGTGTGCCGCCAATGGTGGCGTTGCGGCCGTTGTACGCCACACTGATGTGGCCGCCTTCGACAATTACAGGCGCAATAAATTCGCGGTTGCCGTCTTTTTTCAGCAGCAACAAGCGGTAAACAACGGTATCCTGATGGTTTTTCAGCACAAATGCGCCCTTGTCGATGCGTGCGCTGTCGTCCATCAGCAGGTCGCGGCCGTCGTAGTGCGCCAGATAAGCCATGCCACCGTCCCAGTCGGTTGGCACTGTGGCGTTCAAGGTGTATTTGTTGGCCTTTTGACAGCCAACTGCGCCCGCGCAAATCACGCACAACGCAAAGATTTTCAAGTGTTTCATAATAGTTATTTCAGATTGTTGAGTTGATTTTTGGTTGATTGGTTGATGAGTTCTGATTTCTAGATTTCTAGTTTCTAGATTTCTGGTTATTGGGTGAGTTGGTTAATCCGATAATCTGAAATCTGAAATCTGAAATCTGAAATTGCAGCTTTTGCCACATCGCTTCTCACTAAATTCACAGCGTCCACTCAAACCCGTCTTTGGTGTCTTTGATGGTGAAGCCGAGGGCGGCCAATTCGTTGCGAATGCGGTCGGCGGTGGGCCAATCTTTGTTTTGCTTGGCTTGCAGACGAATGTCGAGCAGCAGATCGACGGCTTTGCGATAGGCCTCGTCGTTGTGGTCGGTTGCTTCGGTTTGCAACCCGAGAATATCTTCTACAAACAGCCCAAAAACGCTCTTCAACTCGGCCAAATCCTCGGCACTGATGGTGGCTTTGCCGTCGTGTATGCTGTTGATGGCTTTGGCGGCATCGAACAGGTGCGAAATCACTATTGGCGTGTTCAGGTCGTCGCACATGGCCTCCTCGCAGCGGGCGCGCAAGCCCTTCACATCGACAGTCGAAGTGGCGCTGGCAGTCAGTTTTTGCAGACGACCATAAGCCTCGGTCAGTCGCGCCAAACCGCGCTCCGAAGCCACCAAGGCATCGTTGCTAAAGTCGAGCGTGCTGCGGTAGTGCGCCTGCAACACAAAAAACCTGATGGTCATCGGGGCAAACGCTTGCGACAACAGCGGGTGGCTGCCCGCAAAAAATTCGTCGAGCGTGATAAAGTTGCCGAGGCTCTTGCCCATCTTCTGCCCGTTGATGGTTATCATGTTGTTGTGCATCCAGTAGTGCACCGTTTCGTGCCCGAGTGCCGCCACGCTCTGCGCAATCTCGCATTCGTGGTGCGGAAACATCAAATCCATGCCGCCGCCGTGAATGTCGAACTCTTCGCCGAGATATTTCGTTCCCATGGCCGAGCATTCCAAATGCCAGCCGGGAAAACCCTCGCTCCACGGACTTGGCCAGTGCATGATGTGTTCGGGCGATGCCTTTTTCCACAGCGCAAAATCCACACTGCGGCGCTTCTCCTCTTGTCCGTCGAGTGCGCGCGTGGTGGCGAGTTGCTCGTCGATATTGCGCCCCGAAAGACGGCCGTAGTGGTACTTTTGGTTGTATTTTTCTACATCGAAATAGACCGACCCATTGCTCTCGTAGGCGTAGCCCGCCGCCACTATCTTTTTCACAAACTCTATCTGCTCGATAATATGCCCCGACGCATGTGGTTCGATGCTGGGCGGCAGCACATTCAGTCGCTCCATCGCCTTGTGGTAGCGCAGAGTGTAGTGTTCGGCCACCTCCATCGGTTCCAACTTTTCGAGACGCGCTTTTTTGGCAATTTTGTCCTCACCGTCGTCGGCATCGTGTTCCAAATGTCCCACATCGGTAATGTTGCGCACATAACGCACTTTGTAGCCGAGGTGCGTAAGGTAGCGAAACAGCACATCGAAGGTGATTGCAGGCCGTGCATGACCCAAATGTGCGTCGCCATAGACCGTCGGACCGCACACATAAAGCCCCACATGCGGCGCATGCAACGGACGAAACGCCTCTTTTTGTCGCGACAATGTGTTGTAAATCAGCAAGTTATTCTCTTCCATCGTTGTCTATTGTTTGTTATTCGCTGCTCCACCCTATTCGGAGCATATTCAACCTACAAAGATAAGGAAAAAGTTTGACATTTCAGTAACAAGTTAGTCGCAAGTAGCAAGACAAATTAGGAGTGAGGAATTAGGAGTGAGGAATTTTTTAGTTAGAAAGTGTGAAAGTATAAAAGTGCGAAAGTTCAAACATTCGATAATTCAATGATTCTGTGATTCAATGATTTAATTGGCTTTTCCCCCTTCGGGGGAAACGGAATAAATTCTTGCGACTTGCTACTTGCGACTTGCTACTAACCAGAAATCTAGAAATTAGAAACTTGAACTCTGCGCAACTTAAACTCCCCAAATCGCACGCGCGATAGCACCCAAAATCTATAATAACGAAAAAAAGTGTTAAAAAGTTTGTTTGTTTCAATAAAAGTGTGTAAATTTACCCCGAACAATTTTGTCCGTTTAGAGAAACGGCAGAACGATGGCAGTTTCGGTGCGTTGCGCAAGCCGAAAACGGCATAGATAGGCGGTTTGCGAAGTAACGACAACACGACTCAACGCTGGCGTGCGCTGTGTATGCGCAATCGGTTTGCACGCCTACGCACAAAAAAAATGGCGATTTTTCTCGACAAAACGCACAAAAACAACCACAAACAACCACATTTTATCGACAAACAGCAAGATAATTGACAATTGATAATTGATAATTGACAATGAAAGTCGCAAGATGTGAGTAGCAAGTAGCAAGAAAAATGAGGAGTTAGGAATTTTTAATTGACAATTGACAATTATTTGAAGATTTGAAGATTTGAAGATTGCGGCACTTCGGAGCGCAAAAATTCATAATTCAAAATTCATAACTCATAATTAAACGAAGGCTTTTCCCCCTTCGGGGGAAACGGGAA
>CAVGYO010000096.1:0-6862 GCA_963633255.1 Erysipelotrichaceae bacterium
TTTTTTATAGTGAGAAATCATTATTGTTGATTTGCAGATTTGTTGAACGGTTGAATCGTTGAACTGTTGAACTGAAAAAGTAATTTTCAAATTTTCAAATCTTCAAATCTTCAAATAATTGTCAATTATCAATTATCAATTATCAATTATCAATTGTCTTGCTACTTGCTACTCACATCTTGCGACTGATTATTAAAATCCCGGTGTTTCGCTGTTTTTGCGGCCGCGCCATACATCGCTCAACACTTCGTTGTTGGTTTGTCCGCCCACAATGTAGAGGTAGCGTTGGTCGTCGATGACCATGGAATGGCCGTAGCGTGCTACCCAAAGGTCGGGCAGAAGTGCTTTGTCGTCGGGCGTTGTCCAAGTGAGTCCGTAGTCGGGCGAAAACCATTGGCGGTCGCTGCAAGTGCCGTTTTCGTCAGCACCGCCAACGAGCATCAGCCCTTCGGCATATTGTACCACAGCCGCGCCGTAGCGTGGCGTGAACCACTCTTTGTTTGCAGCGAGATTTGCCCAATAAGTGCCATTTTCGCTGCTCCAAACAGTGCCGAGAATAGTGCCATCGGCCATTTTTCCGCCGATGATATAGGCGCGCATTTTTCCGCTCGGCTCGGCATCGACACAGACGGCAAAACCGCTCGTCGGGAACTTGTCGGGCAGTGCGCCAAGGTTGTGCCAAACACTATCGCGTGCAAACATGGTGCGTGTGCCGTCGACTTCGCCCAAGGCGTAGAGTTGGTCGTTCATGGCAAATACGAGGCGCGTGATATTGTCGACCGTGGCGGCTTCGGTCCAACTGCTGGGCGTGGTGGCGGTGTAGAGTTTGCCGCTTGCCACGGCGTAGAGCGTATCGTTGTTGGCCACAATGCCATCGATATCGACATCGGTGGGCAGTCCCGACACGCTGAAGCGCGTCCAACTGCTGCCGTCGCTGCTGGTGAACGCCACAATTTCGCTGGCGGTGGCGACAAACAGATTCAGTTGCCCGTTGCAAAAGAGCATTTTTTGCGCTGTTGCCGCCAAATCGCTAAAAATTTCGGACTTGATGCCTGCCCAATTATACACATCGGGGTCGATTTGGTGCACATTCACCGTTACAATGTAGGTGCGTGTCGATGTGCCATCGGTTGCCAAGGTTTTCACCGTAACGGGATTTGTGAAATCGATGGTGTCGCTCCCCGAATAGGAAATCGAGTCGTTGATGGTGATTGCCTGCAATGTGCTGCCATACATGGTTGGAATGAGCGAATCGACCTTGCAGAGATAGGGCAGCGAATCGGTGTTGTAGATGGTGTTGTTGTCGTTGTCGATGGTGAAAGTGTATTTGCTCAACCCTTTCAGCACGCTGTCGTTCGACAGGTAGAAGCGCGTGATCGTTGTAACCGACGATGTAGTGCTACCCGTAGAACTGGTTTTCTTGCAGGCTGCCAATCCGACGAGAACAAGCGGCAGCAAAGCGATGATGAGGCGCGATTTCATTTTCAAAAAATTTTTCATAACAAAAATCCTTTTTTTCGTTTGGCAAAAGTAGTGAAAATTTTTTAATAGTAGTGTGAAGGCGCAAAAGTGCGAAAGTTTTGTTTGATTGCTGTCGAGCTGTTGAATCGTTGTGGCTCTCGCCTAATTCATAATTCAAAATTCACAACTCTTAATTGCCAGCGTGTAGCGGTCGGTGTGCGGCGCGGCGGTTTTCTTTGTCGATTTCGGGGAGAAGGGCGCAGGTTTCGGCTGTGAAATAGGCTTGCGCAAAACGCTCCCAAACATACGCCACCGCCATGGGCGACGGGTGCACCATATCGTCGGCAAAAAAGCGGTAGTCGCGCAGTTCGTCGAGTACAATTTCGTAGGCGGGAAAATAATCGACATCGGGCAGTTGCTGGCAGAGTGCTTCGGTGGCGAGCAGCAGCGTGGCTTTGCTCGTCTGGTTTTCGGTGGCAGCGTTGCGCAGGTAGCGTATCGGACTGACCGACAGCAGCACTTTCAGTTTGGGATTTTGTTGCCGCAGTGCCGCAAAAAGTTGCGTGTAGCGCGCCACAATCTCGTCCACGGTGAGTCGGCGGCGCACAAAACGATTGTTCGGCACTTTGTGGCAGTTTGCCACCACTTTGCCGTCGAATTCGTAAACCCAAGCCGAACCAAATGTGATGCTGAGCAGGTCGGCGTGCGCCAAGTTTTCGGCAGCGGCGCAAAAACGCTGATTCATCTTTTCGAGCGCAATCTCTTTCGATGGGTCGGAGAAACTGCCGTGGTGCATCCAACTGTGCCACAGAGAGTTATGCTCAAAAAGTTCGGCGGCAACAAAAGGTCGATTTTCGGTCAATCGTTCCAATGCCTGCGCTATCGACAGTGGGTTGTAGAGTACGCCAAATGGGTTTACATCGCCACGAAAGCGGAAATCGAGCAGCCGCTGGCCGATGTTTTCGGCAAAACAGGACCCCAACAGCATAAAATGCGTGCTGTGGCTTATCCACGCCTGCGGTTTGATGGGTATGATGGTGCGAAAATTCATTTTTGAATAAAGAGTAAGGATTTTTAATTGTCTAAATTTCAGTTGTTTAATTAAATTTTCGTGTGTTGTGAATACAAACAACAAGGAGTTTAGAAATTAGAATCGCAGTTTGCAACTTGATGAACTTTATAAACTTTCAACTTTTTACTTTAGCGGAATCTCTTTCACCTGCAAATTGGCATCGAGGCCATAAACCACGCTGTCGGCCACAAAACTGTCAGCGGCAAGGCTTTGAGTGCCGTTCAAGTTGGGATAGCGAATGTTGCCCAAATCGAGCAGCGTAGCAAAGAGTGTCATCGACGATGTTTTGCTGCTTTTGTGCTGGTGCAGATTCGCCACTTTTTGCGGATTAGCAGTTTCGTAACTGTCTGAATACCAAACAAATAGCGGTACATGATATTCGTATGCGCTGCCGTTGTAGGTGCCGTGCAGCAACAGATGTCGCTCGTCGTCGAGCAGATTTTCGCCGTGGTCGCCAATGTAGAGCAGCAAACTCGGGCGGTCGCTCGTTTCGAGCAGAGCGATGGCGCTGTCGAGAAAATAGTCGGTGTAGGCAATGGCGTTGTCGTACGAATTGACCAAAATGTCGCGAATCTCGTCGAGCAGCGGTTGCCCATTGCGTTGCTCAATCACTTTTCTGATGTCCAACGCCACCGCTTCGATGTCGGGACGGTTGTTCATGTCGGGTTGAAACGGCGCCATCGTTTGCGGATAGCGGCAGTTGTATTTGTAGTGGCAGCCCAGCGAGTGCAGCACCACAAATTCGGGGCGTTGCACCGAATCGACAATCGCACGCAAATCGTCCAGCAAATCGCTATCGAAACTGTTGTTGTCGGGCAAATAGTGCGTGTAGTCGCAGGTTTCGGAGATGCGCATCAGAAACTGATTGCCAAAACTCTGGTTGGCAATCCACGCCGTGCGATAGTCTGCTTCGGCAAAGGCTTCGACCACCGATTTTTGATGCATATAGTCGGCGGCCGTCTGTGGCGTGGCGGGCGAAAGCATCAGCGGCACCGACACCGTGGTGAGGTTGGCTACGGCATACACGCTGTCGAACGAAATCAGATTTTGCCGCTGTTGCAGGCGTGGCGTGGTGTTGCGGTGGTAACCGTTGATGCCAAAATTGCCGTAACGCGCCGTTTCGCCAATCACCAGCACAATGGTTTGTGGCGGCTGCTGTTCGTTGGGTTGTATGCCAAACGAAAAGTGGTCGAGTTGTTCGGTGGCAGCATCGATTTTTTTGTGCAAATCAACTATCTCGATGGTGTGGTGCAGCAGATTGAACGGCAACAGATGCAACACGCTGGCGTGCGGTTTTTCGTCGTCGATGGGGAAGAAAAAATAGCGGTCGTTGTGCGTGCCGTGCAATACGCCAAGCACTAGCAAGGCGCACAGCAGTTCGCTCGCTGCTAGCGCAAGGCGATTGGTGCGCGAGAATAGCGGTGTGTTGTCTATCTTGTTGAAAATCAGCCAAAAATAACCTGCAAAAAACGCCACTGCCAGCACTATTGCAGGCCATGCCGTGGAGCAGAGTTCGAGAAATTCGCCCGGCTCGGCAATGAAAATGGTATTGACAAACAGCAACGATGTGGTGGCGTGGTACATGACGAGATGCACCCCTTCGACAAGCCCAAGAAGCAGCGTAAGGCTATGAAAAACAAAGAAAGCGCGCGCTTTCAGCAGCAGGGCAGGCAACAAAATCCACAGTGTGCCGCACAGCAGGTAGAGCGCACGCATCGGCAGCGCGCCAAGGTCGGTAGCAACCACGGCAGCCAGCAGATAAGGCGCAAAAACGAGAAGCGCGAGAGTCGCACGCAAAAGTCGTTGTTGCTCGTCTTTTTGCATTTCTATCGATTGATAATCAGAATTTTAGTGGTTTCGTGCTGCTTGCCGTCGGGACTGAAACACATGGCCAAGTAGATGCCCGTAGCCACGCGTCCACCGCCACGGCGATTGCCGTCCCAAGTGGCGATGCCACCGTTCGAAATGGTTTCGTACACTACATTCCCAGCGATGTCGGTAATTTTCACGCGGGTGTCGGTAACCAAACCCGTGATGGTGATTATGCCCGTGTAGTCTTCGCGCACTGGGTTCGGAAAAGCGTGTACATTGCTGAAAGTTTCGTTGCCTTCGCTAGCGTCCGATTGGTACGAAATCAAGCCGTTGCCTGTGCCAAAAAATACTTCGCCTGTCTTTTCGTTGATGCCAATGCTGATAATGTTGTCCGACAGCAGCGGACTGTTTTCGCTGGTAAAGTGGTGAATTGTTTCCAATCCATCTTCCGAAACCAAAAACACGCCATTCGTTTCGGTGCCAATCCATTTGCGGTTCGACCCATCGACGGCAATGGCGTTTATCTGCACGCCGTCGAGCAGATAGTCGGCCAAGTTGGTGCCATCGTTGCGTGGAATTTTTATGCGTGAGCATGTGAAATCATCTTCAAAGGCCTTCAGTTGGTTGTTCAACACGCAAATGCCATCGTTCGAGCCTATCCAAAGTTGATTGTCCTGATCTTGTGCAATGCAGCGGAAGTTTGTAGGTGCATATTTGTTGCCGTCTTGGTCGGTGAACGATTTGAAATAGCGTGTAACATCGTCCGATGCTTTGCTTGGCGTGCCATTGTCGTAGAAAGTGAATAGTGCGGTAGTGGTGCCGCTTTGTTCGCGAGGTATCAGCACCCATTTTTGGTGTGTGTCTTGGTTCGAAATGATAATGTCTTGTGCCGTTGATATTTGTTGTAATCCACTGAATCCCAGACTGTTAATTGTCCCGTCGGGTGTGCGATATTTTACCAGTTTTACGGCACTCGACGATGGCATATTCAGAAACCACAGATTGCCGTCGTTGTCGTAGACCAAACCATCGAGTCGATGATAGTGGTAGTAGTCGGAATTTGGCTTACGAAGCGGATAGATGGTCTCTACGCCGCTGTTGTCGGCATTGTAGAGCCTGTATGGTTGGTCGTTGCGAAATTCGTAAAGTCCCATACCATAGGCAGCAACAAAAAAATGCGTTTTGTCGCTCGGATCGATGGCAACATCTAGAAAATCGAGGGCATTGATGAATGGTGTGTTGTGTTCTTGACTTGTTACAGCATTTATTTCGCCTTGCGTAATGTTGCGCCAAGTGTTGTTTTCGAAAATCATCACATGTCCAGCGCGCTGATATTGCGATGCCCATCGACCACCGGGAACTACAAAAATGCGTCCATCGCTGTAGCGAATGCGCCACGCATAATTCACGGTCGGACCATTTGGGCGAAATATGGCGGTGGCTTTTGTGGCGGGCGTTATGCGCGCTATGCCTACCATGTCGGCGGCAGTCCAAATCTGACTCTCAACCGAGTCGTAGTAAGCCATGTAGATGCCACTGTTGGCAAAAGTTTGGTTGCCGTCGGCAGCGAACATCTGAAATTGGAGCGGCTCACAGAGAAACATCCGCTCGCCATCGGTGTTGATAGCAACCACATTGCTGCGGTATTTGTTCCAATTCGATGCGCTGTATTTGTACAGCACGCTGTCGCTCTGCAGCAGATAGAACTCGTTTTTGTAAACTACGATGCGCTTGTTGGTTTTTGGCGTGGGCGTGGCTATTGCTGTCCAGTTTTCGAAATTCGCCAAATTCACGCCTGTGGTTGGTGCAGTCATCACAGCGTTGGGCGTGGTGGCATACCAGCGACCGCCATTTTCGGTGAGCGAAAGCACGACCGTGTTTGTACCGCCCGCACCGATAATGTAGGTGTCCGCCACTTCGCGCTTCTCGAGGTCGAGTTTCATAATGCCGAAATCGCACGAAAAATAGGCCATTTTTCCCACACAATAGATATGATTGATGCCCTTGCTGCCAGCCATATTTTTGCGATAGAGGTCGGTGATGTTGTAGATGTTGCCGTCGGTCAGCAGGTCGATGTTTGAGTTGGAATACGCCACAATCAGCATGCGCATTTCGTCGGAATAGGCAATGTAGGTGATGTTGTTGTCGTTCAAACCCGTTATTTTCGACAGCAAAGTTATTGCGTTGTCGTCCTTGCCAACGGCAAAAAGTGCGCCACCGCTTACGCCATACACTTTGTCGGGCGTTTGTGCTATGATTTGCGTGTTCGAATAGGCCCAATGTGTACGCCAACTGCCAATAGGCTGTTGTTCGGCGTGCGCCGAAAGCGTAACAGCAAAAATCAGTGCCAAAATTGCATTTTTTTTCATCTCCGTATATGTTTTTGGTTGATGAGTTTAATTGTTGAATTGTTTCTAGATTTCTAATTTCTAGATTTCTGGTTTCTGGTTGTCGTTGAATTGTTGAATTGCAGTCAGTTGTGGCTACCGAATAATTCTTAATTATTCATTCTTAATT
>CAVGYO010000097.1:0-6846 GCA_963633255.1 Erysipelotrichaceae bacterium
TGTGGCGCGATACTCGACCGCTATAGGACGCTCTTGGGCGACATCACGCTGCGGCCTCTCGAAGTGTCGCGCGAACATGTGGTTTTTGCTCCGTTTTTCGGCGAAAAGCAGTTGACCGTCAACAAGAAGCCAGCCTTGAAGAGCAACTGCCTCACGCAAATGTCGTACGCCACCCAAGATGGCTTGTGCGTGGCCGAATACGACTTTGACACGGCTTGCTATCCCGACGAGCAGAATTATCTGGAAGTTACGTTTACGGTGGAATCCAAAAAGATATCCCAAAAATTTTTCATCAAGTAAATCATCTATTTTTTAATGTTTAACCCTAAAAATCAAGGAAAATGAAAAAAGTGTTTTTATGTTTGGCGGTCGCCATGGCTTTGGCGGCTTGCGGCACGAAAAAACAGGCGGCCTATAAAGGCGACGTGGCTGTAACCGTGCCATGTTCCGGTAAAGAGTACAGAAGCAACAAAGACCAACTGCGCGCTTTGGGCACGGGCTACAGCACCAGCCTGCAAGTGGCACGCGACAAGGCTTTGGTGGCTGCCCGCGCCGAATTGGCCACGCAAATCAATGTGTTGATGAAACGTGTTACAGACAACTACGCGTCGTCGTACGAGATGGGCATTGACGAGGAAGTGAAAGGCAAATACCAAGACCTCGCACGCCAAGTCGTGAACCAAGAGTTGAACGGCACCATTGTTATCTGCGACGAAACGCAACGCACGCAGGACGGCAAGTTCCGCTGCTACCTCGTGGTCGAACTGGCCGGCACCGATGTCATGAACAAAGTGGCCAACAAAGTGCGTAACGACGACAAACTGCGCATCGATTTCGAGTACGAACGCTTCAAACAAGAGTTCGAGAAAGAGATGGGCAAAATGGAATAAAATCAAATCTGTTTCGAGAAGTTGCTACGGCCTCCGTGCCGTAACAACTTTTCTTGCTGAAAAGTTGGGGCTGACCAAGAAAAAAAACGGCAACGCTTAAACCCGTGCCTTCCCTTTGCGAGTGGAAAACATGGGGAAAATGAATTTTTAACCAAACAATACCTATGGGACTGTTCAACAAACAACGCACAGATGGCATCACCTACGACGGTCAGGGGCTTGAGCGCAAGGGCATGATAGATGTCATCAAATACAATGGGGAAGCCGACGAACTTGTATGGAAGTTTCCCTACGACAATTTAAGCACCGGCGCGCAACTAATAGTGAACGAAAGCCAAGAGGCCGTCTTTTTCAAGGGCGGTGCGGTGGCCGATGTCTTCGGTCCCGGCACGCACACATTGTCGGCCAACAACATACCGATTTTGCAGAAATTGGTCAATCTGCCGTTTGGCGGACGCACGCCTTTCACGGCCGAAGTGTGGTACATCAACAAAACGGTGCGCCGCAACCTGAAATTCGGCACGCCGCGGCCAATCGACCTGCTCGATCCGCTCTACCATGTGTCGGTGCCCGTGCGTTCGTTTGGCGAATACGGCATTCAAGTGTCCGATTCGGCCAAGTTTCTCGTGCAGATGGTCGGCACACTGCATTTGACCACGAACGACGATATTATCGATCAATTCAAATCGCTGATTGTCCGGAAACTGTCTGGCTGCATCAGCCGGTTCATCACGCAACGCAATGTTTCCATAGTTCAACTGAGCGCGTACTTGGACGAAGTGTCCGACTTTGTGCGCAACGCCATCAACGAGGAGTTTGACACATACGGTTTGCGCGTAACTAACTTTGACGTCGCTTCTATCAACTTCGATAAAGACGACCCGAATGTGGCGCAAATCCTGCAAGCGCAGACCAACGCTTCGTCCATGGATTTCGAGTCGGAGGCATTGGCCCGCAAGCGTGCGCGCGAAGGCTACACCTACCAGCAGGAGCAGCAGTTCGACGTCATGCGCGAGGCGGCCGGCAACGAAGGCGCAGGCCAAATGATGGGCGCGGGCATGGGGCTTGGCATGGGCTTCGGCATGGGCGGCGCGTTTGGCTCGCAGATGGGCCAAATGGCTGGTGTGATGGGCGGCGTACAGACCGGAAGCGTGCCTCCGCCACCGCCAACGGCGGCTGTTGCGTTCCACATTTTGGTGAACAACGCGCAGCAGGGTCCGTTCGACATGAACACGCTGGCGCAGAAGGTGCAGAGCGGCGAACTCACGCGCGACACGTACGTTTGGAAACCGGGCATGGCGCAATGGCAAAAAGCCGCTTCCTGCGGCGAACTCACGCCGTTGTTCGGCAGCGTTCCGCCACCGCCGCCAACCATTTGACGATAAAGAAATTCCGCACTCAAATTTATAGATTATGAAAAACAAAGGTTTTGGAACCGCCATTTTGGTCGCGCTCATACTGGTGGCGGCCACCACGGGACTTTTTCTTCTGCTGAAACCCGACGAAGCACCGTTTCTCTACGGATTCAATTTCGGGCTTACGCTTGCACTGGAAATACTGATTCCGCTGCTGCTTGCTTTTACTAAAACGCGCAACGTTTCCACGCCGTTTTACATTGTCGTTTGGACTTACAGCGTGCTTTTCGCCCTGTTCAGCATCGGCACGATGCTGCTTGTCCACCTTTTCGCCCTGCCGGGCGCACTGGTTTCGGACGATGTGGCAAGCGCAAATTCGGCCTTGTCGAAAGGCTATTTCTCCATCCTGATTATCGCCACGACCATTGTCGCGCTGGTGGCCATCATGCTGTATAGGCGCGATGTGGCGCACCAAAATTCGCTCCAAAGGCAACAAGAAGAGCGCAACCGCCAGCAAGATTTGTACGGCAGTATGAAATTTATTGCAGTGGGTTACCAAAACATCTGCACCACCAAGATGGTGGGCGATAGTTCGGTCGACGGCCGCGATTTCCACAAACTGGCCGATGCCATGAAGTTCCTCACGCCGAACGTGGTGCGAAACACGATGGCTATGCAGAAATTGAACGAAATACTGCAGCGAAGCAACGAACTGAAAAACGCTGCCGAAGCGGCCGAAGGCGACAAGTTCGTCGAAGTGGACAAGAGCGTCAAGCGGTTTGTGGCGCAGGCCGTCGAGGAAATCAATGTGGTGAAAACTTTGGCTCGAAGGTAAAATGGCGAAATTAGAAACCCTGAAATGCTCCAATTGCGGTGGCCCGATAGGACTCGACCAGTTGGACAAATGCCCGTACTGCGGCGGCCAAAACTTCATCAAGTCCGAAGTGGACCCGCTGCGCATCGACGGCACGCGTATGTCGGAGTACATCAATTTCTTCAAAAAGAAATCCGATGATAATCCGAAAGACACAAACGCGCTCTTTGCGATGGGCTTGTTCTACCTGCGTTTGCAGAACTACGAATTGGCACAGCGCAACTTCAAACAGGCGGTCGATTTGTCGCCGATGGAACCCGACATGTACTATTACTACGCCTTGTCGCTTGTTGCCGGCCGTGCGCCCAAAAACATCGAACACGAAGAGGCGCGCCGCATCGAGGAGTGGCTCGAAACGGCCATCAAAATGCAGCGCAAGCGCAAGTACCTCGCCCTGATGGCGTTCGTCGCGCAGGGCGCGTTTGTGAGCAACGGCCTGCAAAGCAAGGAGCAACCTGCCGAACTGATAAAAGAAGCGTGCAGCGTTGCGCCCGAGGGCGGCGAATTGGAAGAGATTGAGGAACATGTGCGCCTGACAGACCCCAAAAACCAACTGTTTTTCCAGCAGTTGCGCGGCGGCCGTGCCATCGACGATTCGGGGCTTTACCGCAAAAAATACAACATGAGGGCGTATGTCTGCCCCGTTTGCGGCAAACAGGGCGTGCTGTCGGCCGAGAAGGACGGCGGTTACCGCTGTTCGAGTTGCGGCAATGCGTTCCCAAAACCGCCCTATGGCAGATTGGATGCGTGTGTTTGCTATTTTCCAAGTTCTCGCGACTACGGCTTGCACGAAGAAGAGGACAAAATAACTGCACTGGCTTCGGTGGCAGAACGCCTCAACTTTTTCCAAAATCTCTGGGAACCAGAAGAACCAGAAGTGCTGTCGTTGCAACGATGGCCTATCGGAAAATTGGTGAAAGGACTCATCTGCATGGTGGTGCTTACGTTTGTGTTCTCGTGGATAGCGGGCTGTTCGGGACATATTTTCAACGCTTACGAAGTGGCCGACTACGGCGTGGGCAAAACCCGCAAAGAGCGTCAGGCCATTCAGCAGGCGCAGCAAAACGACAGTCTGGTGTTGGCCACCGACCTCATTCTGATTTACGGCTACAAGACGATTGACGCGAACGGCGACCGTTCGGGCTTGAATTGGGGCCGTCCCGACGAAACGGTGCAGCGTCCGTTCGAAATCAAGTACGTCCAACGTTCCAAGGGAACGCTCCTGTGGTTCCTGCTGATGATTTCGCCATTGCTTGTGTTCATCATTTGCCAAACCGTGTTTTTCGCCAAGTGCGGCCGCGATAGGAAACGCACCACGCGGCAGAATGCAGCCAACCGACAGGCTTACGAAGAAGCGTTGAATAGGTTCTACAACCGACCTACGGTGAACGACTATGTCAATTTCTGCGCACGCTTTTTGGGCAAAAAGGGCTTCGACGGCATAGGCGACCCCATCACCAAAACGCTGCAGGACCTCAACATCGACGAGCGCGACGTGGCGGGCAAGATATATTTCTTGAACTTTTTCAGGTGCATCGACAACGACGATAATCTGATAGTCGATACGAAGCAAGTGCTGAGTGTAATCTATTACACCATCGTTATTCCGCAACGCGACAAGGTTACGTTTGTGGAAAAACGCTGGAACACGCTCACCAACGACCTCGACGGCTACAGCAAGGAAACCGTTTTCTACAAAAACATCAGCGGCATCCAAGAACAGTCCGACTGGATACGCTTTAAGTTTGTGGGAGGCACCGAACGCACCATAGCGTCGCAGTGGCGCGCCAATGTGCTGCACTACCAAAGCGAAAGCCCGCAGGATGTTTACAGTTACTCCATAACGCGCACGGGCGACCAGCAGGAGTTCCTGCAGGCGATTGAAAAACTGGTGGCGGCCTACCAAAAGTAGTGTGCGACTGATATTAGGCGGAACCCGAAAAGCCTGAAACAGAGTAGGGAAGAAACGAACGAAATTCATTTTTATGAAAAAGAGCATTTTTATTTCGCTGTGCGTTGTCGCGGCATTGTGCGCAAGCTGCACGAAGAGCAATCCCTACTTGGGCAAAATTCCCGCTTTGGCCATTGCTGCAGGTGAAAAAGAGAATAAACTTATTCATCCTAAAAATGGGGATGAAATGGACAAGAATGACGAAAAACTCGCTGTATTAGAGGAAAAAACTAACAAAAAAATTGCAGCCGAACTTAAGCGATTGAAAGTGCGTCAATTGCCGTTTGTTTGTGCCGACGGGTTGAAATATAAGGTTGATTCGGTGGTGCTGGCTGACGCTACATGGCATTATGTGCTGGTGGAGGTTTATGCCGAATTTATACAGCCATTGGATACTAGTTTTTTGTTTGACCTTAATTTTAGGGTGTATTACAAGCCCGATGTTTATATTGACCTTGCACAAAATACGCAAAGATGCGCCGTCTTTGATGCACAGTCGCAGTGCCTTGGTACGGCACGGTCTGTTCGGCTTGACGATCGTTTTTATGCAGACGAATATTTCCCTCATTTGACTTTTACGGTTGGTCAAAAAATAGTTGCACGTCATCTTCTCGATGCACGCAAATGCGCCGATTTCGACCATCTCGAATTTGTGGACGAGGCGACGTACAAGTCGCTGCGTTGAGGCGCGTAACGATATTTATGTGACCGCCTTTGCATCACTATCGAAGCGGCCACGGGTGCGATAGATATGGACATCGCAGGCTTGTTGTAAGCCGGAAATACAATTTTTATTCATCAAACAACTAAAACTAACAGAAATGGAAAACAAACAGGAATTGTGGAAGAAATCCACAAATTGGATTTTTTGGGGCGCATTGGCCTATTCTCTGCTGGGCATCGTAGCTGGCATTGTTGGCACGGTCGAAGCGTTGAGTGCCGTGGGCAGCATGTTGAGCGGTCGCTCTTCGTCGGCCGGCGTGGGCACGATATTGTCGTCGATTGGCGTGATAGCGGGCTATGTGTTCTATTTTATGGGACTTATTAAATTCTGCGGCGCCGTGCGCACGGAAGACTTGCCGCACGCCAAAAAGTTGAAAATTGCCGTTATCTTGGCTCTTGTCGCTGTTGTGGTCAGCATGATTCCGCTCATGGGATGGGTAGCGGGCGTTTTGAACATCGTTGCACTGATTCTCTACATCATTGCGTATTCAAACTTGAAAAAGTCGGAAACGTTCCCCGCTCGTGCTCGCGAAGGTGCGAAACTCTTGTTCGTTGCCGCCATTTTGAGCCTTGTGGGCGTTTGCCTTAACTTTATTCCCGTCGCCGGTTCGGTTCTCAAACTGATTTTGGACGTTGTAGCCATGATTCTCTTGCTTGCTGGCTGGAACAAAGTACGGACTTCGGAAGCCCCTGTCTTTACCCTGTCGGTAGGAGGAGTTGCGTAAGGCAAAAAAAGGATGTCCATATTTCCGAGCCGCCTGTAATTTCAGGCGGCTTTTTATTTCCATGATTTTGGCAATTCTCTAAATTACAAATAATTATGGCTGCGCGTTTGTTCTGTTGAAAGTACACGGGTAAGATAATTTTCTTATTTTCAAAAAAAGTTGTATTTTTGCCAAGAGTATAAACCCTTCAACGGCAACAACTGATGATTTGTAACATCAAACTGTCGAAATAACATTATAACTTACAATATTGTTTAACCTCAAAAAAAATCGTATGAAAACTAATTCCGAAATTAGAGCCTTGGCTCGCCAATCGTTGAGTGGCAAC
>CAVGYO010000098.1:0-6836 GCA_963633255.1 Erysipelotrichaceae bacterium
TCCAAAATCATTTGCACAATAATCAACCAATCAACCGATCAACCAATCAACCAGAAATCAAAATCAACAAACATGAAAAAACACATTTTTACCCTTATTTTTGCGGTGTCGCTGTTGGGTGCGCAGGCGGGCGTTTACACGCGTGTAACGAAATTCGACAAAATCGGCACCAATTTTAAGGACACATTCCTGCTCGTGGCTGAGTATGCCAACAATGTCTATATTTTCGACGGGCAGAACGCCTCGGGGTCGAACTACACGGTGCTGACCAATTTCAGCGGCACGCAGATTTCGGGCGACTACACCGACCACGAGTGCGTGATTTATCACAACGATTGGCATAGTTACGACAAACTCTGCTCTATCACCTGCCGTGGCGATGGCGACCGTGCTAGCGGCTACCACTTGTCGGGCGTTGGCGGTGGCAATGGCATTCAGTTTACGGATGGTCAGAGCAATGTCGAACTCACATGGCAAGGCGAATTTGGCATCGATATTGTGTCGAAAACTGGCAAAGGCAAATTTCAGTTCAACCAGAAAGACCACGGGTTCAAATTCTACGAAAACGAAACCAATATGCAACGCCCAGTGCTTTATGTGAAGGGCGACGGCGCAGGCTATGTTGGCGACGACGAGTCGGTAAACATTCTCGATATCAACTATGTACAAGCCGACCTCTATGCGCGCTATTCCGATTTCTCGAAAAACCTCTATTTTTGGGATTTGAGCCTCAACCAATCGGAGTCTGAAACCGCTGTGCCGCGCATCGAAACCTCGATACAAACCGCCTCGATGACCTCGCTAAAAGGCGATTATTCGCTCGAAACAGCAGCAACCATGGCGGGCTGGACTTCGTCGAAATCGTACATTCAGTTCCCAAGCAGCGAAGAGGGCGGCACGCAAGCCAAACTCACCACGCTCGAATTTTCTATCACGCCCGTGAGCCGCTACGACGAAAATTGGTTCAACTACCACATTGTGCTGAACTGCATCGACTCGAACAAAAAGCGGTGGAAATTGGACAAAGTGCTACCGATTTTCTGCACCTTCACCGACCGCGACCCGAACAACAAAGAGTACGACCTCGAAACGGACATGAAATACACTATGGACGAGCAAGTGCCGACCGCCATCGCCACCGTTTCGGCCAGCGAATTGCAGATTTTTGCGTTCGACAAAACCATTTTCGGCCCCGATAACCTGCAAATTTTCGACCTCACAGGTCGCAATGTAACCGAACTAAATGGTTCACTCACAGGCGTTTATGTCGTAAAATGCGCTAATCGGGTTGCCAAAATTGTAGTTAGTAGCAAGACAAATTAGAAATTGGGAGTGATGCGGCAAAACCGCAATTTGAAAAATTTTTGCACCAAACAACGCCGCAATTATTATTCATTCTTAATTCTTCATTAAAATGTAGAGCCGCCACAATGTGGCGGCTCTACATTGTCAATTATCAGTTGCTATCAATACTCTACCAGCACCATATCGAGTTCTTTCGACGATTTGCCAGTTTGCATCACTTTTACGATTTTACCAGCGGTGTTGAGAATGTCGAACACACCACGAATTTCGTGCGTATGGCCGCCCAAAATCAGGTCGATGTCGCGGCTGTTTACTGCAATTAGCGAGTCGCTCATCACATCGGGATTGGACGAATAGCCCAAGTGCGACAGCGCAACGACAAAGTCGCAATGCTCGTTATGGCGCAAAATGTCGGCATATTTGTTGGCAGCCGCCACTGGGTCGAGGTATTTTATTCCGCCGAAATTATCGGCCAAAATCAGCCCTGTGGGATCGACACCAAGACCGAGAATGCCCACGCGTAAGCCCTGCTTTTCGAGAACAATATAGGGCTTCACCAAGCCATCGACAGCGGTGCCGCTCACATCGTAGTTGCAGCAAACATACGGGAAATTGGCCTCACGCATACGCGCTGCCAGCGTGTCGATGCCTTTGTCGAACTCGTGGTTGCCAAATGTGGTAGCCTCGTAGCCCATCAGGTTGTAGCCCGCTATTTCGAGCCGTCCGTTGAACATATTAAAATAGGGTGTTCCTTGAAAAATGTCGCCCGCATCGATGAGCAGCACATTGCCATAGACGGCGCGAATGCTGTCGATAAACTGTTTGCGTGCCGCATAACCGCCCTGTCCGTTGGCGCAGGGTTCTATCTGGCTGTGCGAATCGTTGCTATGCAAAATGACGAGTTGGCGCGGCTGATTGCAGCACGAAGCCAAGCAGAGTGCCACGCCGAGCGCAGCCATCGAGAGAAATCTATTTTTCGACATTGATTTGATGTTTTAAGGTGGTGTGAAGTGTTTTACCTGCGGTGGTTTGCTGGCGAATGTAGTCCGAAATCACATCGCGCAGCATAGTTTGCAGCAGTTCCATTTTGGTGTAGTTGGCCAACGGTTCCAGATGGTCGTTGCCATACGACAGATAGTCGGTGGTGATGACGCGGTAGGTGCGCTGTGGGTCGATCGGTTTGCCGCCGAGCAGCACATTTTTGGCTTTGCCGTCGCGCCCAATCGTGAGCGACATGCCCGTTTCCACTTCGCCGCCTTTTGCAGCAATGGCATCGGCCAGTTGCAGCAGTTCGCTACCTTGCAGTTCGAGAAAAACCACGGCATTGTCGAACGGCATCACCTGCATCACATGGCCCACGGTAACTGCGCCTTGCGGCAGGTCGTTGCGCAGACCACCAAAATTTGTAATAGCCAAGTCGGTGGGCTTCAGCGAGTTACCATATTCAAACATTGCGTCGGACACCAACGCATTGAGCAGTCCTTCGGGTTTTTCGGCACGCATCAACTGCTCCGATTCGCCAATAACGACACTCATTTCGAGTTCTTGCGCCTGTTTGTAAGGAGCAATCAACTGCAGCATGGCCGTGTCGCCCGTCTGCGCCTCTATCGGCACCAGCGCACACGACACAATTTTGGGATTGGCGCGGTGGCAGCCAGCACAAACCGCTGCCAAAGCACACAGATACAAAATTTTTTTCATGGTAATTTTTGGGTTTATTTATTTCGATTTTTTTCAAAAAACTTCTCACAGCGAATCTATCGCTGTTGTCAGGCGTTTTTGCAGCGACTGTATTTCGGCTTCGGCAAGGCCGCACTCTTTCAGATAATTGACGGCAGCATTTTGTAGCGTAGGCCCTTGCAAATTCACCTGATAAAATCCCAGCCCTTCCCAGTCGATATTCGACACATCAATCGTACTCCAATCGATGGCGGTATAGTTTTGCAGCGCATCTTCGTTGCACAAAAGCCAAATCATGCGGTCGATAGAGAGCGATTGACGCAGTTGGTACGACGCGCCGTAGTCCTCGATTTTGTAGAAATTCAGCATGGTAATCATATAGTCGCGGCGCAACTCGTCGATGTCGGCACCAGCCAACGCTTCGAGCAACATCGACACAAATCCGCAGCGGTCTTTGCCTTCGTTGCAATGAATGAGATATGGCGGTTCGTTGTCAATGATGAACCGCATGGCTTTGCCAAGTCGCATTTTGAAATCGTCGCAAAAAGTGTTGGCCATCATGCCACAAGCGATGGTTTTTCCGTTGTCGTAAAGTGCGCGGCAATAGGTCGATGCATAGTCGGGCGACGCCATATAAGTAACCAATTTTTCGGGCGTATCGGCCAAATCAATCTCGGTACGAATGCCCACAACGCGCGCCAAACTATCGGCTACGCAATAACGCCCAGCGTTGTTCACATTGTTGAGCGGATTGCTGCTGCGGTAGAGCACTCCACGAGCAATGTTTGTGGTTGTAATCATGCGAAAATTGGCATACTCTTCGGCAGTTTCGTTGGGTTGGCGTTCGGTTTGGTACACCGATTTCATCAACTCGTAGGTCTGTTGGTAGCCGCCTTTTTTCGATATTTTCAGCACCACACGGTCGCCCACATTGCCGCCGATGTAGTAGTGAAAATCGCCGTTGAGCATGGCAAAACCGTAATCGTCGCCACGCGCATTGTAATCGACAAACGACGGTCCGAGAATCGCCACTTCGTTGAACGAACTCACATACGGCACATTGTGCAGCACAAGAGTGTCGCAAATGGTTACCTCCATCAGGTCGGCATAGTCGAAACCCGCAGCGGCCATATCGGCAGGCGTAAAACTCGGAATTGGCTGTCCGTAGCCGTTCACTTCTACTATGGTGCCCTCTATTGTACCCTGCTCGGTCGGTTCACTTTTGTCGCAAGCCACGAGTAGGATGAGCAGAATCGGGCAAAAACGAAATATGTGTTTCATTGCTTCTGTTGTGATTGTTTACAAAATCAGTTGCGATTTTTCCACCTATCGACGCATATAACTTTTTGGTGGTGTTTGTTGCGCAAAGGTAGCAAAATAAATTCTGAATGACAAATTGGCGTTTTTTCAATTATTTTTCGTATCTTTGCGAGTTGAATGTTTGAAAGAAGTTTGTTTACTTGAAGATTCCTAATTCTCCAAATAACCAATCTGCGAATCAACAATTAAATTATCGAAACAAAAATTGCACAGAATATGAAAAAAATCGTTTTACTCGTTTCGGTTTGTTGCGCCATCGGTGCGTTGCAAGCGCAAACCGATGCCAGAGTTCAAGCCTACATCGATGCTTACGCCGATTTGGCCATCACCGAGCAGGAGCGCCACGCCATTCCAGCAAGCATCACTATGGCACAAGCCATTTTGGAGTCGCAGGCGGGCGAAGCGCGGTTGGCTGTGGAGGGCAACAACCATTTCGGCATCAAATGCACCAGCGATTGGAAAGGTCAGACCATTCACCACGACGACGACCGCTTGGGCGAATGTTTCCGCAAGTACAAAAAGGTGCTCGACTCGTACGAAGATCATTCACAGTTTCTGAAACGCCAGCGCTACGCCTTTCTGTTCCAATACGAGATAACCGACTACAAGGCGTGGGCCTACGGATTGAGCCGCGCAGGCTATGCCACCGACCCCAACTACCCTGCCAAACTGATTCGAATTATCGAGACCTACAACCTAGCCGAACTCGATAAAAAAGCGAAAGTCGAAGAGAAGAATTTTTACGACGAAGAGCCGAATTACGAGCAACTTTGGGGCTATATCGAGATTGAAAACAACGGCGTGCGCTGCGTGCGTGTCATCACCAAAGACAAGATTGAAAATGTGGCAAAGGCGTTCAACATTTCGATAAAAAAACTGCTCTACTACAACGATTTGATGGACAATATGACACGCCTGAATGCGCAAGATTATGTCTATCTGTGGCACAAAAAGAACCACGCCGACAAACGCTACGAAACGCACAAAGTGGTTGTGGGCGAATCGATGCACGACATTGCGCAACTGTACGGCATTAAACTGAAAAAGTTGTACAAAATGAACAACATGGCCTACGGCACACAGGCCAAAGCGGGCATGGTGCTGCGCCTGCAATAGACTTTCGCGCCGAGCCGAACGGTCGCGGAAAACCGACTTTCGCCATGAAAAAGATTTTCCCGATAATCCTACTCTTTTGTTGCGGCATTGCATCGGCGCAACTCACCGAACAGAGCCAAATCAGCCTCATCACTTGCGCCCCGGGCGACGCTGTTTACGAAAAATTTGGCCACACGGCACTGCGTGTGTGCGACTCTACACTCAACATCGACTTGGTGTTTCACTACGGCGTGTTCGACTTCGAACAGGAGTTGTTCATTCCGAAGTTTGTGAAAGGCGCTACCGATTACGAAATCGGACTCTGCCCTACTCGTCCGTTTCTGCGCGCCTACGAGCAGCGTGGTTCGAGCGTCGAAGAGCAGAGGCTGAATCTGACTTTGCCACAACGGCAGTGGCTTTTCGATGCGTTGGTCGAAAATTATAAGCCCGAAAATCGCCTCTATCGCTACAATTTTGTGTTCGACAACTGCGCCACACGCCCCTACCACATGGTGCTGAACGCAGTGGACAAACCCACGCTCTGCACCTATTCGGCGGGCAAAACCACCTACCGCGACATTGTACACAACTGCATCGGCTGGAACAACTGGACGGCGTTTGGCATTGCGTTTGTGCTTGGTGCCGAAGCCGACCAACCCACAGGCAACGAAGGCGCAATCGGGTTTCCGTTCTATCTGCGCGACGAATTTGCCGAGACATGGATTCAGACCGCCAACGACACCATTGTGCCGCTGGTTGCGCAGCACCGCACGCTCATCGACCTGCCCGCCAAACCGATAGAAAGCACGCCCACACCACTTGCACCAACCGCTGTTTGCGCTGCGCTGCTGCTTGCGGGCATCGCACTGACGGTGGTCGATTGGCGGCGACACCGCATTTCGCACTGGTTCGATGTGCTGCTGTTTGGCGTGGTCGGACTGCTGGGTTGCGTCATCTTCTACTTGATGTGTTTTTCGCTGCACCCGCTCGTCGGTGCCAATTGGAATCTGCTTTGGGCGAATCCGTTACTGCTTGTTTTTGCCATTTTTGCGCCCGCCAAATGGTGCGCTCGCGGCAAACGGCATACGGCGTTCTGCCTCATTGCGCTGCTGGCCATCGGATTTGTTGCACAATTCTGCGCCCCGCAAACCTTCCACACCGCCAATCTATTCATCATTGCGCTGATGTTGGTGCGACTGACTCCATATTTAATTGAAAAATTAGTCGCAAGATATGAGTAGCAAGAAAGATTTTAAGAGCATAGAAAATAGAGCATAGACTTTTTAATTGATAATTGACAATTGATAATTGATAATTATTTGAAGATTTGAAAATTGAGGCGTTTCGGAGCGCAAAAATTCATAATTCTAAATTCATAACTCATAATTAAACGAAGGCGTTCCCCCTTCGGGGGAAACGGGAAAGGGGGCTACGAG
>CAVGYO010000099.1:0-6833 GCA_963633255.1 Erysipelotrichaceae bacterium
ATTTAGAATTATGAATTTTTGCGCTCCGAAAAGCCGCAATCTTCAAATTTTCAAATAATTGTCAATTATCAATTGTCAATTAAAAAAGTCTATGCTCTATGTTCTATCTTCTATGCTCTCAAAAAAAAACACTTCTCACTGCTCACTGCTCACTTCTCACTACTTAGAACCCCAATTCCACCCGAAATCGTATGCCCCATTTGATGGCGTCGGGCGCATTGCGATGGGTCAAACGCCAAATAGATTGCACCGAAAAGAGATGCAAAATGTTGCAGATGCCCACGCCCGCTTCGATGTAGGGCATTGTGCGCAAACTGCCAGTGGCTTCGGGCAGGGCAAGCAGATCGCTGTGGGCAGAACGCAAACCGCCGTACGCCAATTTCAGTACAAACTCTTCGCGCAGGTTCAGGCGTTTGACATACGGAATGTAGTTGAACAGCCAACCGCTGGTGATGTAGCGCACATGGGTGGTGATGTAAGCGTCGGTCATAAACTCCATGGGCGACAGCAGTCCAAAGTCGTACTGCGACCAAAAGTTGCGTGCTGTGCGTGGCGATTCGAGCAGCAGCCACGGCACTCGCCCAAAAATACAGCCCGACTCCACCGCATAGTTCAACTGCCCCGAAAAGAGCGGCACATCTTGTTTCAGCGTCAGGCGCAACTGCCCATAATGCCCCGCCACATCGCCTGCTGCGTAGTAGCCGTATTCGCCCAGCAGACTGACAATCGGATACTTGGTGTGCAGATAGTAGCGATGAAAAAAGCGGTCGAGCGCGCGTTCGTCGTGCGAAAAGCGCACACTTGCAGCCACCGAAGCCGATTGCACCCGACGCAAATTTACATCATTTTGCAGAAATGGCAATGCGCTGTTCGCCAAAAAATTTGCGCCACGCCCGTCGAGCGTAAACCGCCAATTTTCTCCGTGATAACGGTAGCGCGCTGCAATTTGCTGCATTTGGTACAGATTGTCGTACTTGACCACATGCGAGCAGGTTGTCAGCAAATTTTCGGGACTGCCATACATATTTTCGTTCAGCATATCGGCAAACCGATAGCCGTGTCGAATCACATCGTTGTCGTAAAAAATGCCGATAGAATGGGCGTTTTTCTCGCCCCAGCGTGCCTGAAATTCGCCGCCATATTTCCACGCCTTGTCGCCAAATCCGTAGCCTACATAGCCGCCCACGGTGAAATGCTCCATCATGGTTTCGCCCGTGCGCAGCCGCAGCGTTGGCCGAAAGCCCTCCAAACGGTTGTAGCGCGCCCAGTCGATGAGCGGTCCCAAGTCGAATTTCCACGCATGAACATAGCCCGTAATGGCAAAATCGACCAAATTGTAGGCAATGCGTTGCAGTTTGCTTTGGTTGAGGCTGTCGATGGCGGCACGAAATTGCTGATTTTCTATGGCTGCCGAATCTGAAAATTCCTCGATGAAATCGGCTTTTTTTGGCTCTTCGCCGCCCAACGCAATCGGGCTATTGGCAATGGTTTGGTAATAGACCACCGAAGGGCTGTTTCGGGCGTTTTTATCGAACAAATTGAACGAAAACGACATGGCGTAGTCGCGCCGAGCGTAGTAGAAACGACCGTCGCTTTGGCGGGCGAAAGTCTGCTCTATCGTCAAGCCGTTCAGGTAGTTGATGGCAGCGTAGGGCGACAGCGTTGCGCGAATGCGTGTAAGCGCAAGCGATGCCGAATCAATCCACAGTTCGCCGCGAAAAGCCAACTCTTTGTCGTTCTTCGGACGGAAACGAATGTGGTAGGTTTTGGCCGAATCGGTTGCCAAACTGTCGATCAGAAAGTATTGGTAGTAGAGCGTGCCCTGCCCCGACAGCGGACTGATGAAATTGGTTTGCAACACGGTTACATTGTTGCGGTAAAAGTTGATGTTCGGTGCATAATTGCGCAGAAAAATGCCGATTTGTTCGGGCGGGAGCACCTGCAACGCCTTTTCGTCGCGGTTGGTGGTGGTGCGCTGCGCTTCGGCATTTTCCACGCGCACCTCGTCGGTTTGGTGGCCATCGTAGAGCGGCACAAACAGCGTGGAATCGTCGAATGCCACTGTGCCCGAGAGCGCGTCGGTCAGCAGGCGGCGTTGTGCCGTTTTTCGGCGTAAATTGGTCAGACTCAAGCGCACATTTTGCTGCTCGACGGTGGCAAAATGGTCGAATTTTTCGGGGTCGTTTTGGTTCGCAGCGGCACGCACACGCTTCAGCAGCGGCAACGCCTCGTTTTCGCCAGGCATAGCGATGACTTCGTCCAGCAGATTGCGCTCCTCTTTCAGTGCGATATTCAGCACTTGGTCGCCGCCCGTGAGCCGAATCTCCTTGCGCCGATAGCCCAACACCGACACGCAAAGCGTTTTGTAAGGCACATTGGTGCGCAGAATAAAGTAGCCTTCGTCGTTGGTAGCGGTGCCGATTTGCGTATTTTTGAACCACACATTGGCGGCTTGCAAGGGCTGCCCATCGGCTTCGCCAATCACTTGCCCGAATATGATGATATCTTGTGCCGCTACCACTGCAACCGCCCAAAAAGCAACGAATATGGTGGCGATTCTTTTCATTTTTTTCAAATTGCGGCTCTGCCGCATCACTCCTCACTTTCTTGCGACTTGCTACTCATATCTTGCTACTAATCAGCGTGTTTCGGCATTTCTATCACTTCCAGATTTTGAATTTTGTCGCCATCGATTTCGAAGCGTAGCAGTGTGCGCACTTGGTGGAAACCGTAGATGCCAGCCGCACCAGGATTCATGGTCAGCATATCGAGCCGCTTGTCGTACTGCACTTTCAGAATGTGCGAATGTCCGCACACAAACAGTCGCGGCTTGTCCGACAAAATGTGGCGGTAGGCTTGCGGACTATAGTTGCCCGGGTAGCCGCCAATGTGCGTCATCAGCACATCGACCTGCTCGCAACGGAACGCCAAAAATTCGGGATAGGTGTAGCGCACAAAACCGCCGTCGACATTGCCGTGAACAGCGCGGAGCGGTTTGAAATCGGTCAAACGCTGCGCCAACTCGTCGCTGCCGATGTCGCCACAGTGCCAAATCTCGTCGCAGTTGGCAAAATGCGTCAAATAACGCTCGTCGAAATAGCCGTGCGTGTCCGAAAGCAGTCCGATGCGGGTCATTTTTTTTATTTCTAATTTCTAATTTTTAGGTATTCTAAACACCTATAATCTCGCACCTATTTTTCATTATTTATTTTCCAAAGAAATTCCCATGGCATCGAGTAGTTTGTCGCGGAAATCGGTGTTTTGCTGCATACCAGTAAAGCGTTCGGCACCGGGACCAAAGGCGAACACAGGCACAGGCACGCCGCTGTGGTCGGGTTTATTGAACTTGCACTCGACGCTGCCCGTGGCAAAATCGCCATTGATGATGGCAAGCGCACCCGTTTCGTGGTCGGCGGTGATGACGACAAGCGTGTTGCCATCTTTGCGTGCAAAATCGAGCACTTTGCCGATGGCGCGGTCGAAATCGAGCATTTCGAGTATCATCTCTTCGCAGTTGTTGTTGTGGCATTGGTAGTCGATTTGCGAACCTTCGACCATCAGGAAGAAGCCGTTGGTGTCGCGCGCCAGCACATCGAGGGCTTTCCCGACGGCTTGTGGCAGATAGTCGCCGCGCTTCGAGGCGATTGGCATATCAATGTCGGCCAGTGGTGCAAGAATCTTCTCGCTTTTCGATTTGAGCAGGGCTTTTTCGGTATAGACCACATCGTAGCCCTTGTCGGCAAACTGGCGCGACAGGTTTTGCCCATCGGCGCGTTGTTCGAGGTTACGCCGCCCACCACCAATCAGCACATCGATGTCGGCTGCAAACATATCGAGTGCAATCTCGTCGTACATTTTGCGCGAAATCTGGTGCGCATAAAAATCGGCTGGCGTGGCGTGAGTGAGCGGACAAGTTACCACAATGCCTGTGGCTTTGCCGTTTTGCCCCGCATAGTAGAGCGACGAATAGAGCGGTGTAACACTGTCGGGCGCAAGTCCCACCATATTGTTGCGTGTTTTGCTGCCCGTGGCCAACGCCGTGCCACCCGCTGCGCTATCGGTAATGTAGTGGCTGGCCGAATAGGTCTTGCTGAAACCCGTAACGGGGCACTGTTCGATGTTGAGCGTGCCGCCATTGGCCGTGAGTGCTGCATAAATTTGGTTGATGCCCATGCCATCGCCAATCATGAAAACCACATTTTTGGCTTTTGGCTGCGCCAGAAGCAGGGTGCAACCAAACACATTTAGCAGCGACCACACAAATAGTTTTTTAATCTGCATATTCATAGTACAAATTTTTGAGTGAGTATTCTACAGGTGGAGTAAAAATATCTTCCTTTATTAGGCCTAATTTATTTTTGGTGGCAGCAATCGCCAAATCCGATTGGTCGATGCCAATCCATTTCCGACCATTTTTTTGAGCCGCCACCAGCGTAGTGCCACTTCCGCAAAAGCAATCCATCACAATGCTACCTTCGTCGGACGAAGTTTTGATGATTAAATCCAACATTTCTGCATTTTTTTCGGTAGGATAAGTCGGATATTGCGGATCTTTATATTCCCAAATATCCTGAACTCTTTTACCTTCGCGCTCGTCGGCGTAGATAATTTTTCGTGGATTGCCATTCGACGACCACTCTATTAGCCCTGCATTGTCCCACATTTCCAAAGTGGCAACATCTGTTCGCCAATGTCGTCCTTGTGGTGGTAAAATTCCTTTGAATGGCTGATTCGATTTTCCGTTTTCGGTTTCGCCGGGGGCGTGAATTGGCACCGTTGTGTAGTGCCGTCCGTTTCGATCTATTTTTGGAAACAATTTTTCAAAATCTTTTTCTGTGTATTTCTCTCGCGGCTCATTCCAAATAGGCGAAGATGTCTTGGTGTAAAAGAGTATCATATCTTTTATGTTACCATAACCTATTCGCTCAAAGTTTTTGGGATTGCATTTTATCCGTGTAATATCGTTTCTAAAATTTTCGATACCAAAAACTTCGTCCATCATCACCTTTACATAATGACCAATTTTGTAGTCGATATGCAGATAGATAGATCCTTTGTCGGACAATAGTTCACGAATCAGCAACAAACGCGCCCGAAGGAACTCGATAAAATCGCCTCCTTTTAGTGTGTCGGTGTAGGCAATGTCGCCATTTCGCGAATTACTAATGGTAGAAGCGCGACCATTGGTGATGGTAAAATTACCTCCCGTGGCAAAAGGTGGGTCGATATACACTAAATCAATCTTCCCCCGAAAGCCCTGTTCCAACAGATAATTCAATCCAGCAACATTTTCGCTATGTATCAGCAAGTTTTTCATCACAATTGATATAAAAATTCGCGTAAAACCAAGGCACTCATAATGTTGTATGTTTTATAAGTTTCTGTTATTTCGCGATACATTTTGTTGTTGCCTTTGATATAAAGCACGCCATCGAGAATGGCGATTTTTTCCGCTTTTACACGCTTTGCTTCCACGGTCGAAATAGCATCGTTGAATTGTGCATTTTGATGTCCGCCAAAATCGGTCAAAAATTTGGCTTCGCCAATCACATATTTGCCATTGAAACGCCCCACAAAATCGAGACCTTTTTCTCTGTTGTAGCCCAAATACTCTCGTGCAAAATCCATCATCAATTTGTCGTTTCCATCGAGAATGGCATTCCCTTTTGAGGAAAGGAATTTGTCTAATCCAACAGGTTTTATGCCCAATGCTTTCGATTTGAGCCACTCCTTAAACATTGGCCCAATTTGTCGATTGGTCTCTTTGGGTTCGCTACACCGTTCGTACAATTTCGACAATCCTAATTCATAAATTCTACCGCAAAGGCGATTAATTGTTTCGGGATTTCTTCCGATTGCAGACTTATCTCTCTTCAAATAAGCAACATAACTATCTTTTATGGGGAATAAATCCAACTCTAACAAGGATTGTATCAGTCGAGTATTGTCTTTTCGCTTGAATGCGTTTTCTACATTTTTCCAAGCATTACCATCAATTTCTCTTATCCCTTCGGGTATGGTAGGATACACACGGAAAAGATCGTCCAAATAAGAACGCTGGTTGGCATATTCGATACTGAGTTTTGTCCACTTATTCATATTATTTGTTTTTTCTAATCTCTACTCTACCACAAATTCTTCGCCGAAGGCATCGTTTTCGTTGAGTTCGTGGCGGAAGTCGGCGAGTTCGCGGCGCAAGGATTCGAGTGTTGCACGCAGTTTTTGCTTGCGTTCTACATCGTTTTTGTTCGTGGCAAGCCGCTCTTTTGCGCCCGAAATGGTCAGTTTTTGGTCGTTCAGCAGAAACTGTATTTGCTTCACCGTTTCGATGTCGGCGGGGCTGTAGTAGCGACGCCCATTGGTGCGCTTGGGCTTGAGTTGCGAAAACTCTTTTTCCCAATAGCGCAAAGTCGAGGCATTCACCGAAAACTGTTCTGCCACTTCGTTTATGGAGTAATAGGTTTTTTCCATAGGGGAAATATATTGCGCGGTTTCTATTGAACTGTTGTGATTATCGAATAATTTTTAATTGGTTTTCAACCCCCTCCGCTTCGCTCGTCCCCCTATCTTTCCGCTTTGCTCCAAGCAGAGGGACAGAATCGCGCCCAACACCACCGCAATTATTATTCATTGTTTATTATTTATTGTCTTGCTCGTAGCCCCCTTTCCGTTTCCCCCGAAGGGGGAACGCCAAGTAAATCATTGAATCACAGAATCATTGAATTATCGAATGTTTGAAGTTTCACACTTTTATACTTTCACACTTTCTAACTAAAAAACTCCTCACTCCTAATTCCTAACTCCTAACTCAAGAACACTTCTCACTTCTCACT
>CAVGYO010000100.1:0-6828 GCA_963633255.1 Erysipelotrichaceae bacterium
GCATTTTTTCGGGCGTTTTTGTGCAGTTTGGGCATCGCTGTTTTTAGAAATTCTGCAATTTTTAACAAATAAAAGGGCAGCACACGATAAAAATGTCGTACCTTTGCGGCGTTTTACCAAATGTTTTATTTTATGGAACAAGAAACCTTCAACCAAATTATCGAACGTGCTATCAGGGAACATTGGGACCTCGATGCGCTGACCGATTACAGAGGCGCAACGCTACAATACAAAGATGTGGCGCGCAAGGTAGCAAAACTTCACATTGTTTTCGAAAAATGTGGCATTCAAAAAGGCGATCGCATTGCACTCTGCGGCCGCAACAGTTCGCACTGGGGCGTGGCTTTTCTGGCTACACTCACCTATGGCGCTGTGGCAGTGCCGATTCTGCACGAGTTCAAAGCCGATAATGTTCATTCTATCGTCAATCATTCCGATGCAAAATTGCTCTTTGTGGGCGATGTGGTTTGGGAAAATCTGAACGAACAGGCCATGCCAAATCTGCTTGGCATTTGTCTGTTGAACGACTTTTCGGTGCTTGTTTCGCACGACGAGCGTTTGACTTATGCGCGCGAACACCTGAACGAACTTTTTGGCAAAAAGTATCCGAAAAATTTCCGCCCCGAACACCTTGCATACTACAAAGGCGAGCCCGAAGAGTTGGCGCTGATCAACTACACTTCGGGAACGACCAGCGCATCGAAAGGCGTGATGTTGCCCTACCGCAGCCTGTTGTCGAACTTGCTTTTTGCACACGGTGCTGTGCCGATGGTGCCTGGCGACAAAATAGTGATGATGCTGCCCATGGCGCACATGTATGGCCTCGCATTCGAGTTTTTACACGAGTTTTCGCTGGGCTGCCACATCTATTTCCTGACGCGCATTCCGAGTCCGAAAATCATTTTCCAAGCCTTCGCCGAAATTCGTCCGCGCTTGGTGGTGGCGGTGCCGCTCATCATCGAAAAGGTGATAAAAAAGAATGTGATGCCAAAACTCGAAACGCCAACGATGAAAATTTTGCTGAATATGCCTTACATCAGCGGCGTTATCAAAAACAAGGTGCGGCAAACCATTATCGACGCCTTTGGCGGCAACTTTATCGAGGTGATTGTAGGCGGTGCGGCATTTAACCAAGATGTCGAAAAACTGCTCAGAGCCATTGAATTCCCCTACACGGTGGGCTACGGCATGACCGAGTGCGGCCCGATTATCTGCTACGAAGATTGGACTCGTTTTGCGCAATCGTCGTGCGGCAAGGCAGCCCCGGGCATGGAGGTGAAAGTGCTTTCGCCCGACCCGCAAAATGTTGTGGGCGAAATTGTGTGCAAAGGTCCGAATGTGATGCTCGGCTACTACAAAAACGAGACGGCCACGGCACAAACTATCGACAAAGATGGCTGGCTCCACACGGGCGACCTTGGCGTGATCGATGCCGAAGGAAATGTCTTTATCAAAGGTCGCTGCAAGAGTATGTTGCTCGGTCCGTCGGGGCAGAATATCTATCCCGAAGAGATTGAGGACAAACTGAACAACCTGCTCTATGTGGCCGAAAGTGTGGTGGTGCAACGCGACGAAAAGTTGATCGGACTGGTCTATCCCGATTTCGACGATGCGTTCAAACACGGGCTGAAAGAGGAAGACCTGAAGCAGGTGATGGAGCAGAATCGCACCGAACTGAATGCGATGTTGCCCGCCTACGAAAAAATTTCGGCCATCGAAATCTATCACGAAGAGTTCGAAAAAACACCGAAAAAGAGCATCAAACGCTTTATGTACAAATAATTTGTGCAGAAATAATAACGAAAAACGCCTCGCAAGGGGCGTTTTTGTTGTTATAGGGCGGCGTCGAGTAGGCGAAGTGTTTCCTCTATCGTGTGCGTGTGCTGTCCCAATAGTTCGAAGCCGTCGGGAGTGGCTTTTATGCTGATTTTTGCGCTGTTTTGTGTGCCGATGCCGTGGCGTGCGAGTGCGCGTTGCAGCCAAGCGGTGGCCACTGCATCGCCTTCGATGGCCACAAACCGACTACACGCTGGCAAAGCCACCACGCAATGCCCACTCGATGGGTCGAAACGGAAATGGTCGCTGCCAAAAGCCGCCGTTATCTCGCCCGTCAGCATCAGGTCTTCGGGAATGCCAGTGCGCACGCCCTGACTGTCCATCAGCCACAGACGGTCGGCCATTTGCAGTGCCAAATCGAGTTCGTGCGTCGATAGAATGAATGTTTTGCGCGTGTTGGCCGACAGTTGTCGCAGCAGCAGCATTATCTCGATACGGTTGGGCAGATCGAGGTGCGCTGTCGGCTCGTCGAGCAGCACCAGCGGCGTGTCCTGCGCCAAGGCTTTGGCAATGATGCCGCGTTGGCGTTCGCCGTCGCTCACTTCGCTCACAAAAGCGTTTGCTTTGTGCGCCAAATCGACCTGCCGCAGCACTGTTTCGACTATTTGTTCGTCGCTATCCGATAGCCGCCCCGCCCAGTTGGTATAAGGAAAACGCCCCATCGCTACAAGGTCGTGCAGTGTCAGATTTTCTACCGCAAAGTTGTCGGTCAGCACCAGCGATAGCAGCGTGGCGCGCTGCGCATTTGTCAGGTGCGCCACATTTTGTCCGCAAACCGTTACCGCACCGCCGAGCGGTTTTTGCAGTCCCGCCAGCGTGCGCAGCAGCGTGCTTTTGCCCGTGCCGTTTTTGCCAACAAGACAAATCATCTCGCCGTCCGAAGCCGTCAAACAGAGGTCGCGTTGAACACTCCTTTTGCCGTAGCCGATATTTAGCGATGTCGTTTTTAGCATCTTCTTTTCAGAAAATAAACAATAAAAAATGAATAATAAGTTTGTAAAGTTTTGGTTGATTGGTTGTTGAGTTTTAATTTCTAAATTTCTAATTTCTAAATTTCTAGATTTCTAGTTGTCGGTATCAACAACGCCGCAATCTTCAAATTTTCAAATTTTCAAATAAATTTTGTCTATGTTCTATATTCTATGTTCTATGCTCTCAAAAATCACTCCTCACTCCTAATTCCTCACTCCTCACTTCTCACTACTAACTACTAACTCATTTTACGACTATTTTTCAGAATTATCCAAATAATAATTGGTGCGCCAATCAGTGCGCTCACAGCGTTGATGGGCAGCGTGTAGCCTTGCGCTGGCAGTTGCGTGGCGAGGTCGCACACCATCAGCAACGATGCGCCGCACAGCATACAGCCCGGCAGTGCAATGCGGTGATCGGAGGTGCGAAAAAGTCCACGAACAAGGTGCGGCACTGCCATGCCAATGAAAGCGATAGGCCCAGTGAATGCCGTTGTTGCGCCCGCCAACAGTGCCACAGCGGCAATTATCAGTGTGCGTGTGCGCGTGATGTTCACGCCAAGCCCTTGTGCATAATTCTCACCGAGCAGAAGTCCGTTCAACTGTTTTTGTATGCCAAAGGCGATGCCAAATCCAACCACGGCCAGCGGCAGCATCACCCACATGTAGTTCCAACCGACGGCCGACAGACTGCCAAAAGTCCACACCACAAAGAGTTTCAGCGAATCGGGGTCGCTAGCATTTTGCAAAATCGTAACCAACGAACCCGCAATCTGCCCAAACATGATGCCCACAATGAGCAACGAAACGGCTTGCCGCACCCGAAACGACACCGCCAACACCAGCAGCAACACCGAAACCGCGCCCACAGTGGCGGCGCCAACAAGTCCCCAGCCGCTTTGTGACACGGCAACGGGCAGCAAACTGCCAGCCAGTATGTAAACCGCTACGCCCAAACTTGCGCCCGAACTGACGCCCAGCACATACGGTCCCGCCAACGGATTGCGAAAAAGCGTTTGCATCAGCAGACCTGCCACCGATATGGCCGCTCCCGTGATGATGGCGGTCAAGGCTTTGGGCAAGCGAAAATTGTAGATAATTTCGTGGTACAACTGGTTGTCGCCGAACAGCGCGCCCAACGGCATCCGCACGCTTCCAAAACCGATGTCGCACAAAAACAGCGCAGCCGTAAGCAGTGCCAATATGCTGAAAAACAATATGTTGCGGTTTCTTTTCAAAATTTCAAGTCTCTTCTAATTCCCCCAGTGAGAACAACTGCAATTCGTGAACACGGACGCATGCAGCGCATACCCCCCCTCAACTTTATGAACTTTACGAACTTTACAACTTGATAAACTTTACAAACTTGATAAACTTGATAAACTTGATAACTTGATGAACTTGATAAACTTTACAAACTTTCTCCCAACTTATTGATGTAAACAGGGCGATAGCCGTCGGACAGTTCGGGGTGCAATGCCCAAATCATATCTTTCAGAATCAGGTCGGGGCGCACCACGCCACTCTCCCAAAAATCGTTTGCTCCGCCAGCCAGCGTGCGCGCATAAAAGCCGTAAACATCGCCATTTTTGGCGGCTTTGAACAGTTTGTGCCGCGCGTCCATAGCCAAAAGTTCGTCGAGTGTGGCAGTGGGCGCATTCAGCCAAACATCGGCTTGCGAAAAATTGTGCAGCACCGTTTCGAAATTGAGCGGCAAACTGCCCGTCGAACCATCGTTTTTGTAGAAATAATCGGCACCCGCATCAGCAAAAAGTTGCGCCATATAGCCCTTACCGCCCGGCATATACCAAGTGCCTTTGAAATTGCCGCCAGCCATCACCGTGGGTTTGTGTGTGGCGGCGCGTGCGGTTTCGGCAGCAGCGCGGTAGTCGCTTTCGATGGCTGCAAACAGACTGTCGGCCAGCAGTTCTTTGTCGTAGAAAACGGCGACAAGTTTCACCCATTCGGCGCGCGCCAACATGGTGCTTTCGGTCCATTCATTGTTGAAAATCAGCGGAATACCCGATGTCTGCAAGCGTTTCGAATTGTCGTCCTGCTGGTTGTAACTGGCCAACATCAGCGCATCGGGGTGCAGTGCCAACAGCCGCTCGGTGTTGGTGTTGAACGCATCGCCCAGCGCAGCGATTTCGCCATTGGCAAACCGACGGCGAACAGTGGCATTGTAGGCCAATTCGGGATTGCAAACGCCCACGATAGCGTCGATTTCGCCGATAGCCTCCAAAAATGCGTAGTGCGTACACGAGGTAACCGCCATGCGCTCAATCGGAATGCGGATTTTGTTGCCGTCGGCAGGCGTCTGCACCGAATCGGCACGCACCAGATAGTAGGTCGCCAAAATATCGCCTTCCGACCACGGATTGTTGATGGTTACCCGCTTGTAATCGTCGAAATAGTCCACCGCAAAGCCCGTGGCATAACTCACCGTCAGCGTCGAATCTGCCTCTGCACGGTCGCTTGGTGCGGTAGTGCGCCCACACGCCGCCAGCAGCAACACCGCAGCGCACATAAAAATGGTGTGATAGCATTTCATACCGCAAAGATACGAAATTAGTGTGAAAGTGAAAAAGTATGAAAGTGTGAAAGTGCGAAAGTAGGGGCGCGGCATGCCACGCCCTGAAAGTTTATCAAGTTCATAAAGTTGAAAGTCCGAACACTTCAACGCTTCATCAAATAACCAAATCAACCATTCAACTCATCAACGACTTTCGCGTTTTCGCACTTTTCTACCATGCGTTCGGCCAGTGTGTGGAAGGCAAGGCTTGTGGCGGTGTCGGGGTGTAGAGCGACGGGCGTGCCGTCGTCGCCGCTATGGCAGATGCTCTGCACCAACGGAATTTGTGCCAGCAGTGGCACGCCTTTCTCTTCGGCAAGGCGTTTGCAGCCCTCTCGACCAAAAATGTAGTAGCGATTTTCGGGCAGTTCGGCCGGCGTAAACCACGCCATATTTTCGACCAAACCGAGTATCGGCACATTTATCTTGTCGTTTTCGAACATTTGCAACCCTTTGCGTGCGTCGGCCAAAGCCACTTGTTGCGGTGTGCTGACCACGATTGCGCCATCGAGTCGCACGGTTTGCACCAAAGTCAGATGAATGTCGCTCGTGCCGGGCGGCAGGTCTATCAGAAAATAGTCCAATGCGCCCCACGCTGCATCGCAAATAAGTTGTTTCAGCGCATTGCTGGCCATGCCGCCACGCCACACAAGTGCCGTATCGGGATTGGCAAAAAAGCCTATCGACAGAATTTTCACGCCATAACGCTCAATCGGCACAATAAGGCTGCGCCCGTCGACCTCTTCCGCCACGGGACGCGCATCTTCGATGCCAAACATTTTTGGAATCGACGGCCCGAAAATATCGGCATCGAGCAAGCCAACTTTGTAGCCCATTTGCGCCAAAGCCACCGCCAAATTGGCCGAAACAGTCGATTTGCCCACGCCGCCCTTGCCCGACGAGATGGCGATGATGTGTTTCACGCCCTCCAACGGCTTTTTTGCCTCGACAATAGGCTGTTGTTTGTACTTGATGGCGATATTCCCAGCAATTTCTACCTCGGGCGAAATGTAGGTTTTGATGGCTTGTTCGCAGGCTTTCACCAGCGAGCGCGCAAATGGGTCGTTCGGCTTGTCGAACACAAGCGAAAAACTCACCTTTGCGCCATCGATGCGGATGTCGTCTTCGACCATCGCACTCGAAACAATGTCCTTGCCCGTGCCAGGATAGCGCACATGCGCCAGCGCATCGAGAATCAATTTTGGATACAAAGTCATTTTTAGTGAGAAGTTAGTAGTTAGTAGTGAGAAGTTTTTTTAGTGTGAAAGTATAAAAGTGTGAAAGTTTATAAAGTTGAATCGTTGAATTGTGGATTTGGTTATTTGGCAAAATCAATCTTCAAATCTTCAAATCTTCAAATTTTCAAATAATTATCAATTGTCAATTATCAATTGTCAATTATCAATTGTCAAGCGCAAAATTACAAAAAATAAGCCGATATTGTGGCGT
>CAVGYO010000101.1:0-6736 GCA_963633255.1 Erysipelotrichaceae bacterium
GGCAGTATGCACAAGAAATATGCATGAATACAGTTTTCCGTGCTCGCAATAGTGCTCCTAAAAATGAGGTGGATGTGATTGTGAGCACAGGTGTGAAGGTGCTATTTGTAGAGTGTAAATTACAGATAGTATCTTCGCCAGACATTAATAAGTTCAGCAATGTGGTTAAGTTGTATGGTGGCACCGCAGCGAAAGGTATTTTTATAACGGAACAACCTATTAGCAATGTGTGCATCCAAAAATGCGAGGAAAATAACCTGCTGCATTTCTCGTTGAGTGATAATGGACAGGATGCCGCGAATCGCTTATTTGCTTATCTGGACAAGAATATGGGCACTATAAACGCATAAAGATATGGCGCGTAAAGTTTTTATTTCAGTGTTGGGTACCTCCAATTATGCTGAGTGTAGGTATATCGTGCCTGCTACTTTTAAGTCAGAGTCGGTTCGATTTATTCAGGAAGCAACATTGGATTATTTGTTACAGGTGAATGATACTCAGTGGAATGAGAATGATGTAGTGTATATTTTGCTTACAGATGATGCGAAGAGGTGCAATTGGTTGGATAATGGGCAGCAGGACAAAGAACATAATGTAATCAAAATAGAAGGATTGCAAACACGATTGAGTAAAATGTCGTTGCCAATGTCAGTCGAAACGATGGATAATATGCCGGTAGGTAACGATGAGGAGGAAATATGGGAGATTTTTAATAGAGTGTATGCGGTAATTCAGGATGGTGATGAATTGTATTTTGACCTGACGCATGGCTTCCGCTATTTGCCAATGCTGATATTGACATTAGGAAACTATGCTCGCTATCTAAAGAATGTGTCCATAAAAAGTATAACCTACGGGAACTATGAGGGAAGAAACAGAGAAACAAATGAGGCACTGATCGTTAATCTTTTGCCCTTGGCTGTTGTTCAGGATTGGGCTTTTGCAGCAGGACAATATGTCTCGAATGGAGATGTGCGTGCCTTGTGCTCTTTGGGGCGTAAAGAATTGCTGCCTATTTTACGAACCGAAGGAGATACGGACAAAGGGGTGACTTTGTTGCGAAAGTGGGTCGATATGCTGGAGAAAGTGGTGCTAGAGCGGCAAACTTGTCGTTCGACAGATATTATTCAGTCAAGGAATTTGAATAAATTGTTTCAAGCAGCGGATAAGGCGAAATCGGATGTGATACCTCCATTGTCGCCTTTGTTTGAGTATGTCCAAGACTCAATGAAACCATTTGATAGGGTAGAAAACATAGAGAATGCATTGTCTGCCGCTGTGTGGTGCTGTGATAATGGTTTGTATCAACAGGCTATAACACTATTACAAGAATACATAGTGAGTGTCGTGTGCGTGAAACAAGGCATGGATAAGTTAGATCGAGCAAAACGAGAATTGATGAACAAGGCATTTGAGATTGCTCAAAACTCGATTCCTGTTGAAAATTGGAATGCTGATGCGGAAGAATTAGATGAGATATATGCACTGTTAAAAACACCATGGATACAAGACCGTGAGTGTGTTAATTTTTTCTCGCAACTGAAAGACTTGCGCAACGATATAAATCATGCGGGAATGCGAGTAGGGGCGCGGGAAGTATTGAAACTAAGAAAAACGATAGAGGACTTGGTGCATGTTTGCCAGAAGGCATTTGCCTATCCTCAAAATAAATAGTGTGAGTATTATGACAGCTCCAACTCTCTCCCTCACCACCTCGCAGAACAATGCGCTATCGGCAATGAAGTCTTTTGTCGAGCATCGCGATAAATGCTTCGTTCTGTCGGGCTATGCCGGTACGGGTAAAACCACGCTGGTACGCTTCTTTATCCAGTATCTTCAAAAAAAGCAAATCGCTTTTTGTCTGCTGTCGTCGACGGGCAGAGCCGCAAAAATTCTTTCGAACACTGTCGGTTACGAGGCTAGCACCATTCATCACTATATTTTCACTTGCAAAGGACTAAACAAAGATCTGTCGGAAGTGGACACAAAAGAGGCTACACCAGACAATGTAGGCCAACTCCATCTGCAATTTGATGTGGTAAAATGCAATGCTTCCGCCGACGGAACTATGGTTTACATCATCGACGAGGCATCGATGATTTCTGACATTAAGTCGTCCGCTCCAACGCAGGCCATTTATGGAACAGGTCGACTATTGCACGATCTGTTAAACTACGATTCGCGGTACGATTCGAAATTTGTGTTTGTGGGCGACCCATGCCAATTACCACCAATCGAAGGATCTATTTCGCCCGCTTTGTCGCCCGAATATCTGAAAGAGGTGTTTGGCTACAGCACATCGCACTTTGCATTGACAGAGATTATGCGTCAGGCCGAAGATAGTAGCATTGTGAGTGCCACATCTATGATTCGCAGCCGTTGGCAAAAAGCGCCAGAATCGAACGAAATATATGGCAATAAGGTGTGGGGAAAAATCAAGTTGAGACCCTATGCCGATATCGAAATTATGCATTCGGCTGATGATATGCGCAATCGCTATGTCTCATTTATCCGCCAATATGGTTACAACGAGGCCGTTTTCATCTGTCAGAGCAATGGCGATAGCCTGAAAATGTCGCAACTTGTGCGAAAAGAACTCGGCTTCGAAGGCATGATACAACCTGGCGATCTGCTTATGGTATCGCAGAATCAGATAACCACAGGACTGATGAATGGCGATATGGTCGAAGTACTCCGTGTTGGCGACAAACCAGAGTATGTGTGTAAGAACGATGAGAAAACTGGCTACCATACACAATTGGCTTTTATCGAGGTCGAGGTGCGTGAATTATTTAGCGGGCGTACATTCAATACGCTACTGCTTCTCTCGCTTCTCAATTCGACAAGACCCAACCTCGATGCTCGTCAGCAAACGGGGCTGTTCTTGGATTTCGTCTTGCGTATGAGAGATAAAGACATTACACAAAAGAAAGCAGAAGAGTTCAAAATGGCACTGTTCGACGATCCATATCTTAACGCACTCCGCTGTTCTTATGGTTATGCCATCACCTGCCATAAAGCGCAAGGCGGCGAGTGGAATCATGTGTTTGTTCAGCCACAGCGTAACATAATGCTAAATCCATGCAAGAGGAGTTATCAGTGGCTCTATACCGCCATAACACGCGCCAAGCAGAGAGTCTATTTCGCGCAAGATTTCTTTATCGAGTGAGCGTGTGTTGGAACTAACAAAGAGAAAAACGATGTTGTTGAATATATCAAATCACCCCTCAAAATTGTGGGACGAAAAACAGAGTGTGGAGACCAAACGGCTGTTTGGGACGGTAGTCGATGTGCCATTTCCCGCAGTGGACCCAGCCGCCGACGAACCAACAATACAAGCACTTGCACACGATTATACCGATAAGGTTTGCACCATGGGAACGCCACAGTCGGTGGTAGTGCATGTGATGGGCGAAATGACACTGACCTACACGCTGGTTGGTCTGTTGCGTGACAAAGGCTATCGCTGTGTGGCTTCGACTACAGAGCGGCAGGTGTTGGACGAGAAATCGGGACGCAAAGTGGTTCAATTTACATTTGTGCGCTTTCGCAACTATGTTTATTGAGCCACAAAATGCCATAATCGCAGCCATTACGCACTAATTTTTTGCAACAACTATGGAACTTGTCCTCTCTACATTCGGCACAAATCTCAACATCGACAACAATGGCTTTGTAGTGTCGCAGGGCAAGGAACGGCAGCGGCTGCCAGTGGATAGTGTGAGTAGCATTCACATCTGCAAAGGGGCCAGCATCACCAGCGATGCAGCACTATTGGCCATCGAAAACGAGATACCGATTCTGTTTGTCGACAAAAAAGGCCACCCCCAAGGGCGCGTGTGGAGTCCACGCTATGGCTCTATTTCCACTATTCGCAAAGGACAACTCAATTTTTCCCATTCCAAAGGGGCTGTTGTGTGGATAAAAGGGGTACTCGAACGCAAAATATCGAACCAAGAGGCGTTGATTCTGACAATGAACACCTCGGACGAAATGCAGCGGGACACCGAACGAGACATTCATCGGCTGGAGGTCTATCGCAACAAAATGATCGCTATCGAAGGCGAACGCATACAAGACATTGCCGCTGTGTTGCGTGGCTGGGAAGGTGCTGCGGCGCGCATATATTTTGCTGCGCTCAATCGCTATATTCCAGAACACTTGCGTTTCGACGAACGCACACAGCACCCAGCGCAAGATCCTATGAATGCCTTTCTAAACTATGGCTACGGAATTCTGTATGGCAAAGTCGAAGGCGCACTCATCAAGGCAGGCATCGACCCATACATCGGCATTCTGCACCGCGACGAGTACAACCGC
Source organism: Erysipelotrichaceae bacterium (assembly GCA_963633255.1). Taxonomy (GTDB): domain Bacteria; phylum Bacteroidota; class Bacteroidia; order Bacteroidales; family Paludibacteraceae; genus W0P28-013. Next base: position 4,321 of record CAVGYO010000101.1, read on the forward strand.
CCCGTTTTGGTATACGATGTGATAGAAATCTACCGCATGTGGGTCGATTACATTGTCTATAGCCTCGCCTGCCAAAATACAATAACCGACGACTACTATTCGGTGCGCCCCGATGGCTCGTATTGGTTAGAAACGCTGGGCCGACGCATCGTTATTCAGTCTATCAACGACTATTTAGACGAGGTTGTAGAAATCGATGGTCTATCTCGTTCGCGCGAAACACACATTTTGCTTTATGCACAAAATTTGGCACAAACTTTTCGTACATACAACACCAAATAACCAACACTATGCTATACCTTGGAAAAAACATCACTGCAGCGGCCGACGCACTACAACCCATCACCGAAGAACAACTATTGGAACAGATTGTTCACCCATCGGCCGACCTCAAAGCGCTGACCGAACACTTGCGTACCATTCGCACCATCGATGTCAAGCGTTATGCCGCACTCAAACGCTCGCTACCATATTTTGTGGGCAGCACATTCAATCCTGCACTGCGGCACAGCAACAACTTTGCCTACTGCTCCTATTTTGTACTCGACATCGACCACATTTCCGAGAAAGGCTTCGACCGACAACAGTTGCGCCAAGCGTTTGTTGCCGACACACGCGTGCTTCTCTGCTACACCTCGCCGAGCCAAGACGGGTTCAAACTGCTATTTCGGCTCTCGGAACGGTGCTACGATGCAGGCATTTTCAGACTATTCTATCGTGCGTTTGCCCAAAAATTTGCCCAGCAACACCACATCGAACAGGTGATCGACAGCAAAACTTGCGATGTTACACGCGCCAGTTTCATCTGCTACGACCCTACAGCGTATCACAATCTGTTGGCCGACGAAATCGACCTCAATACTTTTGTGAATCTATCGGACAACACGGCACTGTTCGACCAAAAACGAGCCGCCGAACACGCCAACACGCCCAATGATGCGCCCACAGAACCCACCGACAAAGACCCCAATGCCGATGATATGCAAAAAATCAAAGAGATATTGGGGTTCTATCGGGCGCAGCGAGAGCGACAAGCAGTGTATGTGCCCGCCGAACTGAACAGTGTGATAGAAAACCTTTGCGCCTCGCTTGCCACCGTCGGCATGGTTGTTGCCGATGTTACCGACATTCAGTATGGCAAACAGATTAAAGTCGCGTTTGGCAACAAGCGTGCCGAATGCAATCTTTTCTACGGCAAACGCGGTTTCAGAACAGTGCCTTCGACACGCACAGGCACCGACCGAGAACTCAATGCCACACTGCAAGAACTGATATGTGCTTTCTTGTCGAAACCATAGCCCCACTATGCCACGCACCAAAAACGCCAAAGACTATCTACAAGCCCTGCAACGCCTTGTAGCAAGCGGCAACCTGCCAAAAGCACCCAATGGCGCACGCGCAAATTGGGAGCAACTGCCCGACCTTACGGAACGGCTACACACTATTCTCGACCTTTCGCAACAAAAGAAAAAATCGACCGATATGCTATTTTTTGTCATGTACGATATCGAAAGCAACAAAGTGCGCCGATACATTGTAAAATATCTCGAGCGCAAAGGCTGTATGCGGGTGCAGAAATCTATTTTCTTGGCAAGCCTCAGCATGGAAAAATACCAAGACATTCGCAACGATTTGGCCGAGGTGCAAGCCGCCTACGACAACCAAGACAGCATTCTTGTGGTACCTATCACCACCGATTATCTGCGTGCAATGAAGGTGATAGGTCAAAACATCGATATTGATATCATAACCAACACACGCACCACACTGTTTTTCTGATCTGCACCGCACGCCACGCTCTTTGACATTTTGTTGCCCGAATGCTTGCACCGTCGAAATTTTTTGCTTACCTTTGCAACGGTGTCGGTTGGTACACTTTTTTGGGGCAAAAGTGTTTCCGTTATACGGTATTTTGCTGATATATAGGCAGTTGTATATTGTGCTCTTCCACACCATCTTCCACGCAAACAAGGATTAAGACACTCGTCGAGCGTGCGCTTGCTGTACTTCTCGTTGTAGCTTCCACACCATCTTCCACGCAAACAAGGATTAAGACTATATGAGGGCCTTTTCAATCTGCGATATTCGCGTTAGACTTCCACACCATCTTCCACGCAAACAAGGATTAAGACGAATTGCTCCGACGTATTTGACTGGTGATATGAACTTCCACACCATCTTCCACGCAAACAAGGATTAAGACAGAATGTCTCCCACTCTATACTGCGCTGTTCTATTTAGCTTCCACACCATCTTCCACGCAAACAAGGATTAAGACTCTACCACATGAAGGTAGAGCCACCTGTCTATATAGTCTTCCACACCATCTTCCACGCAAACAAGGGCTCACCCGATAAATCTGGGGGGGAGTGTTTGTTTTTGATATAAAAGTCCTACCTTTGTTGCATGAACAATC
>CAVGYO010000102.1:0-6732 GCA_963633255.1 Erysipelotrichaceae bacterium
ATTGTCTGCGGCTTCGCCGCATCACTCCTCACTCCTAATTCCTCACTCCTCACTCAAGAACACTTCTCACTTCTCACTGCTCACTGCTCACTAAAAAATTGCGGTTTGGCATCGTTTTTGGCGTAGGCATCGACAATGCGCTGCACCAATTTGTGGCGCACAATGTCTTTGCGGCCAAACTCCACACGCGCAATACCTTCGATGTCGGCCAGCACTTCGAGTGCGTCGCGCAAACCCGATTTCTGCGCAGGTGGCAGGTCGATTTGCGTCATATCGCCAGTGATTATCATCTTGCAATTCAAGCCCATGCGCGTGAGAAACATCTTGATTTGCTGCACCGAGGTGTTTTGCGCTTCGTCGAGAATGACCACGGCATCGCCTAGTGTGCGACCGCGCATAAAAGCCAGCGGCGCAATCTGTATCGTGCCGTTCGACAGGTAGTCGGCCAACTTGGCAGGCGGCACCATATCCTGCAACGCATCGTACAACGGCTGCAAATAAGGGTCGATTTTCTCCTTCATATCGCCAGGCAGAAAGCCGAGTTTTTCGCCCGCTTCCACCGCAGGACGACTCAAAATGATGCGCTTCACTTCGCGATTGCGCAGCGCCCGTACCGCCAAAGCAATGGCCGTGTAGGTCTTGCCCGAACCCGCAGGACCGATGGCAAAAAGCAGGTCGTTGTCGTCGAATGCCTTGACCAGTTTGCGCTGATTTTCGGTGCGTGCCACAATCGATTTGCCGCCCACACCGTGCAAAATCAAGTCGGTGGGGCGCACGGCATTCGGCTCGCATCCTTTGGTCAATTCGATGATCTGCTCCTCGGCCAAACGGTTGTTGGCAGTGCAAAAATCGGCTATTTTGAGCAACAAATGTCCAAACGCTGCCACATCGGCATCGGCACCCGACACCTTCACCGTGTAGCCGCGCGCCACAATGTGCAGGTGCGGATGCAGGTCTTTCAGCAGCCGCAAATTGGCATTATTCACGCCATAAAAGAGCGTGGTATCGACACTATCGGGTAGTTCAAAAATCTGTTCCAACATCGCAACAAAATTAGTAAAAAAATGCCATTGCACCGCTATTGAACCGCAAAAAAATTATCAGCAACATTTTTCAAGAATTTTTATATTTTTTTTGCTTGCGATTTATTTTTCAATCGTTGAAAATTTGCTATCTTTGCAAAAATAAAAATAAGTTTTACCCTCAAACATTTTAGAATTATGGAAAACGAAATGAAATGTCCGTTCAATCATGGACAACCGTCCGACGGAAAGTCGATGCACGGCGCAAACACCGAAGTGCGGGACTCTGTGATGTCGTGGTGGCCCGAGGCTATCAATCTCGACATTCTTGCCCAGCACGACAAGAAAACCAACCCCAACGATTGCGGTTTCGATTACCGCGAAGAGTTCAAAAAACTGGATTTGGAGGCCATCAAAAGCGATTTGAAAAAACTGATGGGCGAGTCGCAAGCGTGGTGGCCAGCCGACTACGGCACCTACGGCGGTCTGATGATACGCATGGCGTGGCACTCGGCGGGCACCTACCGCACTTTCGACGGACGCGGAGGCGCAGGCACTGGTAATCAGCGATTTGCACCGTTGAACAGTTGGCCCGACAATGCCAATCTCGACAAAGCACGCCGCCTATTGTGGCCCATCAAAAAGAAATACGGCAACAAAATTTCGTGGGCCGACCTGATGATTTTGGCTGGAAATATGGCCTACGAATCGATGGGATTCAAAACGCTTGGATTTGCTGGCGGGCGCGAAGATATTTGGCATCCAGAGAAAGATATTCACTGGGGCAACGAAAACGAGTGGCTCGCACCGACCAAAAATCGCTACAAGGACGACAAAAACCGCGAGTCGCTCGACAATCCGTTGGCGGCCGTGCAGATGGGACTCATCTATGTGAATCCCGAAGGCGTGGACGGCGTGCCAAATCCGCTGAAAACGGCGCGCGATGTGCGTTTGACTTTCCAACGCATGGCCATGGGCGACGAAGAGACCGTGGCACTCATTGTGGGCGGACACACGGTGGGCAAAACGCATGGCAATGGCGATGCATCGAAACTGGGACCTGCACCCGAAGCCAATGCGCCTGAAGGTCAGGGACTTGGCTGGCTCAATCCCGACCAAGAGCCGGGGCGTGTGGTAACGAGCGGCCTCGAAGGGGCTTGGACCACGCACCCCAACCGCTGGAATCACGACTATCTCCGACTGCTGCTCGAATATGAGTGGGGACTCGAAAAAAGTCCTGCGGGCGCATTTCAGTGGGAACCCATCGACATCAAAGAGGAGGACAAACCCGTCGATGCGCACAATCCAGCCTTGCGCCGCAATCCGATGATGACCGATGCCGATATGGCGCTGAAATTCGACCCTGCCTATCGGAAAATTTGCGAAAAATTCTACAAAAATCCGAAGGCACTCGAAGAGGCGTTTGCCCGCGCTTGGTTCAAACTTACGCACCGCGACCTCGGTCCGAAAAGCCGCTATCTGGGCGCAGATGTGCCGAAAGAGGAGTTCATTTGGCAAGACCCGATTCCTGCGGTGGACTACACGCTGTCGGACGACGAAATTGCCGCACTGAAACAGCGATTACTCGACTGTGGATTGAGCCGCGCGGAGATGATTGCCACCGCTTGGGACAGCGCACGCACTTTCCGCTGCTCCGACTACAGAGGCGGTGCCAACGGCGCACGCATTCGGCTTGCTCCGCAAAAAGATTGGGAAGGCAATGAGCCAGAGCGTTTGCAGCGTGTGCTGAAACGCCTCGAAGAGGTTCAGCGCACATTGGACAAAAAAGTCAGCATGGCCGACCTCATTGTGCTGGCTGGAACGGCTGCAGTAGAGGCGGCAGCCAAAGAGGCGGGTGTCGAAATCACCGTGCCGTTTGCGCCCGGGCGTGGCGATGCCACCGACGCAACGACGCTGGCGCCGTCGTTCCACTACCTCGAGCCGCTCCACGACGGTTTCCGCAACTATCTGCAAGATGGTTTGGCGCAGAAACCCGAACATTTCCTTGTCGATCGCGCCCAACTGATGGGGCTGACCGCTCCCGAAATGACGGCCTTGTTGGGCGGTATGCGCGTGCTTGGCACCAACTTTGGTGGCACAAAACACGGCGTATTCACCAACCGCGAAGGCGTGCTTTCGACCGACTTTTTTGTCAACTTGACCGATATGCGCTACCGCTGGGTGCCGACAAGCGACGGCCTGTACAACATTGTGGAACGCGCCACAGGAAACACCGTTTGGACGGCTACACGCGTGGATTTGGTGTTTGGTTCTAACTCTATTTTGCGCGCCTACTGCGAATTTTATGCGCAAGACGACAACAAAGAGAAATTCGTTCGCGACTTTGTCAAAGCGTGGGTCAAAGTGATGAATAACGACCGTTTCGACCTCGAAGGGCGTGGCTGTTGCACCAAGAAATAGTGCCGATTTTTCGGACTATACCAATCAAAACGACAGAGCGATCGGGAATTTTCTCGGTCGCTTTCGTTGTTTGCAAAATCGGGAGAAACAGAATGCTAACTCACTGTAATTCAGCGAATTTAACCTGACGAATTTTGCGGTAGCGTACATAGTAAAGCACCGCCGCTGTGCCGAGTCCAAAGATAAACGCCAGCCAAACGCCCGCCGCTCCCATGCCAAATGTGAAGGTGAAGAGATAACTCAACGGCAAATTGATGACGATGTAGGCAAAAAATGCGTTGCGCATGATGACTTTCACATCGGTAAGACCGCGCAAAATGCCAATGCCGACCGCCTGCATACCGTCGAAAATCTGGAAAAATCCGACATAAACGCAGAGTTGCGCGCCAAGGTCTATCACAGCGGCATCGTTGGTGAAAACCGTCATCATCGCACGCCCGCCGAAAATGAATAGCAGTGCCGTAAAGACCTCAATCATCAACGCCAAGTGTATCGAAGCGGAGGCCGCCATGGTCATCGCTTTGTAGTCGCGTGCGCCAATTTGGTGGCTCACCCGTATGGTAGTGGCCGATCCAATGCCAAGCACCACCATAAATGTCAGGTTCGACAGGTTCATCACCACCTGATGCGCCGCCAACGGCACTGCGCCAAGCCAGCCCACCATGATGCCCGTAAGCGCAAACGAACTTACTTCGAGCAACAGTTGGCCAGAAATTGGCAAGCCGATGCGCAACAACTCGCGCAACGAACGCCAGCCGAACAGTCGCCAACGAAATGCACGGCAATAGTCCCACCACACAGGTTTCAGACGCATACAGCCGAGAAAAATAATCGGTGCTACCAAGCGCGCAATGAGCGTGGCAACGCCTGCGCCAAACACGCCCCACTGCGGAAAACCCCACTTGCCAAAAATCAGCACATAGTTGAAAAATACATTGACAAAAATGGTAACAATCGTTATCCACATGGCCGTCTTGGTGTTGCCAAGTCCTTCGAAAAACTGCTTGAAAGTAAGAAAAAGCAGTTGTGGCACAAGGCTCAAAATCAGCGTGATAAAGTATGGCGTGGCCAATTCGACCACCTCGGGCACTTGCCCCATGAAGGGCATGAACAACAGAGCGACGAACAAAATAGAGCAGACCGCCACCGCCGCAATGAGCGCCAGCAAAAACGCATTTTGGAACAGACGGGCGCAAGTGGCGCGCTCGCCACGCACAAACGCCTGCCCAACCAACGGCGTGAGTCCCAACAAAATGCCGATAGAAAATACATTGCCGATAGCAAACACCGACGACGCAAACGCCACCGCCGCCAACTCGACCGTGCCGAGATGTCCCACCATAAGCGTATCGACCAACTGCACAATGCCAATGCACAACTGCGAAAAAATGACGGGCAACGCCACTTTCAGATTGCGCTTGTAAAAAGGCAGATATCGTCTGAAAAACTCACGAACCATACACGCTCTAAAACGGACTGCAAAGGTACGAAATTAGTGCGAAAGTGTGAAAGTTTATCAAGTTTATCAAGTTTGTAAAGTTCATAAAGTTGAAAGTCCGAACGCCTCAACAAATCTCCAAATAACCAAATAACCAAATAACCAAATAACCAAATCATCAATTAAACAATTAAACAATTCAACAATTCAACGATTCAACAATTCAACAATTCAACAATTCAACGACTCAATGACTCAATGACTCAATGATTCAATGATCATCACTTGTAGGGGGCGCGGCATGCCAAGCCATTTTTTTGTTGAACTATTTCTCTGCAGTTGTCTGTGATTACCGAACAATTCATAATTCTAAATTCAAAACTCTTAATTACAAAAAAGCCCCGCACCTAATGGCACGGGGACTCTGTTTGTTTTATACTGTTCTGCAGAATTATTCTACAATTTCTACAGTACCGCCAGCAACAGTCTCAGGAGTGTTGCCTTTGTAGTTGGTCAGTTTAGCCGTAACTTTCACTTTGTCGCCAACTTTTATATTGGCAGCATCGCCGCCTTTCACACGGTAAGCAAGAAAATCGCTTTGGGTGGCTGTTGTAGCGGTAGCATCGTCGCTCATATAGAACGATATATTCTCATATTGTTCGGTATACACCTCCTTGATCTGCGAAACATAGCCAATAACCGTAGCCGTTTGGCTTGTTTGAGCACCCGCTTTCAACGAGTTGGCTGCAGCCAAGGCTTCGGCTACTGTCATGTTGTCGGTTACGGGTGCGTCATCCCCGCCAGGAAGGTCAACTTCAGTACCATCCAACAAGACTTTCTCGAGATCAACAACACCTGCAACACCGCAATATTTCTCAACAATGCCGTAGAGTGTGAGTTTCTTGCCAAGATTGCCTGGGTTATCGCTCAAGTTCAGTACGCTTGCAAAATCGCCCAATTTGACGGAAGCGACAGCGTATGTATCTGTGCTTGCTGCATCATCGGCAAGCAAAACATTGGTTGTAACTGCATTGTCTGCACCTATCACCCATTGTGGAGTAGCATCGAAGTTGTAGCAACCTACAATGTAACCAGCGACCCACGATTTGGTCGTGCCGGCGTCTTTATCGGGCAAGGTGTTGTTGGTTTTCATATTCAACAAATCCTGCACATTGTAGGGGTTGGCTTCAGAGCCGTCGCGTTTGTCAGGCTCTTCAAACGGATCCGATTTGTCTTTTTCACAAGCAGTGAAACCAACTGCTACTGCTGCTACCATCATTGCAGCAAAGAAAATTTTTGAAGTTTTCATGATTTAATAAAATTTAAAAGGTTAATGAATAAAATGTTGTTTTTTTTGTTGAATCGTTGAACTGGTTAATTGTTTAATCGTTGAACTGTGGAATCGATTATTTGTTTCGGGCGTGGCATACCGCACCCCTACATTCGCACTTTCGCACTTTCACACTTTCAAACTCGTCTTGCTACTTGCTACTTGCTACTAAACGAAATTATTCCCGTTTTATTTTGTATCGTAGCAAGCATATAAAGCCCTTTTTCTGTAAAGGCTTTGGGCAGCACGCGAGATTTTGATAATTTTGTAGTGGAAATTTTCCACTGCAAATCTGTAAGTTCTTGTTTATCAGCCTCAAACGAATGCCCTTGTGGAATTTTTTCTGGGTTATTTGTGATCAAAAATTTTGATCGCAAATCTTCAAACTCATCATTTTTCAAACTAAATATGTACCCATTGGGAAACTTGTTTGGGTTGTTCTTTACTGCTTGGTTTACGACACGCGTCTCCACACCATAGAGTGCCGCCACATCGCTATCGAGCAGAACATTTTGCCCCCG
>CAVGYO010000103.1:0-6589 GCA_963633255.1 Erysipelotrichaceae bacterium
TGAAATTTGAAATAATAACAACAATGGACAACGAAAAACAAGAGATTAAACTGCCCGAAAATGCGAATCGTGAACTGAAGCAGGGCGAAAAATATGAGCCGATTCTGCCTGCAAACAGGAGTTTCCCAGAAATCAGCGTCTATTCGGTAACTTGCGGCATAGTGATGGCGGTGCTGTTTTCGGCGGCAGCGGCCTATCTCGGGCTGAAAGTGGGGCAGGTGTTCGAGGCGGCCATTCCTATCGCTATCATTGCGGTGGGGCTGTCGAGTGCCACCAAACGCAAAAATGCCATCGGCGAAAATGTGATTATACAGTCGATTGGCGCAAGTTCGGGCGTTATCGTGGCGGGTGCCATATTCACACTGCCTGCACTCTACATTTTGCAAGCAAAATATCCCGATATCACGGTCAGTTTCATGCAGGTGTTTTTGAGTTCGCTTCTGGGCGGCATTTTGGGCATTCTGTTTCTGATTCCGTTCCGCAAATACTTTGTGAGCGATATGCACGGCAAATATCCGTTCCCCGAAGCCACTGCTACAACGCAGGTGCTTGTCTCGGGCGAAAAAGGCGGCAGTCAGGCCAAACCGCTCGTTTGGGCGGCGGCCATCGGCGGATTGTACGACTTCTGCGTATCGACTTTCGGTGCGTGGAGCGAGGTGCTCAGCACACGCATGACCGCTTGGGGCGACGCTTTGGCCACAAAAGCGAAATTCACTTTTTCGATAAACACCAGCGCGGCGGTGCTCGGCTTGGGCTACATCGTCGGACTGAAATATGCGGCCATCATCTGTGCTGGTTCGCTGTTTGCATGGTGGATTCTTGTGCCGCTGCTCGGCATGACTACACAAGATTCGGTGATGCTCAGCGCAATGCAACCCGAATGGATTTTTACGAATTATGCGCGCTACATCGGCATCGGTGCCATCGCTATGGCGGGAGTCATCGGCATTGTCAAATCGTGGGGCGTGATTAAAAGTGCCGTCGGATTGGCGGGCAAAGAACTCGGTGGCAAGGGCAAAGCCATCGCCAAGGCAGTGCCACGCACCGAGCGCGACCTTTCGATGCGGTTTATCGCTATCGCTGTGGTGGCGGCGTTGGTCATCACACTGCTGTTTTTCTACCTCGGTGTGATTCACAATCTGTTCCAATCCATCATTGCGTTTGTAGTGGTGGCGGTCATCGCCTTTTTGTTCACCACCGTCGCGGCCAACGCCATCGCCATTGTCGGGTCGAATCCCGTGTCGGGCATGACACTGATGACGCTCATCATCGCCTCGGTGGTTTTGGTGGCAGTCGGGCTGAAAGGTACGAGCGGCATGGTGGCTTCGATGGTGATTGGCGGCGTGGTTTGCACCGCTCTTTCGATGGCGGGCGGCTTCATCACCGACCTGAAAATCGGTTACTGGATTGGCACTACGCCAGCCAAACAGGAGGCGTGGAAGTTTCTCGGCACGCTTGTGTCGGCGGCAACGGTGGGCGGCGTCATCATCATTCTGAACAAAACTTACGGGTTTACGGGCGAAAATGCGCTTGTAGCACCGCAAGCCAACGCCATGGCGGCCGTCATCGAGCCGCTGATGATGGGACAAGGCGCACCATGGTTGCTCTACGGCGTCGGTGCAATTTTGGCACTGCTACTCAATGTGTTGGGCGTGCCAGTGTTGGCGTTTGCGCTCGGTATGTTCATTCCGTTGCAACTGAACACACCGTTGGTTGTGGGCGGTCTGATAAGTTGGTTTGTCTCGACACGCTCGAAAGAGGCGGCTACCAACAATGCGCGTCAGGAAAAAGGCACGCTTATCGCCTCGGGACTGATAGCGGGCGGCGCACTGATGGGCGTGGTAAGCGCGGCACTCAAATTTGCCAATATCGATTGGTATCAACCCACTTGGGCGCAAAGCGACGGTGCAGCCATCTGCGGCATTGTTGCCTATGCGCTGCTCATCGGCTATTTTGTGTTCGCCAGTATGAAAGCGAAAAAGTAAGGAAAGGTTTGAAAGTAGGGATGTGGCGTGCCATGTCCCTACAAAACCAAATCTGCAATTTGACGAACACGGGCTCCGAAAAAAGGACAAAAAAACGCAATTTTTGCATTTTTGTGCAAAAAAATTTGGTTAATCGAAAGAAAAGACCTACTTTTGCCGATAATTAACATAGAAACAACCCCAAAACTGACCGCCTATCGTAACACACCTACTTCTTTGACCAAGCGAAAAAAGTATGGAAATTTTGCAATCTTTGACCGACGAACAGTTGGTGAAGAGTTACGAACAAGGCTGTAACGAGGCGTTCGAAGTGCTGTTGAACAGGCACAAAGATAGGCTCTACAACTACATCTATGGCATTACGCACGACAGCGACCTTGCCGATGATGTTTTTCAAGACACTTTCATCAAAGCCATCACTACCATTCGGCAGCATCGCTATACCGAAGTTGGGCGGTTTTTCTCGTGGCTGTCGCGCATTGCACGCAACATTGTGTTCGACAACTACCGCCGCGAAAAGACCGAAAACACCGTTTCGACCGACGAGAGCGACACTTTCGACCTGCTGAACAACGCCAAACTCTACGACGATACTTTCGACAGCCTCACCTACGAGGCCGCCCTCATCGACTTGATGAAACTCATCGACCTGCTGCCCGACAATCAGCAGCGTATTGTGCGTATGCGATTTGTCAAAAACTTGAGTTTCAAAGAGATAGCCGAAATCGAAGCCATCAGCATCAACACTGCGCTAGGGCGTATGCGCTACGCGGTGCTGAACCTGCGCAAACTGGCCAACGAACGCCATTTGGTGGCCTGTTTCGAGCGCACATTCTGACGACTGCGCATAACAACAAAAGCGGACTTCCGAGCAATCGAGAGTCCGCTTGTTTTTCGTCGGAATTTACCGCCTTAAGTCGAAGAGGTAGGCAAACGAGACATTGAATTCGCCCATGGTAACGCGCTTTTTGGTGTTGGCGGGGAGGGTGAGCGTCCAGTCGAAATCGTCGTCTTTGGTCAGGTTGTTGAAGCCGTGGTGATAGCCCATCGACCACGAGTAGTTGCGGTATTTGAAGCGCAGACCGATTTCTGCACCGATTTCGAAGCGATAGAGCCGCCCCTCGTTTTTGCTGCCGAAAATTTTATCATCTTCGAGCATCACGGGTTTTTGCCACTCGGTGTCCTGCCAAGCAATGTCTTTGCCGTGCAATCCCACATTGAACGAAGGCCCGAAATAGAGCGCAAGCGTCCATTTTCTGAACGGAAAATTGACATAGGCATGCACAGGAATGTTGAGGAAATAGAGTTGGCGTTTGAAAATGTTTGCCGTGTCAAGTCCTTGATTTTCAGCCAGTTGCAAACGATATTTTGTGGTGCGCAAGTTGTAGGTAGCCGCCGCCTCGATGCCCCAGCGGTTGGATATGTCCCAGTCGAACATCACGCCCACCAAAAAGCCAGAACCTGGCGTTGCACCAAAATTGACCACATCGCTGGTGGTGGAATTGAAGCCCCACGACAGTTGGTAACCTGCCACGCCGCCCAAGCGTTGCGCTGCGGCTGCTGTCGCACACAAAGCCAAAACCACTATCAATGCCGTTCGTTTCATTCTGATAATCAATTAAAAACTCCACCTCCAGCAATTTCAATATCGAAAATAAGCGTAGAATAAGGCGGAATAATGAAATTGCCATCGGCACCTGTCTGACCTTCGCTGCCATAGCCCAAATTGTAGGGAATATAGATGCGCCAACGCTCACCATCTTGCATCATGCAGAGTGCCTCCTGCCAGCCTTGTACCAAATTGCCTACATAAAGTATTGTTGTATCTTGCGACTCGAATTTTGTGCCATCGATAAGCCAACCCGTGTAACTTACGCGCACCGATGAAGCCGGTTTCGGTTTAGAACCTGTATGGTAGACGGGATAGATAACCCGATAAAGCACGCCCGACGGCGACACTTCGTAATAGTCTGCGCTATCGGCTTTGATGCGCTCGATTGTGCTGGTGTTCAGGTCGCGCCAAACTTTGAAGTCGTTTTTCGAGCAACTACAAAACGCCAATAATACGAATAATATGACAAACGATTTTTGTGCCACAGTCGGCAGTATATTCGGGTGCAAAGATAATTATTTTTTCTGAAAAAATGGTTTTTACAAGGGTGCATTTGGTACAAGCAGGCGCAAAAGCCACTCGATGGCCAGCGGCAATGCCCAAAGCCAAACGGCCACCATTTGCGCTAAACGCCCGCGTGTACGCTCATCGGTATCGAGCAGCACGCCCACGCCTCCATACAAAATAATGTAGTTGTACAACGCCAAAAAATAGAGAAATGATGCCGATGTGAACGCCAAAATCAGATAGACAACAAAGACGGGCAGCAGCCCAAAAGCCGCCAGCAGAGCGGTTTCGCGCGGCGGCATGTCGACTTTGAACAGTCGTGCGACCAGCGTGGGCAGGTAGCGCAGCGAAAGCCACCAAGTGGTAAGTAAAGCCAACGCACGAAACGAGGCCGCCAACAGCGAGACAGGAAATGTGCCGTCGTCGAAAATCCAGAAGCCGAAAAATTTGGCTACGGCACAGCAGGTCGCAAAAAAATAGACAAACCGAGTCGCTGTGCGTTCGTCGATTTCGGCAAGCGCAGTCCACGCATTATTGGGTTTGGCGAGCATTTGCGTTGCAAATGTTACATTGCGTTTGGCAAAAAACCAGTGTGTGAGAAACTTTTTTTTCATTGTGCCGCCATTTTGCTTTTGAACCACGCTATTTCGTCGGACCAACGCGCCTCGTCGGGCGTTTCGAGAATCAGCGGCATATTGTCGAAGCGCGGGTCGGCGGCAATCATCTCGAACAGTTTGTTGCCAATCAGTCCTTGCCCTAGCGACTCGTGCCTATCGACGCGCGATGCCAGTGCCTTTTTCGAGTCGTTGAGGTGCATTCCGCGCAGATAATTGAACCCGATGATGGCCTCAAATTCGTCGAAAACAAATTTGAAACCTTCGGGCGTGGCAATGTCGTAACCCGCTGCAAATGTGTGCGCTGTGTCGATACAAACGCCCACGCGGCTCTGGTCTTCCACTTGGTCGATAATGGTGCGCAGATGTTCGAACCGAAAGCCGACATTCGAGCCTTGACCTGCCGTATTTTCGAGCACAGCGGTAACGCCTTGCGTCTTTTGCAGTGCCAAATTTATCGACTCGGCGATGCGTGCCAAGCAGTCGCGCTCCGAAACCTTGTTGAGATGGCTGCCTGGGTGAAAATTCAGGCGGTCGAGTCCGAGTTGTGCGCAGCGTGTCATCTCGTCGATAAACGATTTGCGCGATTTTTCCAAGCCTTCGGCATCGGGCGAACCGAGATTGATGAGGTAACTATCGTGCGGCAAAATCTGCTGGGCGGTGTAGGCGTATTCGGCGCAGCGCGCTTTGAACAGCGCCACCGATTCGTCGGTGAGCGGCGCAGCGAACCACTGCCGTTGATTTTTGGTGAAGAGCGCAAACGCCGTTGCGCCAATGGCGTGCGCATTCAGCGGTGCATTTTCCACTCCGCCCGACGCGCTCACATGTGCTCCGATGTATTTCATTTTTTTTGAGTTTGAAAGTGTTTTTGGTTGATTGGTTGTTGATTTCTAATTTCGTTTCACGCATTTTTTCTCCGCTCGGCATAGTTCAAATAAATTTGACTCTGCTCTCGCTTGTCGAAAAAATTCTAGATTTCTAGTTTCTAGTTATCGGTAGCCGAAACGCCGCAATTATTATTCATTGTTCATTGCCTTACTCGTCGCCCCCTTTCCCGTTTCCCCCGAAGGGGGAACGCCACGCTCCCCTACAAGTCTATGCTCTATGTTCTATATTCTATGCTCTCTAAAAAAAACACTTCTCACTGCTCACTGCTCACTGCTCACTTTCTTGCTACTTGCTACTTGCTACTTGCTACTAATAAAGTTATTCTGGGAAGAAAATTTTGTCGATGCACGAATGGCGGGTGAGTTGTCCGTGGTCGAGAGCGACGCAATCGACGCGCGCCACATTGCACAGGGTGCGTTCGGGCAGTCGGTAGATTTTTTGGTGGAAAACATATTTTATGCGGTCGCGTTCGAGTTCCATCACCGACAAAAATCGGTCGCCCGAGCGCAGCGGTGCTTTGAACGATATTTCGAGGCGTGCCACCACAAAATCGAGTCCTTCGTCGTGCAAGCGTGCAAAACTGACGCCGTGTTCCGTCAAAAATTCGTGGCGCGTATGCTCGTAATAGTGCTGATAATTAGCGTTATTCACAATGCCCTGCAAATCGCACTCGTAATCGCGCACCTTCATTTCAAGTTCGTATGAGTTCATTTTCAAATTATTGTTGATTGGTCGTTGATTTTGATTTCTAGATTTCTAATTTCTAGTTTCTAGTTATCGTTGAATTGGTTATTTGTTTCGGGCGTGGCATGCTGCGCCCCTACAAGTGATGATCATTGAATCATTGAATCATTGAATTATCGAATGTTCGAACTTTCGCACTTTTATACTTTCACACTTTCTAACTAAAAAACTCCTCATTCCTCACTCCTAATTCCTAATTTTTCTTGCTACTTGCTACTTGCTACTTGCTACTAACATTG
>CAVGYO010000104.1:0-6579 GCA_963633255.1 Erysipelotrichaceae bacterium
ATTCTCTCCCCCTGCTGCGCAGCAGATAGGGGGAGTACCCGCCGAATGGCGGGGGTAGGGGTTAGAGAACAATTAAGAATTAAGAATGAATAATGAATAATAATTGTGGCGTTGTTGAGTGCGACAACTAGAAATTAGAAACCAGAAATCTAGAAATCAGGACAATCCACCGCCGTTCACTTCTTCCCAAACTGCGGGTCGATGTGGCGAAGTACGAGATGGGTTACGACCACGGTAGCAAGGCAGCAGGCTATCACCATCCAAAAGAAATTGGCGTAGCCAAGCATCTCTTGCAAAAAGCCCGCCACAAGTCCTGGCAACATCATGCTGGCCGCCATAAATGCAGTGCAAATGGCATAGTGCGCAGTCTTAAATTCGCCTTCGGAAAAGTACATCATATAGAGGGTGTAGGCCGTGAAACCAAATCCGTAGCCAAACTGCTCCACCGCTATTGCTAGCGAAATTAGCACAATGTTCGACGGCTGGCACACACCGAGATAAACAAAACTGAAACAAGGCAAAGTCATGCACGCCGCCATAAGCCACATCGACTTTTTCAGGCCGACGCGCGAGGCAAAAATGCCGCCAAAAATGCCGCCCACAGTGAGCATAATTATCCCGATAGTACCATAAACAATGCCCACAGTTTCGGTGCTGAGTGCAAGACCGCCTTTGTCGACAGAATCGACCAAAAACGGATTTATCATCTTCAACAAAAAGGCTTCGGGCAGACGATAGACCAACATGAAAACGATAGCCAACAGCACACCTGGTTTGCGAAAATAGGTGGCAAAAGTGCGCCCAAATTCGTGCATGATTTCTCTCGCACGATTGGCAGAATCGTCTTCTACATGGGGACAATCGGCCGTAGGTTTTGGTATAAAAAACAGATGCCAAATGGTTATCAGCCCAAACAAAACCGAAGTGATGAGCAGCGTCATTTGCCAAGCAAAAGGAATGTCGTGCGTATGCGTTTCGAGCAGCCCCGCAATGGTGAGCAACACGCCTTGTCCAAACAGCGACGAGATGCGGTAAAATGTGGAGCGAATGCCAACAAACAACGATTGATTGCCGGGCGAGAGCGCAAGCATATAAAATCCATCGGCGGCAATGTCGTGCGTGGCCGAAGCAAATGCCGTTATCCAAAAAATGATGAGCATAACAGCAAAAAGCGATATTGGCGTTTCGTGCGCAGCGATAACCTCGCTCGATGGGTGCGGAATGGCCAGCGTAAGCCCCACAAATGCCGCAACAATAACCAACTGCATAGCCAAAATCCACCAGCGTTTGGTCTTGATAATATCGACAAACGGGCACCAAAACGGTTTGATGAGCCACGGCAGGTAGAGCAACGAGGTATAGAACGACATTTGGCCATTTGGCACGCCCATGCGCGTAAGCATCATCACCGAAACATTATTTACGATGAAATACGGCACGCCTTCGGCAAAATAGAGCGTCGGCACCCAAAGCCAAGGCGATGCAGCTGATTTTTTTTCTTGATTTTTCATTTGAAACGGTCATTAAAAAGTGTCCAATAACGGTCGCCAGCGTCGGCTTTGATGTGCGCATCGATGCGTTTTGAGGCTTTTTTGCGCAAGCGATGACAGAAAACAAGAAACACCAGCAGCAGCAAACCCTGAATTTGCGGCGATGTTTTGCTCACCATCAGAATGGCATCGTAAGTGCCATGCAACAACACAGGCACAAGCCAAACGCAAAGTTTTGTAAAACCCGATGCCTTACCAAAATAGACCAGCGAATAGAAATAGCCCATAGCCACAGCAAAGAAAAAATGCCCTGGCACGGCAAAAATAGCGCGCGTAATGCCCACCGAAACCCACGCATCGTAGTTTTGGAAGAGATACAGCACATTTTCGGCAGCAGCAAAACCAAGACCGATGGTGGCGGCATAGACAATGCCATCGATGCGCTCGTCGAAATAGGGATTGCGGCGCAGCAATAGCCACAGCATCAGCAGTTTAGCGCTCTCTTCGGGAATGGCGGCACCAAGAAAAGCGAGTTTCACGCTCTCTATCGGCACGGTGGGCGACTGTGTATAAAAGCCCAACGCCTCGGCAGGAACCGAAAAAAGTAGTGAGATGATCGTCGAAAAAATGCCGAACAAAAAACCTTTCAGCAACCAACGCCATGGCTCGGGACGATCGCGGTCGCACCTATATATATACACCAGCAAAACAAATGCAGGCGCAACTGCCGCTAGAAAAATCAACCAAAAATCCATCACCATAGTTTTTTTATTTGCGAATGTACAAAATAGTGTGCCAAAATTTCGTTGTATTTATAGCCTTTTGCGCCCATCACGGCAGCACCTATTTGGCACAATCCCACACCGTGTCCCCAGCCTGCGCCCGTGAGCAAAAAACCGTCGGGCAGCACATCGACCACAAAGGCCGAACTGTACAGGTGCGATTCGGAGAGCCATTTGCGAATTTCCAACTCTTTGCCGACCACAAGCGTCCGTTTTGTGCCAACAATGCGCAAACGCACCAACCGCCCCGATGCGCCCCGCTCGACAGGCTCCAACGCCACAATATCGCCAAAATCGATGCCCGACTTGCGGCGCACCAATTCGGAGAGTTCGGCGGTGGTGTAACGCACCGTCCAGCGGTAAAAATCGGTCGTTTCTTGGTCGTAATTGTTCAGCACTTGCGACAAAATCTGCGCGTCGTGTGTGTTGCAAAATGCCTCTGGCGCAGAACGAATCCAGCGTTCGGCGTTGGCTTCTACGGTCAAATCGGGCAGCGCAGCGTCAGCCGCATCGCGCACGGGCTGCAAATAGTCGTGCTGCTCGTCGGCCCAGCAGGTGCCGAAACGCTCCGACACGCCACCGCACGATTTCGAAAAACGCGCATCGCAAATCTCGCCACCACTCACCAGCACTTCGCCGCGCGTGGCTTCGACAGCCTGTTTCACCAACGGCGTTTGTGCGCGCGCCACACCCTGATAACGCTGACAATGGTCGTCGGCACACACATCGAACAGTGCGTGTGCATCGCGTTCGTACCATTTTATCCACTCGCCATCAGTCTGATTTTGAGGCTGTTGATGCGGTTTTCGCCCCTGTTCGGCATCGATAATCGGCTTCATCAGCCAACTGCGCGAAATGACGGCGTGCGCCTTGAGCAGTTCGAGCGACGAGGTGGCGCTCATCTCCGACGAGATAACGCTGTAGAGATAATCTTCGACACGCAACACATTGATTGCCACCAACTTATCAGCATCGACAATCAATCGCAATGCGCCCTTGAAAAATTGGTCTTCGCGCCGCTCCCAATGAAAACCGATGCCAATCAGCACACCACGCAGGCAAAAATGCCCCGCCAGTTCGTCGGCTTTTTGTGGTTCAATGGGTTCAAAACGGAGTTCGGCAAACGGCACGCCACGCCAAACCACCTTGCCAGCAGCGCAAGTAGCGGTGTAACTGCCCGCAGCAACAATTTCGCCCGTCGGCACACAGCGAAAAGCGGTGTCGAAATCGAACTGCACCTCGGCAGCCGACAGAATGCCCACCGAAATTTGCCGCTCGGCACTGGGCGGAAACTGCTCCATCGCAGGAAAATCGACGGTTGATTTGGCCATAAAATCGTCGACCGACGGCACAAACATCTTCAATGCCGCTGTCGATTCTCCCAATTTCTTTTTTCTCTGAACGATTCCCATTTTGCTGATTTTCAAAGTTTTAGCGTAATTTGGTCGAAAATATCGACAATGTCGGCCGCTGTGATTTTGGCAAAATGCGCGGGATTCGGCGTAACAAAAACGCCTGCCATCTCGACCGCCGCAGGACTTATAAGCAACTGATTTTCAACCTCTTCGGTCGCATATTGCCACGGACGAAACGCACGACGCGGCAGCACAAACAGATAGGTGCAATCCTGCTCGCAGCAAGCCACAAGGTTCATCATCGGCTCTACAAGCGGCTCCGACAAAAGTGTGTTGTATAGTTTCAAAAACGCCACCTGCAGGGCATCGTCGCGCTTGCCCTCGATGCAAAAAACAGTGCGCAAATAGCCGTCGAGCGCAAATGTATGCGCCGAACCAGTGGTATCGACCAGTCGCGCACGCGCCGATTTCAGCCGAAAATAGTCGCCGATGAGCGGCAAAAACGCCTTTGTCCCCGCCTGAAAATGGAGATGATCGGGCGCAGAAGCCCCGCAACGCGGCCCATTATAAAAGACAACATAATCGGGCAAATGCCGCGCAAAGTCCAGAAAATCAGCAATATACGCTACAATCTCCTGCGGTTGATGCTGCTTGTGTGCCAGCGTGAAATGCTGCGGAAAAATCGGGAACGGATTGACCAGCACTTCCCAATCGCCATACGCCACAGCCGCCTGTTCCACCGGACGATGGTGCGCACACAAAAAGCAGGGACGCGCCGCAATGGTCGCTGCATCGACCTTGGCCGCCGACGACACCACACGCGCAGGATTGCACTGCACACGCACCGAAAAACCATCGAAAGCGAAAGTGCGCACCTCGACACGCGCCAAATCGGCAAAATTTTTTGCAGCCAACGGCCAATCGCGCATTTGCGCCGCAAAAAGTTGCTTTACAGAGGTCTGTAAATCCATTTTTCGAACAATCAAAATAGCCAAAAAGTTCCGATTAAAACGCCAATTTTTGATATACTATTTAGACTCAATCTAAATAACGCATTTCAAAATCAGAGTATCGAAATTCATTTTTAGGCGTTTTTATCGATAAATTTTCACTTTTCTTATTTAGATTCAGTCTAAACAAGAGCATTCTGTTTTTGTCGCGCCAAAATTTCGATAGTGCGCAAACGATCTTTATAAAGGTTGTTGGCGTTCACCTTTTCGACCGACAGAGCGGCATCGGAATTACCCTCCCAGCGGCGGCAGAGATAGACCGACTGCATCACACGACCGATTTGATAGCGGCGCGAAAAGCGCAAACCGAGCGCATAATCTTCGCCATAACTCGTATTTGGCACGCCAAACTGCCGCAAAATCGGTGTGTAGAAGGCACGCGGTGCGCCTAACCCGTTGATACGCAGCGCATTGTTGCGACCATTGTCGGGCGTCCACTCCTTGTGGTCGATCAGTCCGGGCGGAATGGGATGCATGGCGCCATCGGTCATCGTGTAGGCACCGACCACCATAGCGCAACGCTGTTGGTAGAACGCATCGACCATCGTTTGCAGCGTATTGGGCGACTCGTAAACATCGTCGCTATCGAGTTGCACCGCAAATTTGCCGCAGTGCCGACTGTAAATGCCCTCGTTCCAGCAGCCGCCAATGCCCAAATCGTCCCGCGCTGGGACGAGATGCACCACGCGCGCATCGTTGGTATATTTTTCGATGCATTCTGAAGTGCCGTCGGTCGAGTGGTTGTCAATGATTATCAGATTGAACGCAAAAGTAGTTTTCTGCGCAAGCACCGAGCGGATAGCGTCGTCGATGGTGCTGACGCGGTTGCGCACAGGAATGATGACCGACGCTTCGACAGGGAAATCGTTTTCGGCAAAATCGACCGCCGTAAAATTGGGCGCAAGATAAGCCCCAATGCGCTGGAGATGCGCCGTGCAAGCCTGCTCCATCTCGATTTGCACCGCGCGATTTTTCGGATCGACATAGTCGAACTGCTTCTGACCGCTGCGGCGTGCGTCCTGCTCCACTTCGGTGTAGAGAAATTCGGGCAGGCGAACAATCGGTGCCGATTCGCTGATGTGCAGCCGCAAATCGTACCAGCCAGCAAAGCGAAAATGCGCCTCCGAAGCCGCCACCGCCTGTTTCAGGCGTTGCGCATCGAACAACAGCAACGAACCGAAGTTGAAATCGTCGCGCAGGCTGCCAAGTTGGTAGTCGATGGTCGGATTTCGGAGCAGTTCGTCGCCTTTTTGCGCATAATAATCGGTGTAGAGCAACCCTGCAGCGGTATCGGTCGCCACCTGCGCCATGCGTTCCAGCGCGCGCTGTCCGAGCGCAAGCGGCGTGGATTTGGTGTAGAGAAGTGCATAGTCGGTGTCGGTGTGAGCCGCCACAAGCGCCACCGTGTCGCTGCTAGCAAAATCGGTAATCGCGAGCGTTTGGCAATCGGTGCAAGCAGTGCCGTTGTGCGACAGCAAAAAGATGCGCGCCACGCACGGCGACTGGCGCAACTGCGCCACTGTAGCCGCCACCGCAGCCGCATCGTCGGCCAACAAAAAGCAAGTGATTTGTTTCATAAGCATTGCGATAAAAACAATTTGCAAAAATAACTCCTTTTATTCAAAAAGACAAATGCATTGGCGTGAATTTCTGGTTGGTTGGTTTAACGCTTTGGCGTTAATTTCTAATTTCTAATTTCTAATTTCTAGTTTCTAATTTCTGGTTGTCGGTATCAACACCACCGCAATTATTATTCATTATTCATTGTTCATTATTTATTGTCTTGCTCGTCGCCCCCTTTCCCGTTTCCCCCGAAGGGGGAACGCCACTTTCACACTTTCTAACTTTCTAACTAAAAAACTCCTCACTCCTAAATCCTAACTCTTTCGTGCTTTTTTCGCACTTTTTTCGCAAAAACTATTGTTTTCTGAAAAAAACTCAC
>CAVGYO010000105.1:0-6573 GCA_963633255.1 Erysipelotrichaceae bacterium
TCGAAACACAAAACCTGATTTTTGACACTCGCCGCCCAATGCCGTGTCGGAATCAGAAAAGCCGCCAATTTTTTATAGTGAGAAACCATTATTGTTGTTGAATTGTTGAAGCGTTGAATCGAAAAAGCAATTTTCAAATCTTCAAATTTTCAAATAATTATCAATTGTCAATTGTCAATTAAAAACTCCTCACTCCTAACTCCTAACTCCTCACTCAAAAAGCACTTCTAACTTCTCACTTCTAACTTCTCACTTCTAACTAAACTCCCGTGTGTCCAAAGCCGCCTGCGCCGCGTTCGGTATCGCCCAGCGCGTCGACTTCGAGCCACTGCGCCTGTTCGTGGCGCGCAATTACCATTTGGCAGATGCGTTCGCCATCTTCGACCACAAACTCTTCGGATGAAAGATTGACCAAAATAACGCAAATCTCGCCACGATAGTCGGCGTCGATAGTGCCTGGCGAATTGAGTACAGTGATGCCTTTTTTGATGGCCAAACCGCTGCGCGGGCGAATTTGCGCCTCGTAACCGACTGGCAGTTCGATGAAAAGCCCCGTGGGAATGAGCCGCCGTTCGAGCGGTTTCAGCACTACGGATTCCTGCAAATTGGCGCGCAAATCCATACCAGCCGCCGCTTCGGTGGCGTAGGCTGGCAGCGCATGTTTCGACTTGTTTATTACTTTTACCTGCATAATAATTCGGAATGATTTATCTTGCAAAGGTAAAAAAAAAGACGCAAACCTGCAAAAGTGGGTCTATGTGTGTGCCGAAATCAGTGTTTTTGCTCGGATAGAAAGCGTGCGAGGTCGTTTTTGTAGAGCCGCCCGATGGGTATTTGCACGCGTCCAAATTCGATGTGGCTGTTGGTTACCGTCCCGATTTTCGACTTCTGCACCAAAAACGAGCGGTGCACGCGAATAAATCGCCCTGCTGGCAAGAGCGACAGCAGCGATTTGAGGCTCATCAGCGAGAAAATCGGCTCCTGATCGCCGTCGAGTACCACTTTCACATAGTCGCGCATGGCCTCGATGTAAAGCACATGGTCGAGTTCGACGCGCACAAGTTTGCGCTCGCTTTTCAGGAAAATGGTCTCTGGTTCGGTATGAACAAAATTGTTTTTGCGCTGCTGCTCGATGAGCCGCCACGCCTTGTTGGCCGCCATCAGAAAATCGTCGTACGAAAAGGGTTTCAGCAGATAATCGACTGCATTCACGCGGTAACTATCGACCGCATACTGCCCGAATGCCGTGGTGAAAATGATGTATGTGTCGGTGGGCAGGCGTTTGGCAAAGGCAAGTCCGTCGAGTCCAGGCATCTGAATGTCGCAAAAAACAACATCGACAGGTCGCTCTTGCAGGCCTTCGAGCGCAAGCACAGCGTTCGAATAACGCCCTTCTAATTTCAGAAAATGCGTTTTGCCAACATAGTTTTCGAGCAGGTCGAGAGCCAGCGGCTCATCGTCGATAATGGCGCAGTTGAGTATCATGCTTTTGTGTTTATGGTGAGTTCCGAAATATACTCTTTTTGGTCGGCAGAGAGGCTGATGTTCCACACATATCTGTCGGGATAAATCAGATTGAGGCGGCGGCGCAAGTGTGCCAATCCCACGCCCGAACCGCTTTTGTCGGCATCGGTTTTGGGATAGTTGCCATTGACCACACGGCAGGTTATGCAGCCGTTGTCGTCGCGCAAGACGATGGAGATGGTGCATTTGCCTTTGGGCGAAATGCCGTGTTTGAAAGCGTTTTCGACCAGCGAGATGAACAGCATCGGCGCAACCAAAGTCGGTGTGTCGTCGTCCACATCGAAATCGGCCTGCACGGTAACCGTGTCGCTCAAGCGCAAGCGCATCAAAGCGATGTAGTTGCGCAAGAACTGCACTTCGTGCGGCAGCGGCACATATTCCTGACTGTCGTACAGCACATAGCGCAACATTTTGCTGAGTTCGAGTATCGATTTTTGCGCTTTTGCCGCATCAATAGCGATGAGCGCGTAGATATTGTTGAGCGTATTCAGCAAAAAGTGCGGATTGACTTGATAGCGCAACTGCATCAATTCCGTTTCGAGTTGCAGCCGCTCAATCTGTTGGTAGTGCAACTCTTTGCGGCGATATTGCAGCGCAAGTTTCACGGCAAAGCCGATACAAAACGCCAAGCAGAGGAACGACAAATCGCGCATAAAAAAGAGTGCTTGCTGCGGCAAATAGGTGGGACGAGGACGCGGGCGCGGACGCGGCGGTGGCAGTTCTTCGTCGAGTTCCGTGGGCGGCAGTTCTTCGTCGAGTTCCGTTTGCGGCATCAGCGGGCGCGCAAACCGATGCCCCGCATTTGGACTGAATGCAATCGTAAGCGAGAGTGCCAGCGAAACGATAAGAATCACATTGACCACCCAAAACAGTGCGGTGCGTTTGCGCTGGAACAGTATTTTTGGCAGCAGATAGAGATAATTGATGTAAACAACTATGGCACAGGCACTTATCATCACACAGTGATGCCCATAGCGAAACCAGTTGAAAGTTAGTCCATCGTCGGATTGTTCGACAAAGACAAACGGAATGGCCAGCACCAGCAGCCAGCACGCCGTATGAATGGCAATCTCTATTTTTAACTCGCGCGACATTTTCATTTAGTTGAAAGTTTATAAAGTGTGAAGGTGTTCTGTTGAATTGTTGAAGTGATTATGATTTCTAATTTCTAGATTTCTAATTTCTGGTTATTGTTGAATCGTTGAATTGTTAATTTGGTTATTTGTTTCGGGCGTGGCATGCCGCGCCCCTACATTCGCACTTTCACACTTTCTAACTAAAAAACTCCTAACTCAAAAAACACTTCTCACTACTCACTTCTCACTTCTAACTATTCATAGCGAATCGCCTCTATTGGATCGAGGTTGGCGGCTTTTTTGGCGGGATACCAACCAAAAAATATACCTGTGGCCGTACAAACTGCAAAACTAAGCAAAATACTCCAAACTTGTATATAAATGGGCCAACCTGCTAGCATTTTTACGGCAAACGACGCTCCAACACCGACAAAAACACCGATGAGTCCGCCTGTTACGCTTATCAGCACGGCTTCTATCAGAAATTGTGCAAGAATGTCGCGGCCGCGTGCGCCTACGCTCATGCGCAAGCCGATTTCGCGCGTGCGCTCCGTAACGCTCACATACATGATGTTCATAATGCCGATGCCGCCCACAACCAGCGAAATGCCCGCCACACACGCCAAAAGTACGGTCATCAGGTCGGTGGTGCTGGTCATCATCGAACTGAGTTCCTGCTGCGAACGAATGGTGAAATCGTCGTCGTCGCCATCGCGCAATTTGTGGTTGTTCCGCAGCACGGTGGTTATCTCGTCGATGGCCGCATCGGTTTCGGCTTCGGTGGTAGCCGAGCAGTTGATGCCTTGCAGGTAGGTCTGCGCCAACAAACGCTTCATCACCGTGGAATAGGGCGCAAGCACAATGGCATCTTGGTCGTGTCCCATGCTGTTGTAGCCCTTCGGTTCGAGCGTACCAACCACGCGAAACGGCGTTTTGTTGAACCGAATCACCTGACCCACAGGATCTTCGCCATTGGTAAACAGATTGTCGGCAATGGTTTTTCCGATGACGCACACTTTGGCGTTCGACTCGATGTCGGCCTCACCAAACATATCGCCGCTCTCGATTTTCAACTGGCGAATGGTGAGATAATCGACCGAAACACCGCTCACACTGCCTGGATAGTTGTTGGCACCGAAAATAAACTGTCCGCTACTCGACACGGATGCGCTGACGGCCGCCACATGTGGGCAACTGCTTTTGATGGCGCGATAATCGTCGAGTTTGAGCGTCTGCATGGCGCTTGGGTCTTGCCGCACACCGCCACGCATATCGGCACCGGGGTGAATCATTATCATGTTGCTGCCCATCTCGGCAATCTGCTCCTGAATGCTCTTTTTCGAGCCTTGCCCGATAGCCAACATCGTGATGACCGACGCCACACCAATGATGATGCCGAGCATCGTGAGCAAAGCGCGCATTTTGTTGTTGGCCAGCGCACGCAACGCTATTTTGAGAAGATTTACAAAGTTCATAAATTAACAGCGGGTTAGCATTGAGTCGAGTTACTGCTCGTTTGGGTTGATTAGTTGATTAAGTGGCTACAAAGTTAAACGGGAAAACTAATCCTCTTCGGTTGGCAATTCGGCAAGTGCGCGTTCGGCATCGAGCGGATTTGGATTGATGGTGTCGTCTATCACAAGGCCGTCGCGCAACACGATGTTGCGTGTGCTGTACTGCGCAATTTCGGGATTGTGTGTTACAAAAATGATGGTGCGCCCAGCGGCGTGCAACTTCTGAAAAAGCACCAAAATCTCGAACGAAGTGCGTGTGTCGAGGTTGCCTGTGGCTTCGTCGGCCAAAATCACGGCGGGATTGTTTACCAGTGCGCGCGCAATGGCCACGCGTTGCATCTGTCCGCCCGACATCTGGTTGCTTTTATGCTCCAAACGGTTGCCCAGCCCCACAGCCTCCAACGCCTCGATGGCACGGCTTCGGCGTTCGGCGGCACTCACCGAGGCATTGTACATGAGCGGCAATTCCACATTTTCTACCGCAGTAGTTTTGGGCAATAGGTTGTAATTCTGAAACACGAAACCGATTTTGCGGTTGCGGAGCGTGGCGCGTTCGTTCTTGTCCATCGTGCGTACCTCCACGCCATCGAGCCTGTATTCGCCCGATGTTGGCGTGTCGAGACAGCCGAGAATGTTGAGCAAAGTCGATTTGCCGCTGCCCGAAGTGCCCATAATGGTGGTAAATTCGCCCTGCTCAATGGCAAACGACACACCACGCAACGCATGGACGGTCTCGCCACCGACAATAAAATTTCGCTTTATATTCTGCAAGTCTATTACACGCATTTTTCTAGGTTGATGAGTTGATAAAATTTCTAGTTTCTGGTTTCTAATTTCTAGATTTCTGGTTATTGTTTAATTGGTTAATTGGTTAATTGTTTAATTGAAAAAGCAATTTTCAAATAATTGTCAATTGTCTTGCTTCTTGCTACTTGCTACTTGCTACTAACATTGTCAATTAAAAAGTCTATGTTCTTAAAAAAACTATTTCTTCTTATTGCTTCCCGGAGGACCTGGCATAAATGGCGAGCGTTCGCCATTGGCTGTTGGTTCGGCGGCTTCGGTAGTGGGGGCAGAAGCAACGCCCGTAGCCACAAGTGCGCCTTCGCTCACGCCCGACACAATCTCGGTCTGACTGCCTGCCGCTTCGCCTATCTCGACCGCCACTGCACGCACAGTGCCTGGTTCGAGCAGCCAGAGTTTGTGCTTCGCTGTGCAATCGATTATGGTGTCGTCGCTGCCATCGGTTGGCGTAAATTTCAACGCTTTGGTCGGCACAAGCAGCACGCTGTCGCGCTCGAGCGTGTAGATGGTGATGTTGGCGGTCATGCCGGGTTTCAGCCTCAAATCGGGATTCGGTGCCGAGATAACCACTTCGTAGGTTACCACATTGCTGGTGGTGGTGGCCTCTTGGCGCACTTGGCGCACTGTGCCCTCGAAAACGGCCGTTGGATAGGCATCGACCGTGAAAGTAACGCGCTGCCCATCGCGCACATCGCCAATATCGGCCTCGTCAACATCGGCAATCACGCGCATATCGGTCAGGTCGGCGGCAATGTTGAAGAGCGTTGGCGTGTTCATGCCTGCGTTCACGGTCTGCCCCTCCTCCACTGCGCGACTCAGCACCACGCCGTCGATGGGCGAATAGATGGTGGCATAACTCAAATTGGTTTCCGAGGTCGCCAACTGAATTTTTGCGATGTCGTAGTTGTTTTTCGCTTTGTTGTAGTTGTAGTAGGCGGTCTCGTAGTCCGATTCACTCACCAACTGCTTGTCGTACAGCGTTTTAGTACGATTGTAATTCTTTTGTTGATACTCGTACTCGGTTTTGCTCACCGCCAAATTGCTCTTTTTCGAGGCCAAATCGTTCAGCAGGTTCGTTTTGTCGAGTTCGGCAATGAGTTGTCCTTTTTTCACCACGCTATTGTAGTCGGCGTAGAGGTGGCTCACAATGCCCGACACCTGCGTACCCACTTCGACCTGCGTAACAGGTTCGACAGTGCCTGTGGCAGTTACAGAATTTTGCAGAGAACCGCGTTTCACGGTCGTCGCTTCGTACTTGGGCGGCATGGGCGGTTTCGGGCGGCACAAAAACCACGCCGCCACCGCAGCAGCAATCACCGCCACCACAATTAGCGTTATTTTTACACTCTTTTTCATATCATTTTTTCAGATTTGGTTTATTTAACGCATTGGCGTTAATTTCTAATTTCGCTTCGCGCATTTTTTCTCCGCTCGGCATAGTTCAAATAAATTTGACTCTGCTCTCGCTTGTCGAAAAAATTCTAATTTCTAATTTCTAGATTTCTAGTTATTGT
Organism: Erysipelotrichaceae bacterium; assembly: GCA_963633255.1. Taxonomy (GTDB): domain Bacteria; phylum Bacteroidota; class Bacteroidia; order Bacteroidales; family Paludibacteraceae; genus W0P28-013. Next base: position 6,433 of record CAVGYO010000105.1, read on the forward strand.
TGATTTGTTGATTTGGTTATTTTGGGAAAATTAATTTTCAAATCTTCAAATTTTCAAATGAAAAAATTTTTTCACTCTTCGCCGCTTACTTCAGTTCTTCGCCTTGATAAAATCGCAGCATATTGGCGTTGTAAACGGCCA
>CAVGYO010000106.1:0-6566 GCA_963633255.1 Erysipelotrichaceae bacterium
AACTCATCAACTTATGCTATTAAACATCATTTTACTCATCATTGGTTTTGTAGTGTTGGTGCTTGGTGCCGATTGGTTGGTCGATGGTGCGTCGGGTTTGGCCAAGCGGCTGAATGTACCCGATTTGATCATTGGTCTGACGATTGTGGCGTTCGGCACATCGGCCCCCGAACTGGTCGTCAATCTGATGGCGGCCATCGAAGGCTCGAGCGAGATTGCACTGACCAACATTCTCGGCAGCAACATCATCAATGTGCTAGTCATTTTGGGCGTGTCGGCGGCCATCTATCCGATTGCCTCGCAGCGCAGTTCGCGGCGTTTCGACATTCCGATGAGCATTGCGGCGGGATTGGCGATATTGGTTCTTGGCACAGAATGTTTCGGCGCATGGGGCAGCGATTGGCAACTTTCGCGACTCGACGGCGTGATTTTGCTGCTCATTTTCGGGCTTTTTATGTACCATTCGGTGAAAGAGGCGAAGCGTGGCTCAAACCAGTCGACCGAGTCGTTCAAGTCGATGGCCGTGTGGAAAGCCCTGCTGCTCATTGTGGTGGGCATCGGCTTTTTGGTGGTAGGCGGCGAACTGATTGTGCGCTCGGCTATGGCGATGGCGGCGGCGTGGGGCGTGCCAGAATCTGTGGTGGGCGTAACCATCGTGGCGATTGGCACTTCGCTGCCCGAACTGGCCACATCGGCGGTGGCAGCGTTCAAACACAATTCCGATTTGGCGCTCGGCAATGTCATCGGCAGCAACATATTCAATGTCTTTTTTGTGCTGGGCATTAGTGCGGTTATCCGCCCGCTGCCCGCTTATCCCAATCTGCCCATCGATGCGGCGTTGGCAACGGGCTGTTGCGCATTGGTTTGGCTCTTTGTCGGCACCAATCGAAAGCACGAAATCAAACGCTGGCAGGGCGTATTTTTGCTGCTTTGCTACGGCGTGTATCTGGTTTGGCTGCTCACAAATCTCTGATGCGATGCCGATAGACGAGCGCTTGAAAAACTATGTCGAAACGGCCGTTTTGCCGCGCTACGAGGCGTTCGACCGTGGGCACGACCGCACGCATGTGGAGCGTGTAATTGCCGAAAGTCTTGCGCTCGCCCAAAATTACGATGTCGATACAAATATGGTGTATGTGGTGGCGGCTTATCACGATGTGGGCTTGCCGCAGGGGCGCGAACGGCACCACATCTATTCTGCCGAACTGCTTTTAGCCGACAAAAACTTGCGCCGCTGGTTTTCCGATGCCGATTTGCGCCTAATGGCCGAAGCCATCGAAGATCACCGTGCTTCTGGTAGCCGCCCGCCACGCAGCATCTACGGTAGCATTGTGGCCGAGGCCGACCGCGACATCACGCCCGAACTCATTTTGCGGCGCACACTGCGTTTCTCGTTGCGCCAGCAGCCCGACGCCACTGCCGATTGGCACATTCGGCGTGCGGTGGCGCACTTGCACGAAAAATATGCCGAAGGTGGCTACCTGCGCCTGTGGCTGCACAGCCCAAAAAACGAGCGTGGTTTGGCCGAGTTGCGGGCGCTTATTGCCAACGAGACTGCTCTGTGCCAACAACTTCGTAAATTATTCGACGAAGAGATGGGCGGTAGTGTTGTGTAATTGAAAAACTTTTCCAACCTTTGCCACAGAGAAATAGAAACATTGCCCTCCTCCATGAAAAAATTTTTTTTTGCGTTGCAAAATGTTGATAATCAGGCGGTTGTAAAAAAAATAACTTAATAACTTAATGATTTAATAACTTAATGAAAGTAGCAAGACAGTATAAAAGTGGTTTTTCCACAAGAGGGGGAAAGGTCGAGCAACTAAATTTCTTTGGTGTTTTGCCTTAAAGATTTCTGATTAAATCTAAAAAATCGTTTTTGGTGTATGTGCCGTCTACTATTCTCTCTCTGAATACCAAACAGTATTTGTAGTTGTTACCTGCTTTGCTTGCCCATAGGTTACCGAGTCTTATCTTTTTTTCAGCCTCTAAATGGTCTCCTTTGGTCTCGAGCAGAACGATTTTTCCTCTCTTTGTTTTGATTATAAAATCGGGATAATGGTTGATAAACCCATTGATACAAAATCCTTTGGTGCGTTCGAGATTGCGCGTCCAAAATTCCACATTTTCGAGATTTGCCACATCGTTGATGACCTCTCGCTCGAAACCATCGAGTTTTCCTTCTTGTTCGTAGAGCGATTTGGGTAAGCCCGTAACGGTATCTGTAAGAACTATTTCGGTAGGCAGACAATAGGTCTCTTCCGTAAAAATCATATCTCTATCGACCATCGTGAAAAACTGTTTCTCTTTGTATGCTTCGCTCAACTGTTTGATTTTTGCTTTTATTTTGTCGGCATACGAGTATTCGTGATTCATCATGTCGGAAAACTGTTCATCGGAGAATCGCTCTAACACATGCATAATGTAGCGTTCTATCTCTCTGTCGGGGATTGGATACATTTTGCCAATGATATTTTTTAGGCGGTAAGTACAATTCTCGATGCGTTTTTCTTTGTTTTTTTGGTCGAGTAAATAGTTTACAATACTTTCGTGAGCACGACCCTCCACTTTCAGATAGGTCGGTTTATAATTGTTTGTTTCGTCCAAATCGACGCGATACATCGATGTTTCGATACTTTCAAAGTTTATTACCGAGTTTTCGCTCCCCAATTTGAAATCGCACAAAAGTTCGTTGTTTTCGAATATGGTTTTCTGTTGCAGTTCTACAAACAGATCGTTTTTGAGCGCTTGTGAGTTGTTGCTCACGAATTGGGGCAATTTCAGCGACTTGGCCGATTCGCTGAATGTCTCTTTCATCTTGTACTTTTTCACTTGACTGTCCAATTCTGTGGGGACGCTATTGTTCCCGCTGTTATCATTTTTTTCTTGTTGCGCCTCTTTGGCAGCTTCGGCTTTCACCTGTTTCTCTATTTCGTCCACATCGCTATGGCGATCCTCAGAAGGCGTTTCGTTAGTATTTTCGGGCTGTTCTTGGTGCACAAAAGAGATTTTTTTCGCATCAAGTTCGTCGGAGCTTAAATCTGTCGTTTCTGGCTGATTGTCAAACAAAATATCCAGCATTTGTGCCGATTTTGCGGGCGTAGTGTCGGCTGTTTTTTCGGGTTCCGCCACTTTATAGTCGTTGTCGCTAAAGCCAGCGTGATTTAGTCCTTTGACAATGTTGTCGAGCGTATCAAGAAATTTGGGCGAAGCCGTCAACACATAACTCATGTTGAGCATCGGGTTCCAATTGCGACGCACCCAAGGCATACGCAGCACGCGCCCCAAAATCTGCTCGACATCGACCGACGAACTCTTGTCGGCCAACGAGGCCAAAATGTAGGCAAAGGGGCAATCCCAACCCTCTTTTAGGGCATTGACGGTGATGATATAGCGCACCACGCAATCGGGCGAAAGCAAATCCTCGCCTTTTATCTCGTTGCGGTCGGCAGTTTTGATGCGGATTTGGGAGTCGGGAATTTTCAGGTCTATCAGTGTCTGCTTAATTTTGTCGAAAGTGATGTTTTCGTCGCCTGTGCGCGGCTGCGCCTGAAACAAAACAATGGGGCGAATGTAGTTGCCGCCTTGGACTTGGGCGGCTTTGGCCTCGCTCTCCAAACGGTGCTGTAACTCCAACGCCGAGGATATCACATCGTTGCGGCTTTGGTGGTTGTAAACAATGACGGGCAACTTTACCATGCTCTCCTTTTTCAATGCGTAGGCATCGGTAAAACTGATAATGTTGCTGTTGCGGCGCGGTGTGGCTGTCAGGTCGAGTACAAAACTCGGGTTCAGGTTTTGTAGCATTTCTACGCTCAAATCGCTTTCGGCATTGTGGCTTTCGTCCACTACTACCACAGGATTCATGGCTTGCAACACACGCATCAACTGCAGTTCGGGGTCACCGTTTTCGTCTTTTGCCACCAGCGGCTCGAACGACTGCAAGTGACCGTTCTCCTGATATACCTTGCGGTCTTCTTTGTTGCGAGCGCGCAAACTGTCGAAACTCATCACCAGTATGCAGAGATTTTCTTTGGCCACCGACAGCGAAAATCCCGCCCCTTGCAACGCCTGCTCTTTGCCAAAAACTTCGACACGATTGGCAAAATCGGCATTGATGCGCTGGCGATATGGGTGATCGGGGTTGCGCAAGTTGTGCAGCGTCTGTTCCAAAATGGTGATAGAGGGCACCAACCACACCACGGCACGAAAACGACTCATATCGAACGCGTCGAAAATGATGCGCAATGCAGCCGAGGCAATAAATGTTTTGCCGCCACCAGTGGGTACTTTTATGCAGACATGCGGCGCATTTTTCACACTGTTTTTGTAGGGTTCCACCGCCTTGCTAGGAAACGGCGTGAGTGGCGTGCGTGGGTGCGTTGCCCAAAAGGCGTTGAATGCATCGCTGCTATTTTTTTTCGCCTGCACACACTGCATGAAACGGTGCAAATCGTCTAATATCTGCTGCTGATAGGGTTTTAGTTCCATGGCTCTCGAAAAAATTAAAATTTACGAATGTCGCGCGGTATCTTCTTGAAAACAATGTGGTTGGTGCGCATAAACTCGTCGCTCAACAGACAGTTGTCGGCGTAGATGATGTATTGGTCGGCGCGCACAGTAATGGTGTTCAAAAATGCCTTGTCCAATGTGGTTGTTTCGTTTTTCTTGTAATAAAAATAGTAACCCACGCTATTGTAATTGCCTAAATGGTAGGCGTTCTGGTCGTTTGCGCTGCTGGGGGCGTATGGGGCGCGTGTTTCGCTGTACCAGATGTATTCGCGCAGTTTGTCGGTGCCAATCGCTTCGTTTAGGTTGATGCCGTTGAATATCGGCTCGCCAAGTTCGTAGTAGGCAAACGAGCCGCCCGTGCCCTCTACACTTTTGTTTCCCTCGCCGTAGCCGTTAATTACCCGCCGTACCCGCTCGGCGGTGATGGTCTCGGCATAGTCGCACATCTCGCAGAGGATAAACCGCCTATGTCCTCCGTCTTGTTTATTCAGGTTCAGCACGGCATGGGCTGTTGTGCCACTGCCTGCAAAGGAGTCGAGGATGAGAGCATCTTTGTTGGCGGCTATTTGTAAAAGTCTGGAAATTAGGGTTGTTGGTTTTGGAAAAGGAAATGTTGATTCTCCAAATATAGCATTTAATTCCTTTTTCCCTGTAATTGATGTATGTACATCTGTAAATAGACTACTTTGAATTAATTGCGATTCTTTTGATGGAAATATCTTAATTCTTGGAACGCCTGCTCCATTTTTGGCAAAATATATTCTATTGTCCTTTAGAGCAACCTCATACTCTTCTTTTGTTAAAGTCCAATTTCGAGTGAAGCTCTCTCCTGCTGGATTAATAATTGTATAGTACTTTGAGCCAGTAGTAGTCTTGATACCATTTCTGGATATGTTTCCAGAAAACCAAGGTCCTCTTGGGTCGTTATCAGGGTTGGTGTGAATTGCTTCTGCAAAATCTCTCTGACCGATATATTTATTGAAGCGAGTATTGTTGTTATTGAAGCAGGCAATGATATATTCATGTTCTTTCCTTACGGTAAGTCCTGCTGTTTTAACGAACGAACTTTCACTTTTGTCTTGTAAACACCATATATATTGTTCCGTATTTAGAATTCCGAATAATTCATTGCATATTTCCATTAGGTTGGCTTGTTCAAAATCATCTATTGAAATGAACATTACCCCGGTGGGGGCAAGCAGTTTCTGCAGCAGTACCAGTCGGGGGTACATCATGCAGAGCCATTTGTCGTGGCGAGTCAGGTCTTCGGTCTCTGTACCGACTACCTTATTCAGCCATTTTCGTATATGCGGGTCGTTCACATTGTCGTTGTACACCCATTTCTCGTTGCCAGTGTTGTACGGGGGATCGATATAGATACAGTCCACTTTCCCCTCGTATTGGGGCAGCAGGGCTTTCAGTGCTTCCAGATTGTCGCCATGTATAATCATGTTTTTCCCTTCGTCGGTGGGGGTGCCATAGTCGTATTTGTGGTCTAATACCCGATAGGGGACATCGTTGTGGTGGGTAACTACTTTCTCTTTTCCAATCCAGTTGAGTGTAGGCATGTTTGTATTGGTTTATGGTGTGTGTTTTGTCGAACTATTGAATTGTGGTTGATAACTATTTTGCAAAATTACGAACAAAATTTATATCTACAAAATACACGACCACGCGTGCCAGCAGCCCTCTGCCATCGAGCGTCTTGCCAAATTCATTGGCTATGCGGCTACCGCCAATCACAAAACGCATTTTCTCCCACTCAAAGTGTTTGGCAGATTCAGAATTTTCATCTACCTTTGCCGCGGAATTGAGAGGTGCAACTCTCTTCTCCATCTTGCTTTGATGACCTTTGCACGGGTCACATCGTAAGCCCACCGATTAAGTTCGTGAAAGCATGTCGCGTTGCGATGATGTTTATTGAGAGTAGTTTTGCTACTCTCATTTTTTATTCCATTCTTTTCGGAATTTAGCAACGAAAGATGGGCTCACCCGATAAATCTGGCTCACCCACCGCCCCATTCAAATAGCAGAAACGCCCCCGAACTTGTCGGAGG
>CAVGYO010000107.1:0-6476 GCA_963633255.1 Erysipelotrichaceae bacterium
AAGATTTGAAAATTGTCGGTGTCCAAAATCATTTGCACAATAATCAACCAGAAATTTAGAAATTTAGAAATCTAGAAATAAATTTGATCAACCAATCAACCAAAAATCAATTCAACAAAACTTTCATACTTTCATACTTTCACACTTTCAAACTTTCAAACTTTCAAACCATTCTGATATGAAAACCCGCGAAGAAATCGTAAAAAATTGGTTGGTGCGCTACACGCAACGCCCGCTAGATGCGTTTGACGACTACATTTTGTTGTGCAATTTCAACAATTATGTCGAAAAATTTGCCGAGATACTCGGTACGCAGGTCGTCGGGACAAAAAGCAATATGCCCAACGCATCGGCGTGCGGCATCACTATCATCAATTTTGGCATTGGTAGCCCAAACGCCGCACTTATCATGGATTTGCTGTCGGCGGTGAAGCCAAAAGCCGTGCTGTTTTTGGGCAAATGCGGCGGTCTGAAAGACAAAAACCATGTGGGCGACTACATTCTGCCCAGTGCCGCCATTCGCGGCGAAGGCACATCGAACGACTATTTCCCGCCCGAAGTGCCTGCCCTGCCCGCATTCAACCTGCAACGCGCTGTGTCGTCGAACATACGCGATTTTGGCCACGACTACTGGACAGGCACCGTTTATACCACCAACCGCCGCGTGTGGGAACACGACGAGCAGTTCAAAGAGACGCTGCGCCGTGTGCGTTCGCTGGCCGTCGATATGGAGACTGCCACGCTGTTTAGCGTCGGTTTTTTCAACTCGATTCCAACGGGTGCGCTGCTGCTCGTGTCGGATATGCCGATGCACGAAGAGGGCGTAAAAACCGAAGAGAGCGACAAGGCAGTTACGCGTATGTTTGCCGAAGAACACCTGCGCATCGGCATAAAATCGCTCGAAGCATTGCAAAACAAAAGCGTAACAATCAAACATTTACGCTGGTAAAATCGAGAAAAAATGGCAAAACAAGCAATCACATACGACCAGATAATAGCGGCTTTGCAGCGCAAGGAGTACAAACCCGTCTATATGCTGACGGGCGACGAGCCTTACTACATCGACAAAATTGCCGATTTTATCGAGCAAAATGTGCTGACCGAAGACGAAAAAGCGTTCAACCAAACGGTGGTTTATGGCAAAGATGCCGATTTGGGCGAAATCATCATGGCTGCCAAACGCTTTCCGATGATGGCCGAACATCAGGTAATAATCGTAAAAGAGGCGCAAAACATCAAGAATCTCGACAATCTGGTTTTCTATCTGAAACAGCCGCAACCATCGACAATTTTGGTGTTCTGCTACAAATATGGCAAACTCGATGGCCGCAAAAAATACACCACCGAAATTGCCGCAAAAGGCGTGCTGTTCGAGTCGCGCAAACTCTACGACAACCAAGTGGCTGGCTGGATCGAAGACTACTGCAAAAGCAAAAACCTCGGCATCGACCCGAAAGCCGCCAATATGCTCGCCGACTTTTTGGGCAACGACCTGTCGCGCATTGTGGGCGAAATCGACAAACTGCGCATCGTCATCGAGCAGAAAGACACGCACCAAATTACGCCCGAAATCGTCGAACGCAACATCGGCATCAGCAAGGACTACAACACTTTCGAGTTGGTGAAAGCGTTGGGCGAACACGACATTCTGAAATCGAACAGAATTGCCGATTATTTCGGCAAAAATCCGAAAAATAACCCGCTGGTCAAAACCATTGTGGTGCTGTTTGGTTTCTTCGGCAACCTGCTACTCTACCACTCGTTGAAGGACAAAAGTCAGATGAATGTGGCAACCGAACTGCACATAAATCCCTACTTTGTGCGCGACTACCAACAGGCGGCACGCTACTACAATTCGGGCAAAACATTGCAGATAATCAGCGACATACGCACCGCCGACGCCAAAAGCAAGGGGTTCGGCAACGCTTCGACTACCGACGACGAATTGCTGAAAGAGTTGGTTTTCAGGATTTTACACTAAAAAATGCGCCGCCGATGAAAATTCTACTCACCACCCGACTGCCCATCGAAGGTTTCGCTGCACTGAGCGACCACACAGTAGAAATGCCGACGAATGCGCAGTTTTCGCACGACGAACTGGCCGAAAAAATTGCCGATTGCGAGGTGCTTGTGCCAACTTTCGACTACCGTATCGACAGCGAACTAATCGCCAAAGCCAAACGGCTGAAACTGATTGCAAATTTCGGTGCTGGGTTCAACAATATCGACTTGGCAGCCGCCAAAAAGCGCGGAATAATCGTAACAAATACGCCCGACCCTGTGATTGAACCGACCGCCGAACAGACTTTCACGCTGCTGTTGGCCTGCGCACACCGCACCGCCGAACTCGACCGCAAAATGCGCCAAACCGACGAGATAAAAATTGGCGTAATGAACAATCTCGGCATCGGTATCAGCGGCAAAACGCTCGGTATTGTGGGCATGGGGCGCATTGGGCGTGCGGTGGCGCATCGGGCTGCGGCTTTTGGTATGAACATCGTCTATCACAACCGCCACAAATTGCCCGATGAAACCGAACAAAAATGCCACGCACGCTATGTCGGCCTCGACGAACTGCTGCAAACGGCCGATTTTGTGGTACTGCTACTGCCCTACACGCCCGAAACACACCATTTAATCGACGAAAATGCGTTTACAAAGATGAAAAAAGGCGCAGTTTTGGTGAATACGGCGCGCGGTGCCATTGTGGACGAGGCTGCCTTGGTGGCCAACCTAAAAAATGGGCGACTTTGGGGCGCAGCACTCGATGTTTTCGAGTTCGAACCGCACATTTCCGACGCACTCAAACACCTCGACAACCTTGTGATGTCGCCACACATAGGCACAGGCACCATCGACGGCCGCTTGGCCATGAGCCGCTGCGTCGCCCAAAACATCTTGCACTTTGCCGCTGGCGAAACCGAACAGATAGATGTGGTGGAGTGAAAAGTGAGCAATACCGACTCACTATTTCCGAAAGGAAAGCACCATTGCCACAACTATTGTCGATGACATGCTTTTTGAGAATGTCGGGAGTGTTATAGCCGCCAAAATCGAGAATAATTTTGACCAAATAATCAGGCGTATAAACGCGCCCATACTGTTTGACAGTTTTTGCCATACGCATTTTTTTGTTGCGTTTGGCAATTTGTTCCCTACGAATACAGTGCGTGGGCAATTTTGCCTAACACTGCGGTCGTAGGAAACCGATTACACAGACAAAACGCCCACGCTGTGGGTGTTTACAATCTGTTCTCGGTGTAATTTCTTTGAAATTTCCTACATTTCAGTGTTACTCGAACAAATAGCAAACGCTATGATGATATGTTATTTATCGCTTCTTTTTAATAACTGTTTTTTGCCTTTTTATCGTTTTTTGTGTTTTTATCATATCTTTTTCACTCACTCCTTTTTCTTGCCGAAGCGCGGTTTGCGGGCAAAACGGTGCGCAAAAAGCCGACTTTTGGCCAACAGACGAAATATGCACGGCTGCAAGGTGTAGGTGAACAAAATGGTGGCAACCATACCTATCAATGTGCTGATTCCCACCGATTTAAGTGCAGGATGCGTGGCAAACAGCAGCGATACTACGACCACTATCAGCACAAATGCCGAAAAGAAAATGGCGGTTTTGTGGTAGGTGAGCAGGTGCGGATCGTTGCGGCGCGTGTCGGCCAAAAGCCCGTCCATCACAAAAATACTGTAATCGACGCCTACGCCAAAAATGAACGACGAAATGATGATGTTTATCAGGTTGAACTGCAACCCGAAAATGCCCATAATGCCCTGCACCACATACCAACTCAAAAACATCGGCAGGAACGCCAGCAGCGCACGCGACAGACTTTTGAACGAAACGAGCAACACCACAAACACAAAGAGCGATGAAACGAGCAACACAATGTTGAAGTCGTCGTTCACAATGCGCACCATGTCGTCGGTGTAGTAAAATGGGTCGATAACGATGGCGTGCGGCTCGGCAGCCACTGCGTCGCTCACTGTTTTGCGGTCGGGCTCTGACATCAATGCCGAAGTGAAAACCAAGTAATTTTCGTCGTTTTTTTCGACAAAATTCGACAGCAAACTCTCGGGCAACACGCCTGCTTCGTACAACGACGCTGGCGCATAATCGGCTTCGACCAAAGCGAAAAATGGCTCGAAAAACTCTGCACGCAGACCATTGTTCTGCGCCGCCGCTGCCACATCGGCACGCACACGCGCCACACGCTCGGCCGACCAATAGTGCCTCCACGCATCGATGCGCATTTGCTGCTCGTCGGTGGTCAAAAAGAGCGACGACACCGCCGAATAACGCTCCACTACGCCAGCCTGCTGCAACGAGTCGCACACACGCACAATGGCGCGGCTGTAGGTCAAAGCCGAATCCAAATCGGCCGCCGATGCCGCATAATACATCGATGTAAGTCCGTGATTGTTTTTCGCTTCGTACAACTGTTTCGACTGCATCACACGCGGTTCGTTGTAGCCGATATGTTTCAAATCGCTGTCGAAAGTAACCAAACGCGAGGTGTAGAAGCAGACGGCACACAACACCACAATGGCCGCAATCAGCCATTTTTGCCTATCGAGTGGGAAGGAATTTATCTTGTCGAGCAACGCAAACGCCCGCTCGGAACGCTCGCTCTGATGCGCGCCAAAGAAATGCGGCAGAAAAATCAATGCGCACAAGGTAGTGCCAATCAGCGCAAACGAGGCAAAAAGTCCAAAATCTTTCAGCAATTCGCTCTGCGTGAGAAGCAGCCCAGCAAATGCGCCAATCGTGGTGATGCAACTCAAACAAACGGGCGTGGATTGGTCTTTGAGCAGCCGAATCGGGTCGGAAACATATTTGGAATGAATCAGCACATGCAGGCAATAACTCAACGCCACGCCCAACACAATGGCACCGATGCCGATGGCCAACAGCGACATTCCGCCTTTGAGCCAATACATACACGCCAACGCAAACAATGCGCCATAAATCACAGGGGCGAGCATCATCAACAAGTTCGACGGTCGTTTGAGGCAAATGCCTACCACCACGCAAATCAGCAGCAACGACACACCGAGCGTCATCGCCAAATCTTTTTTTATCTGCCGCGAATTGAACACGCTCTGCACGGGCGAACCGTGAAAAAACACCTCATAATCAGCATTTTGAGCATTAAATTCGTCTACTTCCGCCTCTATTATCTCTACCAAATGCGTGCCGCTTTTCGAGTCGAACGATTTGAAATTGGGCGACAAAAACGCCAGCACTACCGATGTGTCGGGCGCAAAAAAGTGCCTATCGACAAAGGCAAAACCGCCCAAACCGCCCACCAACGAGCGACCTTCGGGCAACAACGCTTTGCGCAGCGCACAAGGGTCTTGCGACACCATATCGGCTTTTGTTCCCTCTTCGTCGTTTTGCAGAATGTGCTTGTTTTCAGCCATTTGCGCTGCAATGGCCTGCGGTGTGAGCCGTTCGTCGAAACGGACATAACACGCTGTATCAACAAATGTGGGCAGTTGCGCCAGCGCATAGTCGAGTCCCATCACTGCCAAATCGTCGTCGATGCGGTAAAGCACATTGGCAATGTAGTCTGTGGCGGTATCTTTGGCCAACAAACCGTCGATAAATTCGTCGCAGACGGCAGCCAGTTCTTCGGGCGTTTTTTCGCCAGTTTTGGGTGTTATCTGAATGAAAATTTTGTCTTTCACACGCAGATTTCCAAACGCCAATCCGCTCTCGGCGGCCTTTTCGGTCTGTGGCAAAAGTTTCGAAATGTCCTCCTCGTACTCCACTTGCAGACCAAAGTAGGCAAAAATCACGGTTGTAGCCGCCAAAGTGGTGTACATCAACCACTTACGCTTTGCAAAAAAACGGTATATCGCAACAAAAAATTTATCCATAAGTGGTATTTTTTAAGAGAATATCGCCTCGCCTTTCAGTTCCAGATAAACAAGTTCGCCCTGACCTATCGTGGCACGAATTTTCACGCCACCATCAATCGGTGCGACTATCCACACGCGCACTTCCACCGTTGGGTGCTGCTGCGGCGTTACGAGCGTCGTCAGTCGACATTGTTGTATGTAGTTCAGTATCAGCGATTTACCGACAACTTCTTCGATACATTCTTTCACCATCTGAATGTTGCAAACGCCGGGCGAAACGGGCATTTCGGGGAAATGTCCTTTGTAAACTTCGCACGCAGCGTTCAGCGCAATGTCGAAAACAGTAGCATCGCCCTCGCTGCGACGATTTAATATGGTGTAGTAGTCGGGAAGTAACATGTTATTTCAAATTGTTGAACTGTTGAATCGTTGAATCGTTGAATTGTTGAATTGTTGAATTGTTGAATCGTTGAATTGTTGAATCGTTGAACTGTTGAATCGAAAAAGCAATCTTCAAATTTTCAAATCTTCAAATAAAAAAAACGGTTCTATAACATTTCGTGTGGGTAGTCTAGTTGGAGGTTGCCAGTGACGAAGTA
>CAVGYO010000108.1:0-3888 GCA_963633255.1 Erysipelotrichaceae bacterium
GGGCAGCATGTGGCTACGGGCGGCTCGGCCTCGAACGCCATATCGGGGCTGGCACGCTTGGGGGTCGATGTTGGATTCATCGGCAAGGTGGGCTGCGATGCCATCGGCGATTTTTTCAAAGTCGATTCGTTCGAAAATGGCGTACTGACCTATCTGCTCGGCTCAACCCTGCCTTCGGGGCGCTGCCATGTGCTCATCTCGCCCGACAGCGAACGCACCATGTGTACTTTTCTCGGTGCTGCTAGCGACTTGAATGCCAGCGACTTGAACCTTGCCATGTTTCGCGATTTCGACCTGCTCCACATCGAAGGCTACATGGTCGAAAGCCACGAACTGATGCTACGCACCGCACAACTCGCCCGACGCGCTGGACTCGAACTGTCGCTCGACCTTGCCAGTTACAATGTGGTGGAAGCAGAGCGCGATTTTCTGCGGGACTACACCACAAAATATGTCGATATCGTCTTTGCCAACGAGGAGGAGGCCTACGCCTTTACGGGCAAAAACGCCGAAGAGGCGGCACTCGAGATGGCGCAACTCTGCCGAATTGCCGTGGTGAAAGTCGGTCGCCGCGGCTCGTTTGTGGTGCAGGGCAACGAGTTTCACAAAATTCCCGCTGCCCGCGTGCGCTGCATCGACTCCACAGGTGCTGGCGACCTCTACGCCGCTGGCTTTCTCTACGGCTATGCGCGCGGTCTCTCGCTCGACAAATGCGCACGCATCGGCACCGTCTGCGCAGGCCATGTCATCACCTTCGTCGGTGCCAAAATGGACGACCGCACCTGGCAATCCATCAACGCCATCGCCAGCAATTTCTAAGAATCCGATCGACTCGAAGGAAACTATTACTCGCCAGCGGAATTAATTTGGCGGGGGCACGGCTCTCTCACACACACTTTTTTTGAGTGAATTACGCCCTTAAGCCGTTATTTTCTTGTATTCGACCACCCCAAAGTGCGCTCACGGTGTGCCGAGCGCAAATTTCTGCGCAACCCTGCAGAATTCGTCGATCGAAAGTTTTTTTTGTGCTGCAAAAAGTTTTTTTGGCGGACAATTCCGATTTTTTTTATTATCTTTGTAGATTGTATAAACCAACTCGAAACGAATGCTGAAAGAGTACGAAATACCGCCCGAAGTGTGTAGCGACGAGAATCTGTTGCGCGAGCAGTTGCGGCTGAACATGACTGTGGTGGAAAATCCAGATATTCCAGAGAGCCAATTCCCTGTGCCAATTCTCGAACAACTTTTGAAAGACCGCACCACAGGGCGCAACATTATTTGGGCTACCAACGACTATGCCACACTTGGCAAGGGCTATGCTTTTGGCGATGCCATCGAGGTGGAAAAAATTACGGGCGAACACGAAGGCGTGATAAAACCGCGTAGCGAAAAAGCCAAAGCGGTGCAGTTGGCGCGCAGCCGCGACAAAGCCGAGGTGTTTACGCCATCGTGGGTGTGCAACAAGCAAAACAACCTGATAGACAACGAATGGTTTGGGCGCACCGATGTGTTTAACCACGAAAACGACAACCACACTTGGACTACCAACCCGCACAAAATTGAGTTCCCCGAGGTGGAGGGCAAAACTTGGCGCGACTATGTGAAAGAGGTGCGTATGGAGATTACTTGCGGCGAAGCGCCCTATCTCACAAGCCGCTACGACACGGTTACGGGCGAGCCCATCGAACCGCTCGACCGCATTGGGCTGCTCGACCGCAAATTTCGTGTGGTTCTCGAAAACTACGGCCCCGAAACCGACCCTGCCAAGTGGCACAAATGGATGAAAATTGCGCTGCAATCGGTCTATGGCTACGAGTGGCAAGGCGACAATCTGCTGCTGGCACGCGAAAATATCCTCTCGTCGTATGTGCGGTTCTACATGATGCGCTTTGGCAAACGCGATTTTCCTTCGGAAGCCAAAATGGCGGAGGTGGTCGACATCATCACTTGGAACATTTGGCAGATGGACGGCCTGAAAGGCGTGATTCCCTGCTCGTGCCGCGATGTGGTGATGAACGAACCGCAGTTGAATATGTTTGCCGACACTGTGCCGCCAAAAGTGGTGCATTGCCCCGCCTGCAAAAGTGGCGACCTGCACGATATGCACCTACATTCGGGCATTAAGTGCCGCATAAAGGACTGGGATCTGGCACACGACGGAAGAAACAAGAAAGAAATCTATTTTTACAAACTGCTAAAACATCAGAGGTAATGGTTTACGAAGCAACATTCAAACACCGTTTAATCTACATTTTCGGCATCAACGACACGGCGCACGAGGGCGCGCTGAAAATTGGCGAGGCTACCGCTCCCGATGGCTTTTTTGCAGCCAACAGTGCCGAACTGAACGCAGCCGCCAAAGAGCGCATCAATCAGTATACGCAAACGGCGGGCATTCGCTACAATTTGCTGCATACCGAGATGACGGCATTTGTGAAAAACGGCACGCTACGCAATTTCAACGACAAGTGCGTACACGACATTCTGTTGCGATCGGGCATTCAGAAAAAAGAGTTCCAACTTGGCGGTGGCAAAGCCAACGAATGGTTTGTGTGCGACCTCGAAACGGCAAAAAAAGCCATTCAAGCGGCAAAAGAGGGGCGCAGTTGCCTCGACCCAGAGCAAATAACACACCACCAAACGCCCATCGATTTCAGACCAGAGCAACGCGAAGCCATCGAAAAAACCATAAAAGTGTTTGGCAAAAAAGACAAAATGCTCTGGAACGCCAAAATGCGCATGGGAAAAACGCTCTCGACACTCGAAGTGATCCGACGAATGAACTTTCGACGCACCATCATCATCACACACCGACCCGTGGTGGACAACAGTTGGTTCGACGACTACGGCAAAATTTTCTACCAATCCGACACAAATTTTACCTACGCCTCGAAAGACAATGGCGACAACGACATACATAAACTGCTGAAATCGGACAAAAATGTCATCTATTTTGCCTCTATTCAAGATTTGCGCGGATCGCAACTTGTGGGCGGCAATTTCGACAAAAACAACGAGATTTTTGCACAAGAGTGGGACCTTTTGGTGGTCGACGAAGCACACGAAGGCACACAAACCGAACTCGGACAAAAGGTGATCGATAGCCTGATTACCAAAGGCAAAACCAAACAACTCGACCTGTCGGGAACTGCCTTCAACCTGCTCGACAAGTACGACGAAGAAACCACTTTCACCTGGGACTACATCATGGAGCAGCACGCCAAACAGAAGTATGCCGACGAACACCCAGGCGACCCAAATCCATACGAAGAGTTGCCACGCATGAGCATTTTCACATTCGACCTTGGACAACTCACCGAACGCTACACCGACGGCGATAAGGCGTTCAACTTCCGCGAGTTTTTCCGTGTGAACGACAACGGACGCTTTGTACACGACAACGATGTGGAGCATTTTCTCGATACCATCACATCGTCGGAAAGCGAAACGCAATACCCGTTCTGCACCGAAGCCTATCGCGAACTTTTCCGACACACACTCTGGATTGTGCCCGGCGTGAAAGAGGGCGCTGCACTCACCGAAAAACTCCGACTACACACCACTCTTGGCGAACCAAACTACAAAATAGTGAATGTGGCAGGACAAGAAGACGAAGACGCCACCGACGACGCACTGAAAGATGTTACCTCGGCCATTGGCGATAAGCCCGAAGAGACCTACACCATCACCATATCGTGCGGCAAACTCACCACCGGCGTAACCGTAAAACCATGGTCGGCGGTGATGTATCTGGCGGGCGGAGTCAATACCTCGGCACAAGCCTATATGCAAACCATTTTCCGCGTGCAAACACCAGCCGTGATTGCCGGCAAACAGAAACGCGAATGTTATGTGTTCGACTTTGCACCCGACCGCACACTCAAAATC
>CAVGYO010000108.1:3898-6468 GCA_963633255.1 Erysipelotrichaceae bacterium
ATAAGCGCAAAAGCAGGAAAAACCACACAAAACGACCGACAAATTTTGGACGATTTCCTCAACTTCTGCCCAATAGTGTCGATGCAAGGCACACGAATGAAACCATACAGTGTCGATGCTATGCTGCAACAGTTGAAACGCGCCTATGTAGACCGCGTGGTGCGCAGCGGATTCGAAGATGCACACCTCTACAACGATACACTGCTGCGACTCAACGACATTCAGCTGGAACAGTTTGCAAACCTGCGCGCCATCATCGGGCATACCAAAGCCAACCGACAAGGACACGAAATAACCATAAACAACCAAGGTTTCGACAACGAAGAGATAGAAAGAGAGCAGAACCGCGTCAAACGCAACGAAAAAAAAGAGATCTCGCCCGAAGAGGCACGACAACGACTCGAAACACAACTGCGCAAACGCCAACGCGACGAAGCCATCTCTATTCTGCGCGGCGTGAGCATTCGTATGCCGCTGCTCATTTTTGGTGCCGAACTGCAAAACGAACACGACAACCTCACACTCGACCAGTTTGTGGCACTCGTCGACGACCAATCGTGGCGCGAATTTATGCCCAAAAATGTTACAAAAGATGTTTTTGCACAATTCCGACAATACTACGACGAAGATGTTTTCTCGGCCTCGGCCAAACAGATACGCACACTGGCACGCGCTGCCGACAACTTTACCGTAGACGAACGCATACGCCGCATTGCCGACATTTTCCAATGCTTCCGCAACCCCGACAAAGAGACGGTGCTCACCCCGTGGCGCGTGGTGAATATGCACCTGAGCGATACACTGGGCGGATACTGTTTCTACGACAACGAATTCAAACAAACGATAGAAACACCACGACTTGTCGACCGCGGGCTGGTAACCGCACGCCTGTTCGACCGCAGCGACGCACGCATACTAGAAATCAACTCCAAAACGGGACTCTACCCGCTCTACATGGCCTATAGCATCTACCGACACCGACTGAAAGCCGCACGACTGCTGAAAGCACAAAACTGCATATTCAAAGAACTAACCGCCGACGAAGAGCGCGACCTCTGGCGACAAACCGTGCAAGAAAACATTTTTGTCATCTGCATGTCGCCCATGGCACGAGGCATCACACAGCGCACACTACTCGGCTTCGGACCACACAAAGCCAACACACATGTGTACGACGACCTTGTGAACCAACTGCGCTGCCGACGCTCCGAATTTATAACACGACTAACCAACGGACAAATTTTCAAACAAATAAACAACAATATGAAATTCGACGCAATAGTAGGAAACCCACCATATCAAATAGCGGCAAATGGAAATGCCAACGGAAACGATCCGCTCTACCATCTCTTTATCGATGCAGCGTGCGATTTGGGCAACCGAGCCACACTCATTCACCCTGCACGCTTCCTTTTCAATGCAGGAAAAACACCAAAAGAGTGGAACCAACGCATGCTAAACAACGAACATTTCAAAGTGGTACGCTTTTGGGCCGACTCTGCCGAAGTGTTCTCGAATGTCGATATAAAAGGCGGCGTGGCCGTTACCTACTACGACAGCGAAACGAATTTCGGGAAAATTGGCAATTTCATCATCTTCGACGAATTGCGCTCTATGCTCGAAAAAGTGAAAGACACAAATTTTTGTAGTTTTTCAACTTTGATTTATCCCGCTGAAAGTTATAATTTTACTCAAACTCTTCATGATGAAAATCCTTCGGCCGAAAAACGCCTAAGCAAAGGTCATTTGTTCGACTTAAAGTCGCCTGTTTTTGATAAACTTCCAGATATATTTTTTACAGAAAGACCGAATGATAAAAATGATTATGTAGAAGTCTATGGACGGTCAAATAATCAGCGTGTTTTCAGATGGATAAAAAGAAATTATCTGAAAGTTCCTGATAATTTCGATTTCTATAAAGTTTTTGTTCCAAAATCGAACGGCTCGGGGGCGATAGGCGAAGTTCTATCGACGCCGATGGTCGGCGAGCCGATGGTCGGCGAGCCGATGGTCGGCTCTACACAAACTTTTTTGAGCGTCGGAAAGTTTGCAACAAAAGAAGAAGCAGAGGCTTGTTTGAAATACATCAAAACCAAATTTTGCCGTGCCATGTTGGGAACTTTGAAAGTTACTCAAGATAATCCCAGTACAACTTGGGCAAATGTTCCTCTCCAAGACTTTACCGCTCAGAGCGACATCGATTGGTGCCAGCCCATAGCCGCCATCGACCGCCAGCTCTACACCAAATACGCCCTAAACGCACACGAAATCGCCTTCGTCGAAAGCACCATCAAGGCAATGGAGTAGTAGCAAGACAAGTTAGAAGTTAGTAGTGAGTAGTGAGAAGTGCTTTTTGAGTGAGGAGTTAGGAATGAGGAGTGAGGAATTTTTTTAGTGTAAAAGTGTGAAAGTGCGAATGTAGGGGCGCGGCATGCCACGCCCGAAAAAACCAACAAACAAAACCGCACCGAACCAACACTAACCCGATTCTGTCCCTCTGCTTGGAGCGAAGCGAAAAGATAGGGGGACGAGAAAAACGGGGAACCGTTTTTCGGAGGGGGTTCAATACC
>CAVGYO010000109.1:0-6206 GCA_963633255.1 Erysipelotrichaceae bacterium
AACTTGATAAACTTGATAAACTTTACAACTTTCACACTAATTTCGTATCTTTGCACGGACAAAAACTGCTGCGAGATGGCGCGAATTTTAGCGATAGATTTTGGCGAGAAGCGGACGGGCATTGCCGTTTCCGACCCGCTGCAACTCATTGCCAACGGCTTGACAACGGTCGCTACCAACGATTTGGAGCGTTTCATTGCCGACTATCTGTCGCACGAGACGGTGGAGCGTTTTGTGGTCGGTTTTCCGAAGACATTGCGCAACGAACCTGCGCAGGTTACCGCCAAAATCACGCCGTTTGTCGAGCGGTTGCGGCAGCGTTTCCCGTCGATTCCTGTCGAACTTGTCGACGAGCGTTTCACCTCGAAAATGGCGTTCCAAGCCATGATCGACGGCGGTTTGACAAAAAAAGAGCGGCGCAACAAAGCGTTGATCGACCAAGTGAGCGCAACCATTATTTTAGAAGAATTTTTAGAAAGCAAACGCCGATGAGTACTGCAAAACGCCTTTTTCTATTTCTCTTTTTAGCGATTCCAGCCTACCTGTTTGCACAAGAAAAACGCGTCTATCAAGGCTGTTCGGGCGGTATGATGCTCCACACGGGCTATCTTTTTGGCAAAAACGAACAGGCTCCGTGCAATTTGCAAGGGGCAACATTCGGCATTGGCGGTGCCATTCGTGTGCATCTGTGGGAACATCTGCGCATCGGCAGCGAGGGTTATATGTCGCACATGCCATCGCAAACGACTGATTCTCACGACTTTCTGCAAAAAGGCAGTTACATCAGTTACGGCTGGGGCGGGCTGCTGGCCGATGCCTATTGGCGCACCGAAAAGGCGTGGCCATACATCGGCGCAACGGTGGGCGGTGGCGCTGTCAAAAGCCTCTACATTGTCGAAGGCAGCCAGCACGATTGGTTTCCAGAAGAAAATACCGTTTTCAACAAGCGTGGATTTTTTTGCGTTACGCCATTTGTCGGTTGCGACTACCTGCTCACGCCACGCGTACACCTCACCTTCAAAGCCGATTGGTTGCTGGCTTTCGGCGACCGCAAACTGCTGATGCCCACAGGCTTACGCGCCTACATCGGGTTCATGTTTTGCCACTGAAATTGAATCATTGAATCATTGAATCATCGAGTTGTTGAAGCGTTAGTGAAAGTCAGTGTAGCAAAAACAATTTTCAAATTTTCAAATAAAAAAAAACGATTTCGCACTTTCAAACTAATTTTGTATCTTTGCAAATTAAACTATGTGCGCTCCGAAATGGGCAGAAGGCGCACTACAAAAAATAATTCTCGATGAACATCAGAAAAATTTGCCTCTGTTTGGCGGTGTCGGCAGTCTGCACCACCCTCGCGGCACAAGAAACGGCACTACACACCAACAGCGACCGCCTTTTCGACGAGGGGCGCACGCTCTACGAACAGCGTAAATTCGGCGCATCGACCACCTGTTTCGAAAATTTTTGCGCCACCACCGACCGCAACAATCCACGCTACGCCGATGCGCGCTACTACATTGCCAGCAACGCCTACGAGCTGAAGCACAAAAATGCGCAAACATTGCTGCAAAACTACCTGAACGACTACCCCGACGCTCCCATGCGCGAACGCGTGGCCTACATGATTGGTCGCTGCTGCTTCGAGGCAAAAAAATACGAAGAGACCATTGCGTGGTACGAGCAGGTGCAGAACAACCATCTGAACGGTGCCGAAAATATGGCGTACCTCTACACCAAAGCGTTTGCCTATTTGCAACTGAAAAAATATGAGCCAGCACGCATTCTGTTTGCCACGCTCAACGGCAAAAAGACCATCTACGAAAAAGATGCGCTCTACTACTACTCGTACACCGAATTTTGTTTAGAAAACTACGACAAAGCCATCGACGGATTTCTCGAACTGTCGCTCAACTCGGCCTATGCCGAACCTGCCGCCTACCACGCCCTGCAAATCTACGACCGCGTGGGCGACAACGACAAAGCCTGCGAATATGGCAAAACGCTGATTTCGCGCTGGCCAAACAGCAAATACAACTCCGAAGCCTACCGCATTTTGGGCGAAGCCGCCTACCGCACCGAAAACTACAGCGAAGCGGTCGATTATCTGAAAAAATACGAACGCAACGGACAAAAAGTGCAACGCGCCGACATGTATATGCTCGGCATAGCGCAGTACAAACAGGGAAACTTCCGCGAGGCGGTGTCGGCACTGTCGAAAGTAACCGCCACATCGGACAGTTTGGCACAAAACGCCTACCTGCACATCGGTTTGAGTTACGCCCAGTACGGCGACAAAACACAAGCACGCATGGCATTTCGCAATGCCGCCAACGCAAATTTCGATGATCGCATCAAAGAGGAGGCCGACTACAACTATGTGCTGGCGGTGTACGAAGATGCCGCACCCTTTGGCGAAGCGGTGAAGGCGTTCGAAAACTTTATCGAAACCTACCCGAACACCAAGCACGCCGACGACATCTACGGCTATTTGGCCGACATCTACATGACCGAAAAAGACTACAAAACAGCCTACGAATCGCTGAAAAAAGTGAAATCGGTCAACCCGAAAATTAAGGCTGCCAAAGAGAATGTGCTGTTCCAACTTGGCACCGCCGAGTTTGCAGCCAAAAACTACCGCGGCGCACTCGACTACTTCACGCTCTCCATTGCCGAATTTACGCAGAAATCGTTCTCGGCACAGGCGTTTTTGTGGCGTGGCGAAACCTACTACCGACTTGGCGACTACGCCAACGCACGCAACGATTTGCAAACATTTTTGAACAAAAATCAGAAAAAATCGGCCGTAGAGTTGCAAAAAACCTACTACACCATGGCCTATTGCTACTACGAAGAGGAAAAATTCGGCGAAGCCATCGGGTGGTACCAAAAATATGCCGACACACAAAAACGCCACGACGGGCGCCTCTACTGCGACGCACTCAACCGCATAGGCGACTGCTATTTCTACTCGCGCGATTTCGAAAAGGCCAAAACCTACTACCAAAAAGCCGCCACCGAATCGCCGCGCTATGGCGACTACGCCGCATTCCAAAACGCTTTTATTCTTGGCATTCAGAAAAAATATGCCGACAAAGTGGCGGCACTCGAACAGTTGCTCGCCAACTATCCGCGCTCGGACTACGCCGACGATGCCATGTACGAAATTGGCCGCTCGTATGTGCTGATGGAGGCGCACGAACAGGCCATTGTGGCTTATAACCGCGTGATAGCGCAGTTCCCGCACACCGCCGTGGCACGCAAAGCATCGCTCGAAATTGGTATGATATACGCCAACAACGGCGACAACGACAACGCTATTGCCGCCTACAAGGAGGTGGTGAACAACTATCCGAGCAGCGAAGAAGCCAAAGTGGCTATCGAAAGTATGCAGGCCATCTATGTGGACAACAACCAGATAAACGAATATCTCGCCTACCGCGAATCCATCGCTGGCAGCGCCATATCGACCGTGAAAAAGTCGCTCGAAGATTCGCTGAACTTCGCCGCCGCCGAACGGCTCTATGTGAAAGCACAATACAAAGAGGCCACCACAAGTTTCAAAAACTACCTGACCAACTACTGCGACCAGCAGACACTCAACTGCATTGCTGCGCAGTACTATTTGGCCGAAAGTTACTACCAAACGGGGCTGAAAGAGAGCGCACTCGAATACTTTGAGCGACTCACGCATTTTGTTGGCAATCAGTATCAAGAAGAGGCATTGATTCGCTGCGCCGAAATCACCTACGACCAAAAGAACTACGAAAAGTCGCTCGGCTATTTCGAGCAGTTGCAAGAGACGGCGAGCAACAAAGAGAACAAATACACGGCACGCATCGGTGCATTGCGGTGCAGTTACGCGCTGAACCTCTACAACAAAACCATTTTGGCTGCCAACGACCTGCTCGAAGATGCCAACGCCAATGATGCCATCATACGCGAAGCACGCTATTGCAGGGCAAAATCGTACATTGCTACCGACGAGGCACTGCTCGCCACCGACGATTTGCAGGAATTGAGCCAAGACTTGCGCCACGAAATGGGCGCAGAGGCCAAATATCTCTACGCACAACAACTCTACAACGCGGGGCAATACACCACTGCCGAGAGCGAAATTATGGATTTCATCGGCAAAAACACGCCGCACCAATACTGGCTAGCGCGTGCCTTTGTGCTACTGGCCGACATCTATATGCAGACAGGCGACGATTTTCAGGCCAAACAATATCTGCTTAGTCTGCAAGCCAACTACCAAGCCGACGACGACATCGCCACCATGATAGAAGCACGGTTGCGCACCATTGCCGAACGCGAAGAAAACGAAATTGACGAATAAACCTCCACGATAATTATGAAAAAAATTTCATTGTCAATCATAGCAACAGCCTTTTGCTTGGCGGGATTTGCGCAAGAAAACGACACCGTACTCACGCAATCGGTCGATATCGAAAAGGAGTACACGCCGCAGGTTGTCAAAGTAAAACGCGCCGACATAGAACTGCCCACCACCGACCCGAAAGTAGAAAAAAGTCAGGTGGTTTACAGCAGCGAAACCGCACCGATGACCGTCGAATCGCAGTTCTACCCACTGCCCGCCGCCAACGCCAAAAACACAGGACGGCCAAACTACAAGCCAGGCTGCGCACGCGTTGGACTTGGTTTTCCGCTCGTTTGGTTGGCCGATGTTTGGACACCCATTGTGAACAATTCTACCGATTTTCTCGGCATGAAATTGAACCACAACGGTTTTTGGAACGGCACTAAAAAGTTGATTCAGACCGATTTCGACCTGAACTACAACCACAAAACACGCTACGGACTACTCTACTCCACCATCGGTTTCGACAACGACTACTACAGTTTCTTTGGTGTCGATTCGGTGTTCGAGAGCAGCACCTACACATACGCCATTGGCGACAGCGAACGCGATGTAGCGGGCATTGGGCTGCGACCGCAAATGCGCACCACCACCCAAGCGCACGCAACGCTCGGCTTTGGTTCCAACGGCACCGAGCGCAAAGGCTGGACCTACGACGGCAATCTTGCCTACGATTTTCTGACCTCGAATCCATCGATTACCCAAAACGGCATCAAGGTAAAACAGGCAGCCATGCGCGAACACCGCATTGCGCTCAATCTGTTTGGCGGCTACAACCTCGACGGGCATCACATCAACGCCGACCTGAATGTGGCTGCATACATCTACAACGACGCTGTGCGCACACTCTATCTGACCGACTCCGTGAAAAATTTGCACGACACCACATTTGTTGGTCAAGAGCGCAAACCGCAGTTTCTCATCACTTTCAATCCGCGCTACGAAAAATCGTGGGAAACACTGTCGCTGCGTGCTGGTGCCAAGGTGTGGTTTTCGGTGGGCAAAGGCAATGTGGTGGCCGCTGCGCCCGACATCGAAGTGCGCTACACCTTCCGACAACTATTTAGCGTCTATGGCGGCATCGGTGGCGATTATGCGTTCACTTCGTTTGCCGACATTCTGCACGAAAATCGCTACTACGACATGAATCTCCGCCCCGAGAAGAACGACTACACACCGTTCGATTTTCATCTCGGATTCGACATCAAACCGACGCACGGTCTGCAAATAGGCGCATCGGTCAATTACAAACTGATGCAAAACACGCACTTTTTTGTCAATTCGATATTCGGCTGCACCGAAACGCCCAATATCTACCCGAAAACCGATTTGGAATATGTATATGGCAACACTTTCGAACTGGTTTACGCCAAAGCGCACCTGCTCACCAGCGAGGCGCACATCTCTTACAACCTAAAAGAGCGTTACATTTTCCGTGTAAAAGGCCGCTACAATGGTTGGAATGTACGCAGCGAAGGCATCGAAGCGTGGAACAAGCCCACTTGGGAAGCCAATGCAAGCATCGAGGCGCTATTTACCAAAAATTTTGCTGGAAATGTGCGTTTCTACTATGCATCGGAGCGCAAAGCGTCGCTGCCCACGCTCGCTGGCGAGCGCAGCCGCATAGCGACACTAGCGCCCACCTACGACCTGAATCTGTCGTTGAGTTACACATTCCCGAAAAACATCAGCGTTTTTGTGCAAGCCAACAACCTGCTCGCACTGTCGGACAACCTGCGCTACCAACTTTGGTACGGCTACGACAACATCGGCACACACATTTTGGCTGGCATAAGCGTTTCTTTCTAATTGACAATTGATAATT
>CAVGYO010000110.1:0-6161 GCA_963633255.1 Erysipelotrichaceae bacterium
AAAACATCGCATTGGACGACAATAGTCAAATCCCTGCCATCAGGCACTTCAAAGCCTATTTGGCGTTGGAGCGCTCGCTGGCGGCCAACACCGTCGAGGCTTATATGCGCGATGTGCGGCTGCTGTTCAACTTTTTCGATGAGCGACAGATCGATTACAAGCAGGCGCAACTTGCTGATTTCGAGGCGTTTGTCGAACTACTAAACAGTTTGGGACTGCAAGCACGGTCGCAAGCGCGTGTTGTTTCGGGCATCAAGGCGTTTTATAAGTTCCTGATTTACAGCAACGAACTGAAAGCCGACCCCACCGAACTGCTGCAAATGCCTACGCTGCCGCGCCACTTGCCCGAAGTGCTCTCGGTGGAGGAGATTGAGCGTATTTTGGCGGTCATCGACCTATCGAAACCCGAAGGTCAGCGCAACCGTGCCATTGTCGAAACGCTTTATGGATCGGGCTTGCGCGTGTCGGAATTGGTCAATCTGAAACTGTCGGACATCGATTTCGACCAACATTTTATGCGCGTCGAAGGTAAGGGCAGCAAACAACGCCTTGTACCGCTGTCGGAACCCGCCGAAAAGGCCATCAAACTGTGGCTTTACGACCGTAATTTGCTGGAAATCAAGCACGGTCAGCAAGATTTTGTCTTTCTGAACCGACGCGGTCACAAACTCACGCGCGAGATGATTTTCATCATCACCAAACAGTTGGCCGCCGAGGCAGGCATTCAGAAAACCATTTCGCCGCACACATTTCGCCATTCGTTTGCCACGCACCTGCTCGAAGGCGGTGCCAACCTGCGCGCCATTCAGGAGATGCTCGGTCACGAAAGCATCATCACCACCGAAATCTACACGCACATGGACATGACCTTTTTGCGCACCGAAATTCTCGGCAAACACCCACGGAATCAGCAAAAATAGAACGAAATCGACCGTTCGCTACTCCATCAAAAAGCGCATTATCTGCTGCATGAGGGCGTTGCGCTGGGTATCGCTGGTGATGGATTCGAAGGGGAATCCGCAGACGAAGGTGCGGTAAATGCCTTGGTAGGCGACGGCTGCCGAAACGCCGTTTTGCGTGTAGCGCATTGCGGTGGCGGCTTTTTTGTCGGCGGGTTCGATGCCATCGGGCGATTCGACGCAGTAGTGCTGCTCGCCGAGCCGCTGATTGAAGTCAAAATTGCCGCTCACACGGCTGATGCGCGACGGCACACCGCTCACACGCCCATCCTGCGTGGCACGGTCGGTGCGCCAGACAAATTTCAACACAGTGCGTGCAAAATAGCGGTCGGCTTCGGTGGCGTTGACTGCCGTCCACAAATCGGTGCCAATGTGTGCGCCACTGGCGAAAAATGCGCCGCCTTGCAGACAAAAATCGGTAATTTTTTTCTGATTTTCGACCGAAAAAGTCTTGAATTGCCACTGCGTGGTGTCGCTCCCCAAATGGCACTGCTTCTGCTCGCCGAGAATCCAATCGACAGCACGATAGTCGGACAGTGCCACGCTACCATGTTCGACGGCTTTTGCGCTGCACGACACAAACGAGTAGCCAGCGTTGCGCAGGGCGCGTCCATGCACAATGGGATAGTCGAAACTATTGCCAGCCACAATCCGTGTGTCGAAATCGCTGTTGCTTGCGCCCCAGCCCGGCGCATCGTCGTCGCGCCACGCCTCGGAACGCCGAAACTCGTGCTGCACTCCCACATACGACAAATCGTCGATGTAAGGCACGGCATCGTCGAGCCAATCGGGGAAGCCCGCAAAATCGCCCGTGGCAAAGCCTTCTGGACCCGACACACGCTCAAAGCCATTGACCACCAAAACCGTGTGTTTGGCCGATGAGTTGCGGCACACCGACAGAATTTCCGACGGAAAACTTGCGCCGCCAGCATTCACCGCCACAATTTTGTAACTGTAGATTTTGTCGGGTTCTACCGCCAAACGGCAAACGCTGTCGCGCACCAGAAAACCATTGTCGAAACCGCCGTCGTCGGTGCGTGTATAGACCACATAAGCCGTTGGTGTGGCTGTTGGTTCGAGCGAATCGCACACCGCACGCCACGAGAGTTGCACCGTGTCGCCAAACAGTTGCGCTGCAAAATCGGACACAGGCAGCGGTTGCACCACATAATCGATGCCGTGTTGCTCTGACAAAAATTTCAGAATGCCTTTGTAGATGGCGCGACAGGCGATGAATTTGAATCGCGGATCGAGCCCTAAAAGCATATCGTCGTAGTTTTGGTGCGAAAACATTTCGAGCAATATCGCTGGCACTTCGGGGCGGCGCGACTCGCTGTACGATTTGTCCCACAAACCGCGATAAGTCCACGCTGGAGCGCATGTGCGGCGCATATCGTCCACAAACGAGGTGGCTACATAGTCGGCCAAATCGCGCGACACGCTCCGCGACTGCCCATTGGGATATTTGGTAGTTTGTCCATCTGCCGAAGTGTAGATGCCCAGCGTGCCGACCACGGTGTCGGTGCGGCAACCAGCGTCGGTGTGTATGCCAAGTGCCAAATCCACAGGAATTTTCAGTCCAGTAGTGGCAGACGCATTTTCGCTTCCGCCATTGAGCCAATTCACCCACAAACCGCGTGCGGCAATGTCGTCCGAATAGTCGCTTTCGCCTTCCGAAAAGAGATAAACCTCTTGCGGCGCGCCTGCCCATTGCAGCCAGTAGGTAGCCGCCTCTAAATGGCGCGGACGACCGCTCACAGCCTCTGCCACAAGGTTTGTGCCACGCGCTATGCTGCCCATGCCGCCGCCAAAACGCACCGCATCGGCCACTGCCACACCGCCCGATTTGCTGTGGTTCGATAGCACCACTTTGCCGTTGTCGGCGTTCAAACCCTTGTTGAAACGGAATTTTCCCAAATAGATCCAAGTGCCAAAACCCATCGTTTGGTTCACAACCACTTCGGTTTGTCCGCCCGCATGGTAAATCGTATAATGCGCCGCAGCCGTATTGTTGGCGGTGTATGGATATGCCACCGAGACCCAATAGTCGCCCGTTTCGGGAATGTCGGGAATCCACTCTACAAAAGCCTCTTCGCGGTTGGCACTCGTCCGCATCAGTCGGCACGAGCCGCCCTCGAACGGACTTTCGCCACGCACATACACGCTTTTTTGTTGCCAAAAACCTGTGTTTCCGTTTCCGAAATAGTTGTCGCCGCCCGTTTCGCAGTAGAGCGAGCCAAAATTGACATTGTCGTTGTCGTTATCGACGATGATTTCGTGCGTCTGCGTATCGCGTTCGCGTGGCAAAAGCACATTGGCACCAGCATTTTCGAGCATTGGCAGCAAAAATGGCAGCACATACGATGCCGTCAATTTGTCCTCGACAGTTTCGAAATAGCGCGCACGCTGCCACCGCCACCGCCCATCTTCTTGGTCGAAAAACCAGCCGTGACTGTGCCACAGGGCGATGTTGCGCTGCTGCAAACCGTTGGTTATGGCGTATGGGCGCGACGGATAGGAGAGAAACGCCTTCGGTTGGTGATTGGTCGGTGTCAAACGACTTCTGTCGGGCACTGCGCGGTAGGCATTCGGCACCAACGACTCGATGTTTTTGCCGTTGGCGTAAATCACCACTTTGTAATTCGGATAATCGGCGGCCAACAACGCAGCGGCTTTGCGCTTCATCTGCTCCACCGTGGCGGGACGAAACGGCACGGCACTCACCGCAAAATTGGTGTAAATTGTTATTGTGCGTGTTTTTGCGTTGATATTCAGGCGTTTGACGCGCGCATTCGGCAACTCCACATATTCGTTGCGAAACGCTTTGAGCCAGTCGGTCAAAACGGCGCGCCAATCGGCGGGCTGCGCCAAAAGCGGCACAACAGCACAGAGCAACAACGCACATATCACAATTTTTCGCTTCATCACACGCAGGTCGCTACGCAGCGACAACAAAGTGCAAAAATACAAAAAAATGCGGAATTTTCGCTGCCTATTTCACATTGAAACGCAGACCAGCGGTCAAACTCAAATTGTAGGGGTGCTCGGTGCGCAAATTGGGCGGCTGCGGATAGCGCGTGCTGGGAATATACCACGCAAAACCCGGCTCGAAATAGATGGACATTCCCTTGTAGAAATAGATGCCCAAACCGATATTGGCAATGAGCGACCCCTGCACGCCTTTGATGTAGTGGTGCTCCGTTTTGTCGGCGAGCAGCACGCCATCGGCATTGAAACGCTTCGTGTGCTGGTCGGCCACAAGCCCTTTTTCGCACGCACCGCCCAACGACACATAAAATTTCACAACTTGCTTATCGACAATGCGATACGACAACATCAGCGGCACGCCCAAATAGTGCAACTGCTGCTCGCGCTCGCTGTTGATGCCGCGCAGTTTGTCGGATTTGTTGAATATGGAGTGCGCATACGAGTAGTTCAAACCTGTTTGCAAATCGAGGCGTTCGTAGAGCGGAATGCCTACCGAAACGCCCACTGTGAAAGGCAAATCGTGGCGCGAAGAGGTGTGTACTGTGCTGCGTGTGCCGATGTGTGTGCCGCCTATCGAGGTGGACGACTGGTGAACGATTTGTCTGATATTTGGCGACAGCGATGCCAGCAAACCCACATTGACCGCCGATGTTGTCGCCTCTTTTGGCGCGTCGGAGTGGCGTTTCGTCTTTTTCTGCCGCTGCTCGGTCGGTGTGTCGGCGACCAACGACTCCGAAAAATGTTGCTGCTGCTCGACCATAAGGCGTTCGGCTTCGGCTATGTCAATTTGTTGATAATGAGCCGTTTCTGCCGATTTTTCGTCGGCACCAATCGGTGCCGATGCGGTTTTGTTTGTCGATGTCGGCAAAATTGCGCTTGCTGTGGCCGTTGGTTCGGACTGTGTTTCGGCCGTTTCGGTGGGTGCAGTTGCGCGCTTCTGCCGAGGTGCTGGCGCAGGTTTTGCTGCTGCCAAAACTTTGTCGTTTTGGCTAACCATTTTCGCCGATGTGGGCAAATTATCGGTCGCTGTTGGAAGTGCGTGTGCCTCGCTATATTGTGGTGCTGTAGTTTCGGTGGGCGCGCCCACATATTTGACCACAGGCAGTGCCAACAGCAGGCTCGCCACAGCCGCCACAGCAGCGGCTTCGGCGGTATTCCACACCCACAACGGCACAATGCGCCGCTTTTTGCGCTGCGCTGGCAAACGCTTTTCTACCTGCTTCCAATCGCCGTGCGGCACTGGTATTTCGGCGGTCGCCATCTTGTCCGACAGAGCACCGCGCCAATCGTCGTCGGGCGCAACGGCTGGCAGTCGGTCGGTCAGCGCCTCCCAACTGTCGTGCGGAACATCGACCGAAAAATCGGCAAATTTTTCCTGCAAAATCCGTTGTAACTCTTTGTCGTTCAAAATGTTAGTATTTCGAGATATTCAATTTCTCAAAAAGTGCCGCACTTTTTTTTCGTTATAACAAACTCTATATCAATCAGTTACAAAGAATTTTTCGCTCTAAAGTTGTCTTGAACCATTAGAAATTTTTTTTGTGCGAAATTTGAGCCTTTTTTGTCTTCTACAAAATTGGGAGATTTACAGAATTCCCATCAAATATAGAGTTCTCTTATTTTGGTTTGCAACACCGCCCTTGCGCGCGAAAACTGCGAACGCGATGTAACCTCGTTGATGCCGAGCCGCGCCGCAATCTCCTGATGGCTGTAACCTTCGATGGCGTACATATTGAACACAGTGCGGAAGCCCACTGGCAGTTCGTTCACCAACTGCAAAATTTCGTCGGCCGACATCTTTTCGATGACCGATACATCGCCGTTGTCCATCTGAAAGGTTTCGCCGTTCACATCTTCGCTGCCGCGCAGGGCGTCGTTTTTGCGTAGCCGCTCGAGCGACACATTCACAAAAATTTTGCGCATCCACGCCTCGAACGAGCCGTTGCCGTTGTACTGCGCAAGGTTCGAAAACAGTTTCACAAAGCCGTCGTGCATCAGGTCGAGCGCATCGTTCCTATCGCCCACATAGCGCAGACAGACCGCCGCCATGCGCCCCGCATACAAATCGTAGAGCCGCTTTTGCGCCAACCGTTCGTTGCGCAGGCAGCCCTCGACTATCTCGTCGAGCGTATCGTATGTGTGCCTCTCTAAATTCATGACGCTATCGAGCCGCAAAATGTTGCACGAAGGCTGTTTTTCAGATAGTTGATTGGT
>CAVGYO010000111.1:0-6113 GCA_963633255.1 Erysipelotrichaceae bacterium
TCGTAGTCTCTTTTTACGGGCGATTTTTCGCAGGCGGCAAGTGCTGTAAGCAGCAATAGTGCTGGCAACATTATTTTCAGATTTATTTTCATAGCGCAATTCCTTATTTTATTTTTCAGAAAAACATTGTTATACGCAACCGCTATTTTACGGGTTTTGGTCGTTGTCCGTTATTTCGGTGTTTTCTTGCAACTCGCTGAGCGGAATTTGGTAGGTCCAGCGTACATCGCCAGCATCTACTTTGATGAATCCGTCGGGTTTGCGGTGGTTGCTACCATCGTAGGTGCGGTCGATACCGCGGTAGTTGCGTTTCAGGTCGAAATAGGCAAAGCCTTCGCCCCAGAGTTCGATGCGGCGTTGCAGCAGCACATCTTCGACCGATACCGAGGTGGCGTTCCAAGCGGTGTCGCGTTTCGCCATCAGTGGTTTCAGTGCTTCGGCAGCACCTGTTTCGTTGCCTTGGCGTGCTTTGGCTTCGGCCTCTATCAGATACATTTCGGCAGCACGCATATAGGGGTTGTCCATGGTCCAAGTGCCATCCCAGCCAAATTTAACATTGGCATAAGCACCTTGTGCGCCCACCTCCGACTGCGTTTTGTCGCCACTGGAACTATTGAACCAGCGTTTGCGGAAGTCGGTTTCGGGTATCTGTTCGTAGAGGCGTTTGTCGATGGCACGCGGTGCATAGCCGCCACCAGCGTAGCCAGGCGCAAGGTTCGAAATGTGCGAGTACCACGAAGCATATACGAGTGTTGTTTCGGTCGAGACATCGAAGCCCCACATCCACTCTTTCGACTCAATGTCGATAAAGCCGCCTGAAACGAGTTCTTCCTCGTCCATGAGGGTGTAGCCCGCGTATGCCAACTGGGCGTGTTCGGCGGCTTTGCTCCAATTGCCTACAAGCAGGTAGTAGCGTGCCAACAGACCCTCGATTACACTCTTGTTGATCTGTACTTTGTTGGAGCGTGTAAAGCCTGTGAGCATCTTTTCGGCCAGCAACAGGTCGGATTCGACAACATCGAGTACTGCGCCTACAGTATTGCGGCTATAGTTCGACTCCTTATCGGTTTCGTTCGAAGCAAAATAGAGCGGTACTCCCAATTTGCTACGATCGATAGACGCTCCAGCAGCCGTAGGTTCAGCCGTGAATGGATTTTGGAATATCTGAATCAAATACATATAGGCCAAGGCACGAATGCCGAGTGCTTGTCCGTAGCAACTACGCAATGTTTTAGCCTCGCTGGAGGTCGCATCGCTGTTGGCAATGTCGAGATCGACCAGCGCAATGACGCCATTGGCTTGGTTAATCATCGTGTAGAAGATGGTCCACACCGAATAGGGCCGACGGTAGTTGTTCATGCGGAATTCGAGTTGGTAGTCGTAGGTAAACCAGTGTTCTTTGGTTTGCACGATATCTTCGGTCATCATGTCGGTAGCGTGCAGTATCGAACCAATACCGATTTCGTCGTGGTTTGCGCTGCTGTATTCCCAATACATGGTGGTATAGAGTCCATTGACACTATTTTGGAGTGTCGTAGGATCCGATGCGATGAGTTCGCGATAGCGATCGGCCGTGATGGTCGATGTATCTTCGACCGACAAGTAGTCGTCTTTGCAGGCTGTCAGGAGTGCTGCAGCCGAAATCACCAAAAGCAAATGATATTTTTTCATGACTGTCGTTGTTTTTTAGAGTTAGAAACCAATGGTGATACCACCCGAAACCGTAGCCATAGCCGAATAGACATAGCCCGTAGCGCCCGAGAACGATTGGCGTGGGTCGAGACCTTTACGCGCCGAAGCCAGAGCGATGTTGTCGGCTACGACATAGAGGCGCAGTGTTTTGATTTTGGCCTTTTCCATCAGCTTTTTCGGGAATGTGTAGCCCAGTGTGATGTTACGCAGGCTGAAATAACTTGCCGAAGTAAGTGTAGCATCGCCTTGCAGACCAAGGTCTTGCGAGTTTACGCCCACGCGTGGCACATTGGTATTGGTGTTGGTCGAGGTCCAGCGTTTGAATATGTCTTTGTGCCAGTTAGCACCATATTCGCCACCGCCCATCAACGAGCCGTAGAAACTGTCGTACACATAGCCGCCTATCTGGAAGGCTGTCTGTATGCTCAAATCGACGCCGTAGAACTCAAGAGTGGTATTCAAACCGCCATAGAGATCGGGAATGGCCGTCTTGCCAAGCACTTTTTGCGAGGCGTTGGCTGTTTTGTAGGCGTAGCGCGTACCGTCTTCCAACTGACCGTATGCCGATTCGTCGAAAGCGATGCCGTTTTCGGCAGCAGTTTCTTGCGCTTTGGCATAGTCTTCGGCGGTAACTTCGTACATCGGCAGACCGCTCGAAGCCTCTACACCAAGGTAGTGGTAGTCGTAGAAGTCGTAGATGCTTCCGCCCACCGAGCGCCAGTAACTACCCGAAGCGTAGCCGCCATCTTCGTCGATAAGCGACTGTTTGTCAGATGGTAGGCGCGTGAGTTGGTTTTTGTAGTGCGTCAAGTTCAAATCGACTGTCCATTTAAAGTTACGCGTTTTCAGCAGCGTAGCGCCGAGAGTTACCTCCACACCGATGTTGCGCATATCCATTTCGTTGGTATACATATAGGCGGGCGAACCTACCGAAGGCGGTAGCGGTTTGGCATAAATCATGTCCTTTGTCTCCTTGATAAAGAAGTCGGCTTCGATATCCAAGCGGTCGAACAGACCTATTTCAACGCCCACATTCAGGTTGTTGCTCTTTTCCCAAGTGAGATCGGGATTGCCACGGTTCGAGAGGACAGGCGATTTTTTGCCACCATCGGTCGAACTGGCATACGAGTAAGTGTCGAGGTACGGTGCCGAGCCAAGACCTACATTGTCGTTACCTTGCGTACCATAACTGGCTTTCAGTTTCAAGTCGTGTATGGCATCGACGCCCTGCAACCAACTCTCCTCTTTCATACGCCAACTAGCGCCTACCGACCAGAAATGTCCCCAACGCACTTTGGGTGCGAAATAGGAAGAACCATCGGTACGGTACGAAGCAGAAAGATAGTATTTCTCGGCGTAGTTGTATTCGAAACGGCTCAAGAAACCTTGAATTTTGTAGGCCGAAGTGTACGATGTGAGTTCGTCGAGCGAACCTGCGGATTCAAATTCTGGGTTGGTCGGATCGTAGTATTGCGATTTTTGACCGCTCATCACCTCGCTCTTGTCCATTTTGAACTCGTGTCCGAGCAACACATTGATGCTGTGTACGCCATCGAATGTATTTTCGTAGGTGAGCAACTGGTTGGTATTCAGAGCCATGTAGCGTTGTGTCGATTTTGCGCCGCGCCCATTGACACTCTTGGAGTCGCCACCAATTGGTGTTGTAAACTCGGTAGCGTTGATGTTGTAAACATCGTAAGCAGCGTTCACTTGCAGTTTCAGCCCTTTATAGAGTGTGAAATCCAAGCCACCACGCAGGTTCAAGTTGTCCCACACCGAACGGTAGATGTTGGCTTCGTTGGTAGC
This sequence comes from Erysipelotrichaceae bacterium, assembly GCA_963633255.1. Classification (GTDB taxonomy): domain Bacteria; phylum Bacteroidota; class Bacteroidia; order Bacteroidales; family Paludibacteraceae; genus W0P28-013. Next base: position 3,499 of record CAVGYO010000111.1, read on the forward strand.
CAGCGGGTTCTGGTTCGATGCGTAGGCACGCAACATGTAGCCATTTGTATCGTCTTGTTCGCCAAAGTCGTAACGGCGTTTGCCATTGGCATCGTATTGTGCCACACCATCGCGGTTATAGAGATACACGGGATAGATTGGTGCAATGCTCTGCGAGAACATAAACAGGTTGCTGTAGCCCGATGTACCAGCCGTTGGCGAATCGCTCGAGGTGTGTGTGTAGGCCGAGTTGATATTCACTTTGAGCCATTTGGTAACCTCTTGCTCCAATTTGGCACGCACATTGAAACGCTCGAAACCAGAGTTGGCAATGTAACCATTATCGTTGAGATAGCCAGCCGAGATGTAGTAGTTTGTTTTGTCTACGCCACCGCTGATATTCAGGTTATACTCTTGGCGCAAGCCTACTTGGAACGGCTCTTTCAGCCACGAATCGTTCCATTTCAACTCTTTTGCATTGGAGTTCAAGCGGCCAGTGGCATAGTTTACCACCTCTGCATCGGGAATTCCCTTATAAATGTTGTAGCCCAATTTGTCAATCAGGTCGTTCGAGGCCGAGATGCCCGAAGCCAAGTACGACGAACCGCTATAATAGTATTGGTTGCGAATGGCTTCCCACATCATCTCGTAGTACTCGCCTGGGTCGGTGATGATGTCGTATGCAGGCACACCACGCATATTGCCACCCACGCGTGCTTCGAGATTGACATTGATTTTGCCCGATTCACCTTTTTTGGTCGTGATCAGAATTACACCATTCGAACCGCGTGCGCCATACATCGAATTGGCGGCAGCGTCTTTCAACACGGTGAGCGAAGCGATATCTTGCGAAGGAATAGAGTTCAACGACCCCTCGTAAGGCACACCATCGACCACGATGAGTGGCGATTGCGAAGCAGAGATAGAACCCACACCACGAATGCGGATAGAGGCCGATGTACCTGGTTGTCCCGAACTCGATACCACCTGCACGCCAGCCATTGCGCCATCGAGCGATTTCGAAACATCAGAAACCTGCATTTTGGCTATATCTTCGCCGCGCTTCGACTGTGCTGCACCCGTAAAGGCCTTCTTTGTGGAGGTGCCGTAGGCGACGGAGATAACTTCGTCGATCATGGTGGCATCTTCTTCTAAGCGGACTGTCATGCCGTTTTTGGCGGGAACTTCTTGCGTTTTCATGCCAATGTAGGAGATAACCAGCACATCGCCAGCCGATACTGGCAATTCGAACGAACCGTCGACATCGGTGATGGTGCCGTTGCTGGTGCCTTTCACCACAATAGATGCGCCTATCACTGGCTCGTCGCCCTCTCCCGACACTACCGTACCTTTCACATCGGCCAAGGCAAGCCCCGCGCCAAATGTCAAAAATGCGGTGAGTAATAGTGTAAACCTTTTCATCTCGTTTTGTTTGAAATTGTTAATAATTAAGTGTGTATTTGAATCGTTTAGTTACAATCCGAAAGCGTTGCCACAGGAGCATACGCCTATTTCTGACAAAGTTACAAACTTTTGCCCACATACACAAGTTTTTGCCAAAAAAAGCAATTTTTGCCAAAAGCGTTTTCTGTCGAAAATTCGTTTTTCAAAAAAATGATATTGTTTTTCGATAAACGCGCAATTTTATAAGCAATTCATTTTCAGATTGTTAGAATGTTTTTTGCCAGTTTTTGGCGTTGGCCATAATTTTTTCGATCCTTGCACTCTTGGCGGGCAAAATTATATGCTGCACAACATATTTTTAGCAAAACTCGGAATGGCAAAAGGGGGAATTTTGCACTATTTTTCGCGTAAAAAAGGGGAGATTTTAGCAAAAATTAGTTTCAAAACAGCAACAAAATGTGTAAAATTTTGTTAAAACCGAAAGCAAGTTTGCGATTTTGCTTTCAATTTGAAAGCATGGTTTTCGGTCGATGAACGCGCGACTTTTATCGACCAGCGACAACGATGACAAATTCGCCTTTGGGGGCGTGTTCGGTGAAGTGGGCAACCAGTTCGGCGAGTGTGCCGCGCTGGGTCTCCTCGAATTTTTTGGAAATCTCGCGCGAGACGGCGGCTTGACGGTCTGCGCCCAGCAGTTCGGCGAGTTGTTGCAGTGTTTTCAGCACACGGAACGGCGATTCGTAGAAAATCATGGTGCGTTCTTCGTCGACCAAAGCAGCGAGGCGTGTTTGGCGGCCTTTTTTCTGCGGCAGAAAGCCCTCGAAGCAGAAGCGGTCGCACGGCAACCCCGAATTGACCAGCGCAGGCACAAAGGCGGTGGCACCGGGCAGGCACTCCACCTCGATTCCAGCCGCCACGCAGGCGCGCACCAGCAGAAATCCAGGGTCGGAAATGGCGGGCGTGCCAGCATCGGACACGAGCGCAATGGTTTCGCCAGCAGCAAGGCGGCGCACAACGCTCTCGACCTTTTGGTGCTCGTTGAACTTGTGGTGCGACTCGAGCGGCGTGTGTATGTCGTAGTGGTGCAGCAAAACAGATGTGGTGCGCGTGTCTTCGGCCAGCACAAGGTCGGCCTCGCGCAACAGGCGCAGCGCACGCAGCGTGATGTCTTCCATATTGCCGACGGGTGTAGGAACGAGGTAAAGCATAATTAGTGAGAAGTGAGAAGTGAG
>CAVGYO010000112.1:0-6083 GCA_963633255.1 Erysipelotrichaceae bacterium
GATAAAATCGGTGAAAAATATGCAAAACTTGTGCATTATGCCAAAAAAATAGCGTAACTTTGCACGCTAATAGTGCATTTATATCGTTAATTGTAAAAATAAACAAACAAACAGTTATGCAAAACAAAGGATTTGTGAGATTATTCGCTATCGCACTGGCACTTGTCTGCTGCTTTTACCTGTCGTTTAGTTTCGTAACTTCGCGTTGGGATAGTAAAGCGAAGACCGCTGCGCAGGGCGACAATCAGAAGTATTACGAATATCTCGACAGTGTTGCTGGCGAAGAGGTGTGGCTCGGCTATACGCTCAAAGAGTGCCGCGAAAAGGAGATTGCCCTCGGTCTTGACTTGAAGGGCGGCATGAATGTCATTCTCGAAGTTTCTGTACCCGACATTCTGCGTGCCCTTTCGGGACACAACCAAACGCCCGAATTTACACAGGCACTCGCCAATGCACAAGCGCGTACCGCCAAGTCGGGAGCCGATTTTCTGGCCGCTTTCAGAGAAGAATTTGAAAAAATTGACCCGAACGCACGCCTTTCGACCATTTTCAGCACCTACGAACTGCGCGAACGCGTGCAACTGAGTTCGACCAACGACGAAGTGATGAAAGTGCTGAACGAAGAGGTGAGCAGCGCCATCGACAACTCGTTCAATGTGTTGCGCTCGCGTATCGACCGCTTTGGCGTGGTGCAACCAAATATCCAACGCCTCGATGCACAAGGCCGCATTCTTATCGAATTGCCAGGCATCAAAGAGCCAGCGCGCGTGCGTAAACTGCTGCAAGGCTCGGCCAATCTGGAGTTCTGGACAACCTACAACGCTTCGGAGCTGATGCCGCTGTTTGTGCAAGCCAACGAAATTATTCGCGACATCAACGGCACGCAAGCCCAAAAAACGGAAGCCGCACCTGAAAAAGTCAAAACAGAAACCGCTGCCGATACCGCAAATATCGACGATTTGGCTGCTTCGCTGAAAGGTAACGCCGAAACCGCCGAAAATGTCGAAAACGACGACGCACGCTACGAAGAGTTTGTGCGCAACAACCCGCTTTTTGCGCTGCTGCACACCGAAAATAACTACGGTCCTGTGGTTGGTACGGTGCTTGCCGCCGACACCGCCAAGGTGAACGCCATGCTCGCCACCAAACAGGTGCGCGACATTTTGCCACGCGAATTGCGCCTGAAATGGACTGTGAAACCTGTCGACGAAAAGGCGAAACAACTCGCATTCCAACTGATAGCCATCTACGCACCGAACCTCGACGGTCGTGCGCCACTCGAAGGCGATGTGATAACCGATGCTAGCACCGATTTCGACCAATTTACCAACGGCTCGGTGGTAAACATGAAGATGAACGCCGAAGGCGCAAAAACATGGGCGCGCCTCACCAAAGACAACATCGGCAAGTCTATCGCTATCGTACTCGACGGCTATGTCTATTCGTTCCCAACGGTAAACACCGAAATCACTGGCGGCAATTCGCAAATTTCGGGACGCTTCACGCAGGACGAAGCCAAAGACTTGGCCAACATTCTGAAATCGGGTAAAATGCCCGCCCCAGCACGCATCGTGCAAGAAGATGTGGTTGGTCCATCGCTCGGACAGGCCGCCATTCACGACGGTTTGATTTCGTTCGTCATCGCCTTCTGCTTGGTGCTGCTCTACATGATTTTCTACTACGGATTGATTCCTGGACTTATTGCCGACGGCGCATTGCTCTGCAATATCTTCTTCTTGTTCGGTATCTTGGCCTCGTTCCAAGCCGTGCTGACCTTGCCGGGCATTGCAGGTATTGTGCTGACAATGGGTATGGCGGTCGATGCGAATGTGCTGATTTACGAACGCGTGCGCGAGGAGTTGCGTTCGGGCAAAAATCTGAAAAAAGCCATCGCCGATGGTTATAGCAACGCCCTTTCGGCCATTATCGACGCCAATGTTACCACCATTCTTACAGGTATCATCTTGGCCTATTTTGGCACAGGTCCAATCAAAGGCTTTGCCACCACGCTGATTATCGGTATCATCACTTCGGTATTCACGGCGGTGTTCCTCACACGCTTGGTTTACGAGCGCTTGGCCAAGAGCGACAAAGAGCGTCATTTGGAATTTACCACAAGTTTCACACGCAACTGGTTCCAAAACACGCATTTCGACTTTGTGAAAGCGCGTAAAATCGGTTACATCATTTCGGGTGTGATGATGATTGTGGCTATCGTTTCGCTTGCAACCAACGGTCTGAAACAGGGTATCGACTTTTCGGGCGGTCGCAACTATGTGGTGCGCTTCGAGCAGACAGTCGATGCCGAAGAGTTGCGCGAAACGCTCGAACCAGTGTTCGAAGGCTCGCAGTTGAGCATCATCACCATGGGTAGCGAAAACCAAGTGCGCATTTCGACCAACTATGCCGTTGGCGACAACAGCGATTCTATCGACAATGTTATCGAATCGATGCTCTACGAAAACTTGAAACCTTACCTCAACGAACAGGTAACCAAAGAGATGTTCGTGCAGCGTTACACGGTTGAAAACGGCGTTTATGCCGCCTCGGCCGAAAACAGCCATGTCGATAACTACGGCATACAGAGTTCGCAAAAAGTGGGTCCGTCGATTGCCGACGACATCAAAACGGCGGCCATTTGGGCGGTTGTCTTTGCACTGCTTGGCATCGGACTCTACATTTTGCTGCGTTTCCGCAACTGGACCTTCTCGGTTGGTGCGGTGGTCGGCTTGATGCACGACGCACTCTTCATCTTGGGCGTATATTCGCTCTGCCACATGTTCATGCCGTTCTCGCTCGAAATCGACCAGTCGTTCATCGCCGCCATTCTGACGGTTATCGGTTACTCCATCAACGACACCGTGGTGGTATTCGACCGTGTGCGCGAGAATGTGGGCTTGTATCCGAAACGCCCATTTGGACGCACCATCAACGATTCGCTCAACTCCACATTGAGCCGTACTTTCAGCACCTCGTTGAGTACATTTGTGGTGTTGGTGGCCATATTCATCTTTGGCGGTGAAACCATTCGCGGATTTGTATTTGCCATTATGCTGGGCGTAGTCGAAGGCGTTTACTCCACGCTGTTTGTTGCCACGCCAATCACCTACGAACTGACACGCCTCAAAAATCGCAAGAAAGGCGTTGCTATCGAGGAGAAAGCGTAAGACACTCGTTTATAACAAAAGAGTCTCCCGAAAAAATGGGGGACTTTTTTGTTTGTGCTGTCAAAAATAATTAGTAACTTTGAAAACTTTTTAAGATACCTTAAATCAAACCGAATGAATAGAACATTTTTCCCAAAAATTTTTGCCGCTGCGGCACTCTTGCTGATGGTCAATGCGCTGTCAGCCAAAGAGTTAGTGGTCGAAATAAAGAACTTCGATTCCGACCGCGGCACTTTCACTCTGAAAACCTACGGCGAGAAACCCGCTTTTTCGCATGTCGATTTTTATAGCAAATTTGGCGCAACATCGGGTAACACCTACAACCAGATTCCCGGCAACAACGAGGCAACACTCGACCTGTACGGCTGGGAGGGCTGCACCATCGATAGCGTAACATTTGCCATGCGCTCGAACAAAGAAGATGGCAAAGTGCAAGCCAAAGTCGAACTCTATGGCTACGCCGACGGCAAATCAACGGCAACGCTCTACGATTCGGGCATAAAAGATTTCAATAGCCCCGATTGGTACGGCGCATGGGTGCGTTTCAGCAACCAAATTTCGGTGGACATCACCAAAGAGATGGCGAAAAAACGCAAAATCACCGACGATGAATATGTTACCATCACCGTAACGGGCGGTAAAACGGCTGGCAAATCGGTCTATCTCGACCGCCTGACCATCTACTACACGCCTGCCGCTGGCATCGAAACCGAAAAACCGCTGCCCTACAAATTTACGCAACTCGACAAAATCGATGTGCTGGCCGATGGCGACATCTGCATTTTGGTGAATGGCAGTCGTATGGGTGCGTGCGAAGTGGATACCACGCTGACCAATCCGTATCTCGGCACAACCACTGTGGGCAGTTACGACGCAGTCTATTTCCCCGAAAATAACACCTTCGACTATCCTGCGTTGCTCTTTTTCGAGATGAAACAAAAGGACGCTGCGTGGCACATGATCGACCAATATGGCGACACGCTCGGCTGCAAGGGAAAAGGCAAAATGAGCCTAAATAGCGGTGTGCTTACTTGGAACATCACGCTGGGCGCAAGTTACGACGGACACACCATAGCCAGCACTCGCGAGAGTTATGGCAGCATACAGTACAACAGCGCCGATTCGCGCTTTACCACCTACACATCGAGCCAGAACAAAGTATTTCTCTGCCGCCGTGGTGTGCAGCAGTCCGAAGTGTTGCCCACGTCGCTCACGCTGCCCGACACACGCACAATGGATCTGTGCACCGACTCTGTGATTTTACAACCGACGCTGTTGCCAGCCACGGTAACCGACACACGCGTGCTGTGGAAATCGCTCAACCCCGAAATTGCCACCGTGCGCGACGGCATTGTGCGGCCTGTGGCTGTAGGCGAAGCCAAAATTGTCTGCACCAGTCGTGTCGATAACACGCTGACTGCCACCTGCACCATAACCGTAGCCGACTGCCATGTGGCGAGCGTAACCATTATGGACGAAAAAGGCAAATATGCACTCAACGCTGCCGAAATGTACGAATGCAGCGACGAAACGATTGTGCTTACTGCCGCTGTTGAACCAAGCAACGCGCCTGTGAGCGATGTAACTTGGCAAAGCACCGACATCACCGTTGTAACCGTGGACAATGGCAAACTGAAACCTGTGACCGCTGGCACTGCCGATGTAATTTTGACCAGCGTCGATGGCGGCAAGTCCGATACCTGCCATGTAACCATTTTGCCGTGCCAAATCGAAAAAATCTCGTTCAAATATCCCGAAACCGACCAAAAATTTACGCTGAAAGATTGTGGCGGATCCGTCGATGGCAAGGGCGAGCGTTTCCAAATTTATGTTACTATCGAACCCGATGTGATGACCGTAACCAAAGATGATTTTCTGTGGTCGTCGAGCGACGAGGCGGTGGCAAAAGTCTATGGCGATGTTACAACCCTCACGCAGTCGATTTGCGCTACGGTTCACGCCATTGCGCCGGGCAAAGCCACGATAACCATCGCTGCAAAACACGATCCCAGCATCAAAGTGGAGAGCGAAGCAACCGTCGTTTCGTGCGAAACGGCTCTTGGCAAAACAGAACTGACGCCTATTTACGCCGAAAATGGTCGCATTGTGGCGGCTGGCGATTACCGCATTTTCACCCTCACAGGCATCGATGTAACCGCACAAAACGGCCAACTGAATGGCGTTTATATCGTAAAAATTGGTACAACAGTGCAGAAAATTGCAGTTAGTAGTAAGTAGCAAGAAAATTAGGAGTTAGGAATTAGGAGTGAGGAGTGATGCGGCAGACAATTGATAATTGATAATTGACAATTGACAATTATTTGAAGATTTGAAAATTTGAAAATTTGAAAATTTGAAGATTGTGGTGTCCAAAATTATTTGCACAATAATCAACCGATCAACCAATCAACCAATCAACCAGAAATCGCTTCAACAGTTCAACAGTTCAACAGTTCAACAATTCAACCAATTCAACAAAAATCAACAATTAAAAACAATAAATTATGAGAAAACAACTAAAACTTTGGCTGGCGGCCTTTTTGATGTTCTGCGGTATAGGGCAGGCGTGGGCTGCGCCGACAATCGTTAGATTCGATTTTTCGAACACAAACCAAATTACTACCGAAACAACTGGCAAAACAGTTTGGACTGCGGGTACTTCGACCTTTACGATGAACGACAAACACACATACATGTCGAACCCGTTGCGCATTTATGCTGACAAGTCTGGTTCTATTTCGGCTGGCGAAGGCCTCTATTTCAAGCAGGTCGTTGTTTATGTCAATTCTAAAGAACCGAGCAATCTGACTTGGAAAAATGCGTCGGCCGCTGTCAAAGAGAAAGAAGTTACGCTGACACCATCGGGCGATAATGTGGCGACCATCGAATATGCAGCGAGTGCGCAGATTCGGCTCG
>CAVGYO010000113.1:0-6041 GCA_963633255.1 Erysipelotrichaceae bacterium
CAAACTTGTTTGAACTATGCCGAGCGGAGCAAAAATCAAATGAAATTTGAAATTAGAAATAATAATCAGTTCAACGATTCAACAAAACCTTCATACTAATTATGAAACACAAACTCTTTTTTTCGACGCTAACTGCCTTGTTTTTAGTCAGTTGCAATTTTCAACCAAAATACGCATCAATGGACGAATACCCTGTTTACGAAGGCGACGATTTGGGAGCAATCTACACGCCGTCGCGCACGAGTTTCCGCACTTGGTCGCCAGCAGCCGAGGCTGTTAGACTGCACATCTACGCCGATGCGCAAGGCGGCGAGCCACTCTCGACCTACGATATGCGCCGCTCCGAACAAGGCTCGTGGCGGTACAATGTGCAACAAAATTTGGTGGGAAAATTCTACACATTTCAAGTCAAACAAAATGGTCGCTGGTACGACGAAACGCCTGGCATTTGGGCGAAAGCCGTGGGCGTAAACGGCCATCGTGGCGCAATAATCGATTTGGCAACGACCAATCCCGACGGCTGGGAGAGCGATGCGCGCCCTGCGATGAAACACTTTACCGATGCGGTTATTTACGAAGTTCACATGCGCGATTTTTCGATAGATTCGACCTCGGGCAGCCATTTTCCCGGAAAATTTTTGGCATTGACCGAAAGCGGCATCCAATCGCCACAAGGCGAAAAAACTGGGCTCGACCACCTGAAAGAGTTGGGCATTACGCATGTACAGATTTTGCCGTCGTACGACTACGCCTCGATCGACGAGACGCAACTCGACTCGAACCGCTACAACTGGGGCTACGACCCCGAAAACTACAATGTGCCTGAAGGCGGCTACAGCACCAATCCTTACGACCCTGCGACACGCATTCGCGAGATGAAACAGATGATTCAAACACTGCACGCCAACGGCATTCGCGTCATCATGGATGTGGTTTACAATCACACATTTGTCGGCGAAAATTCGCACCTCAACCTGCTGGTTCCTGGCTATTTTTACCGCATGAACGCCGATAGCACATGGTCGAACGCCTCGGGCTGCGGCAACGAAACGGCATCGGAACGCCCCATGATGCGCCATTTCATGGTAGAATCGACCAAATACTGGGCAACGGAATACCACATCGATGGCTTCCGTTTCGACCTGATGGGCATTCACGACATCGAAACGATGAACGCCATACGCACCGCACTCGACCAGATTGACCCAAGCATCAGCATGCACGGCGAAGGCTGGGCGGCTAGCGGTTCGCCACTAGACGAAAATGTGCGCGCCCTCAAACAAAATGCGCCGCAATTCTACCCCACAGCCGTCTTCAGCGACGACATTCGCGACGCCATGCGCGGCAACTGGATGGACGGCAACAACGGCGGCTTTCTCGTGGGCAACGGCTACGAAGAGAGCATCAAATTTGGCATTGTGGGCGCAACAGCGCACCCGCAAATCGATGTGAACAAAGTGGTGCATACCAACACCGCCTACGCCACCACGCCAGCGCAGGTAATCAACTATGTGTCGTGCCACGACGACCCCTGCCTGAAGGACAAACTGAAAGCCACCATCCAAAACATTTCGGAACGCGAACTGCTGAAAATGGACAAATTGGCGCAAACCATTGTGCTGACTTCGCAAGGCGTGCCGTTTATCTACGCTGGCGAAGAGGTTTTCCGCGACAAAAAAGGCGTACACAACAGTTACCAATCGCCCGACAGCATCAATGCCATCGACTGGAGTCGTAAGGCGAAATACCGCAATTTGTTCGACTACTACAAACGCTTGATTGCGCTGCGTGCCGCACACCCAGCGTTCCGCATGACAACGGCCGAACAGGTGGCAAAACATCTCGCTTTCGATGAAAAAACGGGCAAAAATGTGGTGGCTTACACGCTCAACAACCACGCCAACGGCGACGCTTGGGGAACGATTCTCGTTATTTTCAACGGCAACCGCAAACCAACGACCTACAAACTGCCTGTCGGTTCGTGGACGGCCGTCTGCCGCGATGGCAAAATCGACGAAAACGGCCTTGGACGCTGCTCTGGCACAATAAAAATCGGCGCATCGGAAGCCGTTATTCTGTACCAATAATCGCCCACTGACGCACAAAAACGCAAAGCACCGTCAGAAATTGGCGGTGCTTTATTTTGTCTGTAACTCGTTAATCATCAGCGACTTGCACGCCTTTCATTGCTTTTCAGTGCCGACTGAAAACTTTTTGGCACGGGCGATTTGAAACGCATTGGCTGATGTGTGGCAGGGTGTTCGAACTCGAGCGTGCAGGCGTGCAGTGCCAGCCTATCGATAACGGGCGATGCGCCATTGCCATATTTGCGGTCGCCAACCACGGGGTGGCCAATGGCGGCCATCTGCACACGAATTTGGTTGGTGCGCCCCGTTTCGAGATGCAGTTCGACCAACGAAAGGCGACCATTTCCGCCGATTTTTTGGTAGTGTGTAATCGATTTTTTGCCGCCATTGTCGCGAAACGACGAAAAAACGCGCGTGGTTTTCGGATTTTCGGTAAGCCACGACACAATGGTATCGCGTTCGGGCTGCGCATCGCCTTCGACCAGAGCCACATAGGCTCGATTCGACACGATAGTGCGCCAATTTTCGCGCATAAACTCTTGTAAATCACGGCTTTTGGCAAAAACCAGCAGCCCCGAAGTTTCGCGGTCGAGCCGATGCACCACAAAAACACCATTGCGTGGATTGCTCTTTTTGACCCAATTTTTGAGAATCGAAAAGACCGTCGTTTCGCGCGACTCGGGCGCAGTAGCCACCGTGAGCAGCCCCTCGCGTTTATCGACCACGATCAGATAGTCGTCCTCGTAAACCAAGCGGAGTTGCGGGTGCGAAAAAGCCGTTGTTTGTGGTGCATTGCGCAGCACCGTTACCACATCGCCAGCGGTCAGCGGCTTGTCGAATTGCGTTTCGGGGCGATCGTTCACCAGCACCTGCTTGTGCGCCAGCAACGCCTTGACCGAAGTGCGGCTCATGCCCATTTTGGCCAACAAAAACTGCAGCAACGGCATCGCATCGGCCACGCGCAACAGAGTCCGTCCATCTTTTCCCATCGTCGAATTTAGTTGTGATATTTTCGGAGCAATCGGTCGTAGGCGTCGGTTGCTTTGAACGCAACAAACCAACTATCGAAGCGGTTGCGCAACTCCTGCTCTTTCGCGGGGAACGCCCACGCGCGCCACTGGTCGAAACCGAGTTGTGTGTCGCTATCGAGTTGCGGATAGAAGCGTTTCACGGCACGCGCCGCCGAAAGGTCGGCCGCCACGAACCTTATTTTCCCGCGCGCCACCATCGCCAGCAGATGTTCCGTATCGATGTCGGGCAGATATTCGAGGCGAAAAGTGATGCCAAGTTCCTCCTCGATGTGGCGCAAAACGAGCGCATCGGGCGAACCAGAAGGCAGATAGATGGTTTTGCCGTCCAACGCCGCCACATCGCGCACCAGCGTTTGCGGGTCGGTTTTGGTCGGTTTACGCTGCACCAACACAAGGTTGTTTTTCGCCATCGGCAACGAAAACGACACTTTGTCTTTCAGTTCGGTCGTTATCGGTAACAGTTTCATTATCAGGTCGTAAGCCCCAGAATTTAGCCCTTCGATATTTTTGTTCAAATCGGGTTCGACCACAAATTGCACGCCCACGCCAAGTGTGTCGGCAAAGGCTTTGAGCAGTTCGTACTGAAAACCGCTGGTGTCGTTGCCGTTCACCACAAATCCCTGCGCACTATATTCGGTCGCCACGCGCAAAAGGTTCTCCTTGCGCACATCGTCGAAAGTGCGTGGCTGCACGCGCCAATACGCCACTGCCGCCAAAACCAGCAGCACAACGCCCATCGCTATCAGAATTTTGAACCGTTTGCGCATTAGTGTTTCTATTGTTGAATTGTTGAACTGTTGAAGTATTGAAGCGATTATTGGTTTCGGGCGTGGCATGTCGCGCCCCTACTTTTGCACTAAAAAAACTGCTAACTCAATCATAAAAAGTCCACGATACGCCAAACTGGAATGTTGCTGGATTGAGCGGATAATAGGGCATCGAGAAATAGTTGCGGCCGCCAAAGAGCGTGGCGTTCCAGTTGGCATACTGCGCATAAAAACGCACGCGCTTGATGCAGCAGTTCAGATAAACATTCATCTCGGGATAGTTGCCCACCTCGTAGTCGTGTTGCAAGAAAAATACGCCTGTGGCTGGCATATAGTCGTTGCTGTAGTAGGCCGTGTGGTAGCGTACGCTCACGCCAAGTTGGAAAGTCAGCACGCGATTGAAAAAGTGGTCGAGGTAGTAAAAATTCGAGAACAGCGCAAAATCGGGCAGCGGCAACAGGCGGCGATTGCTCGTGTATTGGTACACCGCTTGGTTGTCGAGATGAAACCGCCACGCACGCAAATTGGCCGTAATATCGGCGGCTATCACCTGCACATTGCCGTCGTGTTGGGCGGGCAGCGCATTTTCGTCGAAATAGATCATTTTCGTGATGTTTTCGAACTGCACGCCAAGCGAGATGTCGCGCGTGGGAAAGGCGATGCGCCCTTTGACATTGAAACGCATGTAGCGGTCGAAATTTTTCTCCCACTGAAAATGGTTCGACAGATAGTGATCGGTCAGAAATTCGCACGATTCGCTGTAAAAACCGCCACGCGCCGAAATCAGCATCGTATCTTTTGCGGTAATCGGGAATATGCTGCCCACACCGCCGTGAATCGAAAAATCGCCCATGTTCGGCCCCAGCAGATAGACATCGCCCGTGGCATCGAAGGTAAATTTTTCGCCCTCGCGTTTGAAAATCTGCGCTCCCACACGCAGATGGTGTTCGGTGCGTTTGGCTATCAGTGCCGAATCGTTTTCGAACTGGCGATAACGGCGCAAATCGTACTCCACAAAGCCCGTCAGCCCGAAGCGCATTATGCGGTTGAACTTCTCCTCGAGCGTTACGCCCAGCGTATTTTTCAGCGACCAAGCGCGCGTCGAGTCGAGCGTATTTTCGCCACTGTAATAGTTGTAGTCGTAGTAACCGCTCGTTACCGAATCGATTTCGACATAGCGGCGGCGAAAATCCTCGAATTTGATGGAGTGCGCTATCGAAATGATGGGAATGTAGTCGTAAGCGACCGAATCTTCGGTAACTTGACGCTCTTTTTCGTAGCCAAAGCCGACTTTGTGGTTGTAGTAGAAAAGGTTATCGACATAGCCCACAATAGCGTTTAGGTTGGTCGGAATGTTGTTGGCTTCGATGTTCAACGCCTCGTCGGGGTGCAAAATGTAGTCGCGGTCGGTAATGCCGCCGCTCTCGTGGTTGCGGAAATTGTTGAACATCATCACGCCTTGCGCCGAGTAACGCCGCCCATTGTAACTGCCCCACAAACCGCCGTTCACCATGCGTGTGGCTTGGTTGGCATACTGTCCGCGCCCATAGATGAGATCGACCAAACCGCCAAAATTGAGGCGCGAATTGGCGTTCATCGTGAAAAACGATTTGAAATGGTCTTGCTGATAGAATGTGGGCAGCGACGAGCGGTACTCCAACTTTGCAAATGGGGTCGTTGTGTTGAAAAACTGTATATCTTCGACCCCAACCAAGTAGGCATCGTAGGGCGAAGAGAGAAAGAGTGTCGATTTTTGCGTACGATCGAAATAGATTTTCGATTGCAGTGGCGAGCCAAGGTTGCCGTTCCAATCGTTGGCAATGCTGTAGGCGTTCACCGGATTGGCATCTTGGTAACTCACCGCCGAAGTGTCGAGCGAGCAAGTATCGGCCACGCCCAGCATCTCGTCGATGTGCCAAACGCGTATGCGCGACGGAATTTTCACGCTGTTTGTTGCGCCAAACACCGCGCTCGTCAGCACCCAAAAAAGTATCGCTACCCTGAAACGCTTCATAACCTGCAAAGATACGGCTTTTCTGCCAATCCTGCAAATAGTAGCAAGAGAAGTGAGGAGTGTTCTTGAGTTAGGAGTTAGGAGTGAGGAATTAGGAGTGAGGAGTGATGCGGCAAAGCCGCAATTTGAAAATTTGAAGATT
>CAVGYO010000114.1:0-6036 GCA_963633255.1 Erysipelotrichaceae bacterium
GCTTTAACAAAACTCAAAAATATGTATCGCAAATTAACTACGGACGAAATTGCGCAGTTGCAGGGCAACCGCTGCACTGCCGACGATTGGAACAATATCGAGGTGGCCGAAGGCTTTTCGGCGGAACATATTGCCGAAATCGAGTTTTCGGGACAAATCCGCTTGGGGCGTTTCGAAAAGACATTTGTGCTGGCGGGCGGACTTACAGCGCACGCTGGGCTGTGCAAGGCGCGGCTACACAATGTGATTATCGACAACGATGTGTGTGTGCGCGAAATTCATAACTACATCGCCAACTACCACATCGGCGAAGGCACTTACATCGAAAATACCAATGTCATTGTGGTCGATGGCGAAACCTCGTTTGGCAACGGCGTGCGTGTGCCTGTGATGAACGAAGGAGGCGGTCGCGAAATCCCGATTTTCGACGGATTGTCGGCGCATTTGGCCTATATTCTCACGCTCTATCGCTACAATCACGCCGTAATCGACAATCTGCAAAAACGCATCGACGCTTATGCCGAAACGCAAAAATCGGCCATGGGCGAAATTGGTTGCAATGTGCGCATTGTGAACTGCGGCATGTTGAAAAATGTGCGCATCGGCGATTATGCCCAGATTGGCGGCGCATCGAAACTGAAAAACGGCAGCATCAACAGCAATATCGAAGCCCCCGTGAAAATCGGTTCGAGCGTGAAATGCAAAGATTTTATCATCTCGTCGGGCGCGTCGATTATGGATTCGACACTGGTGTCGCGCTGTTTTGTGGGGCAGGGCTGCATCATGGACAAGCACTATTCGGCGCTCGACTCGCTCTTTTTTGCTAATTGTCAAGGCATGCACGGCGAGGCAACCGCCATTTTTGCAGGACCTTACACCGTGTCGCACCACAAATCGAGCCTGCTCATTGCGGGTATGTTCTCGTTTTTGAACGCAGGCAGTGGCTCGAACCAGAGCAACCACATGTACAAACTTGGACCCATACATCAAGGCGTGGCCGAGCGCGGTTCCAAAACCACCAGCGACTCGTATCTGCTTTGGCCAGCGCGCATTGGCGCATTCACACTGGTAATGGGACGCCACACCAAACACTGCGATACATCGGATTTGCCGTTCTCGTATCTGATAGAAAATGCCACCGAAAGTTATCTTGTGCCAGCCGTAAATCTGCGCAGCGTTGGCACTGTGCGCGACGCACAAAAGTGGCCCAAACGCGACGAACGCAAGGACAGCCGCAAAATTGACCAAATCAATTTCAACCTGCTGAGTCCCTACACAATACAAAAAATGATAGCGGGCGTGGAGGTGCTCGAGCGGCTGCAACGCATTTCGGGCGAAAACACCGAAGAATACGCCTATCAAAATTGCAAAATTCGCAATTCGTCGCTGCGCAACGGCCTCAAACTCTACAAAATTGCCATCACCAAATTTTTGGGCAACTCGCTCATCAGCCGTTTGGGCGACACCAACTACCGCACGATGGCGCAGGTACGCGAGCGGTTGCACCCCACAGCACCATCGGGGTTGTGCGACTGGAGCGACCTTTCGGGACTGATTGTGCCGCACGACGAAGTAACGCGCCTCTTGGACGACATCGCCGCCGACCGCCTGTCGCTCGACGACATACAGCAGCGGTTCGAACAACTGCACGCCAACTACTACGACTACGAATGGACTTGGGCTTACGACAAACTGCTGAAATACTGGAAAAAACCGATAGAAAAAGTTACCGCCAACGACCTTATTGTGCTGATAGAAGCGTGGAAAGAGGCGGTCGTTTCGCTCGACAAAATGCTCTATAACGACGCCAAAAAAGAGTTCAACCTCAATGCCAAAACGGGCTTCGGCATCGATGGCAACGAGCAGCAAAAAACTGCCGATTTCGAGTCGGTGCGCGGCCGCTTCGAGAGCAACCCATTTGTGTGCGAAGTGCTGAACCACATCGAACGAAAATCGAAATTGGGCGACGAAATGGTGAACCGCTTGCAAAAAATTGCTTAATTTGATAAAATGCTGATAATCAGTTGCGAATAGGGTATAGAAAAATGTTTTAATACGCCATTCGCAGAGTAAAACCAGACACTTTGTATCTCAAAAGGATTTCCATATTGAACTATCGCAACATCGCCGAGTGCGAGTTGGAATTTTCGCCAAAAATCAACTGTTTTTTGGGGCGCAACGGCATGGGCAAAACCAACCTTTTGGACGCAGTTTACTATCTGTCGTTTTGCAAAAGCCATCTCAATCCGATTGATTCTCAGGTGATTAAGCACGATGCCGACTTTTTTATGCTTCAGGGCACATTCGAGCGGTGCGGCACCGACGAGGTGGTGTCGTGTGCGGTGAAACGCCGCGCCAAAAAGCGTTTCAAACGCAATCAGAAGGAGTACGAGCGGCTGTCGGATCACATTGGGTTTGTGCCTGTGGTGCTGGTGTCGCCGTCGGATGCCGACTTGGTGAGCGAGGGCAGCGACTGTCGCCGCCGCTTTTTGGATACGGTCATTGCGCAGTACGACAAACCTTACCTCGATGCGCTGATACGCTACAACGCCGCCCTGCAAAATCGCAATGCGCTGCTCAAAAACGAAGCCGCTGCCGACGAAACCATGTTCGACATCTACGAGGCGCAAATGGCCACCGAAGCCGCCTACATCTACGAAAAACGCGCCGCCTTTGTGGCCGATTTTGTGCCGATTTTTCAACAATTCTACGGCCAAATAGCCGCCGATGGCGAACAGGTTGGCATCGCTTTCGAGGCGCATGCGCAACAAGGCGACCTGCAGCCGCAACTGCGTGCTGTGCGCGATCGCGACCGCATTTTGGGCTACACTTCGCGCGGCGCACACCGCGACGATTTGACGCTCACGCTCGGCGACTACCCGATGAAACGCACTGGCTCGCAAGGGCAAATCAAAACCTTCACCGTGGCACTCAAACTGGCGCAATACCTCTTCCTGAAGCAGATTTGCGGCGTGAAACCGCTGTTGCTACTCGACGATATTTTCGACAAACTCGACTCCGACCGCGTAACACGCATTGTGCAGATAGTTGGCAGCGACGATTTCGGGCAGATTTTCATCACCGACACCAACAGCAGCCATTTAGACGAGATATTGGCACAAATCGGCGGCGAACAACACCTGTTCAATGTCGTTGATGGGACAGTTAGTAGCAAGATGTGAGTAGCAAGTAGCAAGATAAGTGAGGAGTGAGGAGTGAGGAGTGATGCGGCGAAGCCGCAATGACAATTAGTCGCAAGTAGCAAGAAAGATTTTAAGAACATAGAAGATAGAGCATAGACTTTTTAATTGACAATTGATAATTGATAATTGACAATTATTTGAAGATTTGAAAATTTGAAGATTGATTTTTCAATTAATCGATTAATCGATTCAACGATTCAACGATTTTTTTCTGTGCGCCCAAAACACCTGTGCTACAAAATTCTGCCAATAGAGTTCTAACGAATTGATTTGTAACGAGTTACAATTTTTTTTGCATTGTAGCAAAATCTGCGTTTTGGTATTCAGAAAAATAATCGTATATTTGCAGCGTTTCCCATTTGCAGGAGTCCGCAAGGGCGAATGGGTGGGCAACAGACATACATAAAAGCGTTTACTTGGCGCTCTGTTTCGACGATTCAGAACTTCACAACTTTTGAAAAGCAGTAGAAACGAGGCAACGGTAGATGGCTACGATGTGTTGCGTTCCGCAAGGAGCGTAACGCAGGGCGTGGACTTCTGCGTTGTTCGACTTACTGCTTGGGCAATGTGAAGGCCTTGAATCGTGGGACGAGCAACTGGCACAGACTCCCACGCTTTTTTTGTGTGTATATTTCAACCGATTTTTTTATAACAACGCTTGTTTGGGGAGGCTGGCGGGCAAAAAAACTTAAGTTTTATGTCTAACAAAAATTCAAGCGAAGAACTGCAAAATAGACGCGAGTTCTTCAAGAAGGCAGCCAAAGCCGCGCTGCCTGTGGTGGGAGCAGTGGTATTGGCCAACCCATTAATGGCACAAATTGGTGGAACAGTAAATTATATATCTTCAGTGAATCCGGCGCATGCGGCTGCAATGGGTTGCTCTGAATGTTCTGGTTCATGTTTAAGAACTTGTCAAGGAAACTGCAACAGCACTTGTCAAGGAGACTGCAACAGCACTTGTTCTGGTACCTGCGAAGGTAGTGGCACGGCTGGTAACCCCAATAGTAATTGTATGTACGGATGCTCCAATAGTTGTTCTGGAGGATGTAAAGGTTCCTGTTATCGTACTTGTTATTCAGGATGCGATGGCGATTGTACAGGTACTCTCTCTTATTAATTGATTTAATATTAAATTGATAGATTATGGAACGAGAAGTAACAGAAACCATAGATATATTCAATGAGAGGACACCGAATTATATAGATGGTGTAACCAATGTTAATGATAGAAATCGGATGTATGATATCGCCATTTCTGTATATAAAACAAAAGAAAGTCTTGAAGATACAAAACAATATCTAAGAGAGCATCTTTCTAACAAATTTATGTATAGAGAAAAGGTCTTAGATGATTGTATCAAAAACATCTCCGTCATCTGTATGTTCTTGGATTATTACAATAAGTAGATATGAACCATAATGGTAGAAACTATCAATGTAGGTAGTTTTTACCATTGTGTAGATACTATAGAAGATATGCGACAAGAGATATGGAGATGCTCATTACTTACGAAAAAAGGTCAATGGGATAATGACTACGTATTCTATAATGATAGGACTATCGTGCATGAATACGATTTGAGTGTGAAGAAATTCAATCTCAAAGAAGATATTATGCCAGCAGATATTCCCGAGAAAGATATGTTGACTATCTTAACAAGGTGGATAGCGAGTGTCCACGAGAGTATGTTGATATGGTGAAAGACTTATTGACAATGTAATACAATGCCACACTACACCTCTTGTAATAATAACTGCTCGTGGACTTGCACAAATACTTGTAAGGAGAAGTGTGAGGGAAAATGCGCGAAGCGAAATCTAGAAATTAGAAATAATCTTTTCAACAACCAATCAACCAATCAACCAATCAACCAATCAACCAAAAGAAACCAATTTTTATTTACATTTTAATTTCAATTTACTATGAAAAAATTCAGATTTTTTGCAGCCTTGTGCTGCGCTGCAGCGGTGTTTGCCGCGTGTGAAAAGGACGAAGCCGCCGCTGGCTCCAGCGATGTACTTACAGGTGCTTTCTCTGTTTCGGCGGACAAGAAAGTTCGTTTCTCGAGAGGCAACTTGCAATGCTCGGGCGTAAAAAGCGGCACTTACACTTGGTCGTTTGCCGAAAACCAGTACGAGATGCTCGGTACGGACAATGTGAGCGGTGGCTCGGTGGAGTCTGACGCAACTTACGGTTACTCCAAGAGTGGCGATGCCATTGCCGACAAGATTGACCTCTTCGGTTGGAGTGCGAACAACGAAACCGCCAAGTGGGGTATCAGTACATCAACAAGCTACACCGACTACTCGGGCGACTTTGCGGATTGGGGACAGAATATCGGCGACGGTACTACCTACCGTACCCTGACCAACGATGAGTGGAAATATCTGCTCAATACCCGCACTGATGCCGATAAAAAGCAAGGTGTTGCTCGTATCAAATTGAGTGAAGCAGCGTATGCCAATGGCCTTATCCTGCTGCCCGATAGTTGGGATGGCCCAGCCGACATAACTTTCAAGAGCGGTTTTGAAGAAGATTATAGCATAGAAGCCTACGCAACACACCAAACCTTCACCATTGCCCAGTGGAAACAACTCGAAGCCGCAGGCGCGGTATTCTTGCCTGCTTCGGGGTATCGTAACGGGTCGTATGTGAGCAATGTGCAGATCAGCGGCCTCTATTGGTCTGCTACGCCTTACGGCTCGAGCTACGCGTACAGCCTGGGCTTCTACTCGGGTGGAGCGTACACGGACTACTACGGTCGCAGCTACGGGCAGGCAGTCCGCCTCGTCCAAGATTTAGATTAACCATGTAGCAGCCATCTCGTAAGAG
>CAVGYO010000115.1:0-5946 GCA_963633255.1 Erysipelotrichaceae bacterium
AAACTATGGCAAAACATATTTTTGTAACGGGCGGCGTGGCGTCGTCGTTGGGAAAGGGAATAGTTGCGGCATCGCTTGGCAACCTGCTGAAAGCGCGCGGATTCAGCGTAACCAACCAAAAACTCGACCCCTACATCAATGTCGATTCGGGAACGCTCAACCCCTACGAACACGGCGAATGCTATGTAACAGAAGACGGCCACGAAGGCGACCTCGATTTGGGACACTACGAGCGTTTTCTCGATGTGCGCACCCACAAGGCCAACAATATCACCACAGGGCGCATCTACCAAACCGCCATCGAGCGAGAGCGACGCGGCGATTTTCTCGGGAAAACGGTACAGATAGTGCCGCACATCACCGACGAGATAAAACACCAAATACGCCTGCTCGGCGAAAGCGGCAACTACGATTTTGTAATCACCGAAATTGGCGGCACGGTCGGCGACATCGAGAGTTTGCCCTACATCGAAGCAATGCGGCAAATGCGCTGGGAACTTGGCAACGACTGCTGTTGCATACACCTGACCTATGTGCCCTACTTGGCCGCCGCCAAAGAGTTGAAAACCAAACCGACACAACACTCGGTGAAGGAGTTGCAGCAAGAGGGCGTGCAACCCGACATTGTGGTGCTGCGTACCGAGCGACCGATTCCCGACGAACTGCGACGCAAGGTGGCGCTGTTTTGCAATGTGGCAGCCGACTGCGTGGTGCAATCGCTTGATGCACAGAGCATTTATCGCGTGCCGCTCGATATGCTACACGAGGGACTCGACCGCAGCGTGCTGCACAAAACGGGCTACAACGCCCAACAACTGCCACCGCCCGACATGACGCGTTGGAACGATTTTCTGCACCGCCTCGAAGGGGCTACCGAAGAGGTGCGCATTGCTATTGTGGGGAAATATGTGCAACTGCAAGATGCCTACAAATCCATTCGCGAGGCACTGACACACGCCGCCGCCTACAACAACCGCAAATTGGTGCTGACCTCTGTTTTGAGCGACCATCTGACCGAAAAAAATGTGCAGAAAAAGTTGTCGGGGCAGCAAGGCATTGTCGTTGCGCCAGGCTTTGGGGCGCGCGGTGTCGAAGGCAAATTTGCTGCGCTAAAATATGCCCGCGAAAACAACATTCCCTGCTTTGGAATTTGCATGGGAATGCAGTGCATGGCCATAGAGTTTGCCCGCCATGTGCTGGGCTACAGCGATGCCAATTCCACCGAGTTCGACCCCAACACGCCGCACAACATCATCGACATGATGGCGGAGCAGAAAACACGCCAAAACAAGGGCGGTTCGATGCGTCTTGGCGCTTATCCGTGTCGCCTGAAACACGATAGCCGCGTTGCAGCAATATACGCCGCAGCCGCCGATTCAGACGGCATAGTGAACGAACGGCACCGTCATCGCTACGAGTTCAACCACACCTATCAAACGCCTTTCGAGGAGAACGGTTTGGAGTGTGTGGGCATCAATCCCGATTCGGAATTGGTAGAGATTCTTTGCCTGAAAAATCATCGGTGGTACATCGGTGTGCAGTTCCACCCCGAATACGCTTCGACTGTGTTGCACCCGCACCCGCTATTCGTCGATTTTGTAAAAACAGCCACACAAATTACCCAATAATATGCGAACCATTCACGAAAAAGACCTGATTTTCGACGAGTACATCACTCCCAAACAGATAGCGCAAGCCACCGCTGCCGTAGCCGCGCGCATCAATGCCGACTATGCGGGGCGCGAGCCGCTGTTTGTGTGCGTGCTAAACGGCGCATACGCCTACGCCGCCGACCTGTACCGACAAATTGCCTTGCGCTCCGAAATCACCTTTGTGCGCCTGAAATCGTACGAAGGCACATCGACCACAGGAAAAGTGAAAATGCCGATTCCGCTGCAAGAGGAGGTGAAAGACCGCGACATCATCATCATCGAAGATATTGTCGATACGGGCATTACGATACACACTTTCAAGCAGTTACTGCACGATTTGGGGGCGCGCTCCGTGGCCGTGGCAGCGTTCTTGTTCAAGCCCGAAGCCCTGCTACACGCCGATGCCAAGCCCGAATATGTGGGCGTGAGCGTGCCAAACCGCTTTTTTCTGGGCTACGGACTGGATTACGATGGTTTCTGCCGAAATCTGGACGCCGTGTATGTGCTGCGCGACAAATAGCCGCACGGCAAATCCCCGAAAATTGGCATTTTCTCCGTCTGCAATCAGCGCGTCAAGGGCGGTCGATTAGCGGAAAATTGACAACAAATGTGGTGCCTTCGTCCTGTTTGGTGGTGAACGAAATTTCGCCTTGCGACATTATAACGATGTTTTTGGCAATGCACAAACCAAGTCCCATGCCGCTGCTCTTGGTGGTGAAATTTGGCGTGAAAATTCGCTCTGCCACCTCGTCGCTAATGCCGCAACCGTTGTCGGTTACCGACACCACAGCGCGCCCATTCTCTTCGGTCAGCACCACATCTATCTTGCCGCGCCGCGTCGATGGAATGGCTTGAATGGCGTTTTTCAGCAGGTTGTTGAACAACTGTGTCATCTGTTCGGCATCGGCCAAAATAAACGCCTCGTCAATCGTCGCCGAATAACTGATTTCGACATTTTCGTGGTTGTTACAAAACAGTTCGACCTCGGCACGCAATTTTTCATACAAATCGACGCGTGTGAGGTTGGCCATCGGCATACGCGCAAAGTTCGAAAACTCCGACGCAATGAACGATAGCGTGTCGATCTGCTCGATGAGCGTACGCGAGGCAGTCGCAAAATAGTCGTCGAAACGCTCGCCGCCCATCGCTTTGGTGCGCTGCAACTGCTGTATGGTCAGTTTCATCGGGGTGAGCGGATTTTTTATCTCGTGGGCAATCTGCCGTGCCATGTCGCGCCACGCCAACTCGCGCTCCGACGCTGCCAACTGTTGCGCACTTTCGGCCAACTTATCGACCATGTGGTTGTATTCCGTAACCAGCATACCAATCTCGTCGGAGGCGGATCCGTTGTACGATATTTTTTCGTTGGCTTTGCCGCCATCGAGCCTGATTTGACGCAGATTCAGTTCGAGCGTTTTCAGCGGGTGCGTCAAACGCCGCCCAACCGCCAAGGCAATCAACGCCGCCAGCAGCAATGCCACAAAATAGAGGTTCAACAGCAATGCGCAGTAGAAAAACAGGTCGCGCCACAGATTGTACGAACTGAAAAACATCGGCACACAGATGTACGAAGCGGTTTGGCCGTTACCGTCGTGCGTGGTGGCGTACGAGGCCAGATAGTCGAACCGCCCGATGCGCTCCTCAACCACCACACTTTGGTCGATTGGCGCAAAAAATACCGCTGGATTGACGCGTCGGCCGCAAAGTCCGCTCGTAAACAAGTAGGGACGCGAGGTCGCCATCAGTTCACCGTTGGAATTATAAATGTGAATGTCGGTGCGATAGAGTTTCGACAAGTCTTGCAGAAAAAATGCCAACTCGCCAAGATTTTCGGGCGAAATGCCAACATGCTGAATATAAGGCTGTAAATAGGCCTGAATGTAGAGCGTTTTCTCCTCTATCTGCCGTTTTTGGTCGTTGCGATAGCGTGTGTAGATGAAAAAGAGCGATATAACAAACGCCATAGTGATGAACAACACCGACATGATGACAAACATTCGCTGAATGTGCGCCACAAAGGTGTTTTGGAACGAAAGTCGCCGATTGACCAGCACGCTCGTGGCAAAAGCCACCGTTACCAGCAGAAAATAGAAGAGAAACAGGTAGGTCCAATAGATGAGAAATGCGCGCCCCAACTCTGGGTGACGCTCGCCAACCAGCACGCAGGTGTCGTCGGCAA
This sequence comes from Erysipelotrichaceae bacterium, assembly GCA_963633255.1. Taxonomy (GTDB): domain Bacteria; phylum Bacteroidota; class Bacteroidia; order Bacteroidales; family Paludibacteraceae; genus W0P28-013. The sequence goes on from CAVGYO010000115.1 coordinate 3,832, forward strand.
AACGGAACACTTGATGCACAAATCGGTGCCAATAAATCACATCTGATTCGCCTACTGGCACTTCGTCGAGGCGGTTGGGATAGACAAACACGCCGCTGTTCAACGACTTTTCGCCATGCTTGTACACCGCCGCCGAAAGCAGAAGGTTGATATTCGTTTGCGGACGCGAAAAGATGTCGTTATCGCTCATATCGCCCGTACGATAGAGCACCACAAAGAGCCGATTCACACGCCCACGCTTCCCCGCAAAATCGAAAATTCCCACAAATTGGTACGAATCGCTCTTCATGTGGTTGATGTAGAAGTGGTCGGTGTATGGCTGCAAAGTGCGGTGTGCAATCTGCCCGTCGTAGCGGTGCGCCGATGGCGACTCCAAATCGGTGGTAAATACTTTCATCGTGTAGTTCACGCCATCGTTCCAATAGTTGCGAAACGAGGTCTGATTCAAATGTGCCAATAGTTGCGACATCGGTATGGGACGCATCGCCATAATGTGCGCAAGTGTCTGGTCGCCAACGAGTTGCGTCTCCAAATCGGCCAATCGTTTTTTCGTATAAATGTCGTAAGTGCTTTTTGCGCCCGAAGCCAAATTCTCGGCAATCATCGCATATTTCACCCGTTTTTGCGCCAATGTGTGCATATACACATCGCTCAACACAAACAGACAGCAGACCAAGGTGAGGCACTGCACCTGCCAAAAACGGTACGAGCGAGGCACACGATAGCGCAGCACATCGACCGTGCCACAAACAACCAAATAGCCAAAAATCTCCCAGTGGAACGGCTTTTGACCAAACAGGCACGACACGCCGAATACAACCAGACAAAACGCCACATCGGAGAGCAAAATCTCGGTCAGCGACAGCGCACGCCTGAAACTGAAAATCAACTTGTCGCGCACCAGCACCAGCGTAAACACCCAAGTGAATACCAACAGCGACGCCAGCACCGAATGAATCGACACCTGCTCGAAACTAACAAACACCAAATCGAAACTCGAATTGCCTACCAAATCGTGCAGCAGATAATCGACCACAAAAACGATAAGCACCGTAACCAACTGAGCCACAGCAAATTTCAAGCGCACTTTGACCGTAGCGTGCCAATGTATCGGCAGCGGCAATCGAACATAAAACACCAGTGCAATGGCGCACAACAGCGCACTACAAATGGCCAAATGTCCCAACGAAAGCATCAGATTCGACGCATAGTAAAGCGGCGAAAAAAGGTCGGTAGCAAAAAGCAGATGCGGCACTCCAAAATGCACGCAAATCATGGTGGTAAGCCCAAAGAGCGACACCGCCCCAAGGTAGTTGCGCAGCGACCAAAAATCGGCACCAAACAGCCAGTGCAACTTGACAAAAAGCAGCAAAAACAGCAGATAAGCCAGTCCATAAAGACACAAAGCCGCAATCTCGAGCGGCAATTTGTCGAGCGAATTTTCGCCTCTCGACAGCGAAAAAAGATAGTCGCCACCGACCGAAAAGAGCGCGTCGGCATCGTCGGGCGTGCCAACATCGACCTGCACACGCCTATCCATAGCAAAGCCCGTGGCAAACCGATTTTCGATGAGCGGGTTTTCGTCAACGGCATAGCGATATTTCACCACAATGAACGCCACCACCGAATTGTCGCCAAAACGAAACGATTTTACCACGCCACAAGCGTTGTTCGCCTCGCAATAGTGCGTGCCAGCAGCCGTCAGTTCCCGAGTCAGCACATTCGACACATCGACCGTGTTGTCGCTCCAAAAGACCATCTTGTCGCCACGAAACACAAAATAGACAATGCCGCTATTTTCCTCGCCATCTAAATCGCCTTTGGGCCAAACGCCACTCTCGGCTGCTGCCGCCAACTGCCGCAAAACAGTGTCGGCACACTGCTCTTTGTGCGCCAACGCCCGCTGAAACTGCGCCACAGGCAACTCCCACTCGCCCGAAGCACGGTAGAGCCTATCGTGCAAAAAGCCCAGCGCACAACACAGCACAAAGCCAGCCAACAACAAAAAATAGCGTGTTTTATTTTTCATAGACTTTCGGATTTCAGATTATTGTTAATTTGGTTGATTGGTTGATTGGTTGATTGGTTGATCGGTTGATCGGTTGATTGGTTGAT
>CAVGYO010000116.1:0-5943 GCA_963633255.1 Erysipelotrichaceae bacterium
AAAATTTGTCATATTTTTTGCTGCTTTGCTTTGGGGTGGAGTTGCTGCGGCGCAGGTCGAGAATGTCGATTCTGTTTTTGCGCAGCGGTTGGCTGACGAACAACTGACCGACTCTACCGACGAGCAACGGTGCGCCTACCGCTTTGCCGAGGGCGTGCGTCTGCGTCTTGCTGGGCAATATGGCGAGGCGTTCGACTGCTTTGCCCAGTGCGTGGCGCTCTGCGACGATGCCGAATCGCACTACGAAATGTGGCGCATTGCCAAGACGAGCAACGATTCGACCGACAAACTATTGGCACAACAACATCTGCACCAAGCCATCGAGCGCGCCCCCGACAATGTTACCTACAAAGAGGCGCTGGCCGAATGGTGCTTCGAAAACAAATACTACGGCTCGGCGGCGGTCATCTACGAAGACTTGCTGAAAAAACACCCCAACAGCGAACGCTATCTCTACGCTCTGATTACGCTCTATGCAAATTATCCCAAGCGACAACTCGAACTGCTGCGGCGTTTGGAGCGCATGAACGGCGTTTCGGAAGAAAATTCGTACGCCCAATTGTCGATTTTGGTTGCCCAAGAGCGTTATCGCGAGGCAGAAAGACAGATTTTCAAACTGATAGACAGATTTCCATACGAAACGGCCTACAAAACGCTGCTCGGCGACCTCTATTTGGATTGGGGCAAAGAGAAAAAAGCGTTGGCGTGCTATGAGCAGATTTTGGCGACCGACTCGCTCAGCGGCACTACGCTCGTTTCGCTGGCGTCGTACTACGGCACGCATGGCGACTCGATTCGAGCCAACGAATGTATGATTAAGTCGCTGTACGACAGGAGCGTGTCGCTCAAAGACCGAATGTTTTGGATGCGGCCGTACCTTGTGGCATTGGCGCAGGACAACGATACCGCTCAAATCGACACGCTTTTCGGGTTGCTTACGACGCTCTATCCCAACGACGAACAGACTTGGCAGTTGCAGGTCGATTATCTCTTGTCGCGCGGCGATGTGGCGGCCACCGAACCGCTTTTGCGGCGCATTTTGGCACTGAATCCGCAGAACGAAGATGCGTGGATGAGTTTGTTGCAGGTGTGCGACTGCTCCATCGACGATCTGCTGGCTCTGATCGACAGCGCATTGGAACAATTTCCAAAATCGCCCTATTGGCACTACTACCGCATGAATACGCTCTTTGCGCTCGGTCGCTCGGTCGATGCCTTGGACGAAATCGACAAGGCAATAGCCATCGATATGGACAACACCGCCAAAGCGATTTTTTACCTCGCACGCGCCGATTTTATGAGCCAAAACGCATATTATGTCCCCGCCATCGCCGACTATGAAATGGCGTTGAGTTTGGACCCAATCAATGCTATGGCGCAAAACAACTACGCCTACCTTTTGGCGGGTACTGGGCGCAATTTGGCCAAAGCCGAAAAACTGGCTAGCGCCGCCGTGAAATCAGCCCCCGACAACGCCACCTATCTCGACACATACGCATGGGTGCTGTTTATGCGTGGCGACTACCGTTTGGCGCGATTTTATCAGGAACGCGCGGTGGCACTGGCCGAAGCGTCGGGACAAATGGTGCATGCGGAGTTTTACGAACATTATGGCGATATTTTGGCACTCTTGGGCGAAACCGATGCCGCTGTGGAGCAGTGGCGCAAAGCGTTGATAATGAGCATAGAATCGCCGATTCTGCTCCAAAAAATCGTAGAACGGCAATACATTCCAAACCCAATTGAAATTAACGACGATGAAACGAAATAGTCTGCTTCTCTTGTTGGTGTGCGCCATTGCGCTGGCGGGCTGCCGTAGCAAACGCACGGTGCAGAAACCGCTCGACGACCTCTCGACCCAAACCGTGAGCGAAGTGCTGCGCCAACAACCCACCTTTGCCACTATGAACATCTCGAAAATGGAGGTAGTGGCGACCTACGGACAGCACCAGATGACTTTTCGGGCGATGGCGCGGCTCTTTACCGATAGTCTGCTGCAACTGTCGATTCAGCCTATGTTGGGCGTCGAAATGTTTCGCATCGAATTTACACCGACCGATTTTCGCATTATCGACAAGTGGAACCGCCGCTACACCGAAAATTCGTACGATTTTCTGCGCTACAAATTGGGCGTCGATTTTAGTTTCGAGTTGCTGCAAAAAATCGTGTCGAACCACATCTTTCTGCTCGATAAGACCGTCGAGCCGAGCGACTTTTTTGTCGAAAAAACCGATGGCGCACCAATGCGTTTGACGCATCTTTCGCAGGGCATGATTCAGCGGTTCGAGATAGCGGAACCAGCGGTGGTGGCAAAAGCCGAAGTGCTGACCGAGCCAGCGCGCGTAACTTGCACATACACAGGGCATCGTATGCAAAATGCCGTCCGTTTTCCCACCGATTTTTCCATGACTGTAATTGCCGATGGCAAAACGCTTTCGCTCGCTTGTTCGGCGCAAAAAATGGAGTTCGACAAACCGATGGAGGCGTTCCGTTCGTTGCCGTTGGAACAGTACGAAAAGGTAACATTTTCAAAGATAATTCCGTAGAAAATGGCAAAAATAATGACCCATAAATGGCTTTTCGTGGCACTGATTTTGGCGTTGGTGACCAATTCTGCTGCCGCTCAAACGCGCCAACAGTTGGAAGAACAAAAGAAAAAAGCCCTCGAAAATTTGGCGCAGACCAACCGCCTGCTCGACGAAACACAACAATCGAAAAAGAGCAGCGAAAACAAGGTGAATCTGATAAAGCGCAGCATCAACGAGCGCAACGCACTCATCAAATCGCTGAACGGCGAAATTGGCGAACTGGAAAACAGCATTGTGGCATTGACCGCCGAAAAAGGCGAATTGGAACAGAAATTGGCGTACCAAAAAGCCGATTATGCGCGTTTGGTGTGCGAAATGCACGCGCGTCGCAACCACTTCTCGCCGCTGCTGTTCATTTTGTCGTCGAAAAATTTTAGTCAGGCCTACCGCCGCTTCCGCTATCTGCAGGAGTTGAGCAACTACCGCAAGGCGCAAGCACTCGAAATTGTGCGCCTCACCGACGAACTCTCGGCCAAAGAGTTTGCGCTACAAACCGATGTAGAAGAAAAGGGCAGAGTAGTGAGCCAAAAGGCGCGCGAAGCCAAAAAACTGGAATCGGACCGCCAGCGCGAAAACAAAATGCTGACCGACCTTCAGAAAAAAGAGAAAGAACTGAAAGCCAAGCAGAAACAACAGCAAAAACGCGCCGACGAACTGAACGCAAAAATTCAAAAACTGATTGCTGCCGAAATCAAAAAAGAGGAGGAGCGCCGCCGCCAAGAGGCTCAAAAACAGGGCAAACCCACCTATCAGATGAGCAAAGACGAGCAGTTGGTGGCGGGCAATTTCGAGCGAAACAAGGGCAAACTGCCGCTGCCCGTCGAGCGTGGCTTCATCAGCGGCCATTTTGGCGTGCAGCCGCACCCCATTTTGCCGCATGTAACCACCAATAACAAAGGCATCTACATTCAAACGCCCGCTGGTTCGGCAGCGCGTGCCGTGTTCGAAGGCGTGGTAACCAAATGTTTCATGGTGCCGGGCAGCAATAGTTCGGTCATCGTGAAGCACGGCAACTACCGCACCGTCTATTCGAACCTCACCGAACTCTATGTGAAAGAGGGCGATAAGGTTACCACCAAGCAGAAGTTGGGCAAAATTTTTGTCGATACCGAAAACGACAACAAAACCGAACTCTACCTGATGCTCTACAAAAATACCGACATACAAAATCCCGAACTTTGGCTCGCCAAATAAAAAATGCTTGCGCAATGAAACGCCTTTTTGTACCAATGTTGCTTCTCGTGCTGCCGTTGGCGCTGCTGGCCGACGACGGCAAAAAGCCCATTTCGCTCAAAACCGAGGTCGAATACGGCTACAACTATGCGTGGCGGCACTACGGCACACTCGCCGTGAGCGGCTATTTCCCGATAACGCGCTATTTCGATTTGTCGGCGGGCGTGCTGGTCAATACTGCCAATGTCTATGCCGTCGATGGGCGCGCTACGGTCAATTTTCCGCTCAAAGTGGGGCAACTCGCACTCGAAAATCGCTTTCTCTACCGCGCTTTTGCGGTCTACGACACGCACGAACTCAATGCCGCACTCTCGGTGGGCTACGCCATGAACTATTTTCGTGTGTCGGCGGGCTTTTTCGGCAAACTCTATGGGCAAGCCCCTTTTCGTGCCGATGGCGACAATGTGGCGTTTGTGGCAGAGCCGTTCAATCTGCTCTGGAACATCGAGGCGCACGCTCGCCCCGATAGTTGCGTGTGGAACCTCGGCATTCGCGCCAGCAATTTCGACGATTTTCAGATAGAACGCTTCAACCAGCCGATTTTCACGCTGCTCGGTCGCTACGATTTCGACGCACATTGGCGGATTTTTGCCGATGTCGCTTGCAAACCGTCGGGCGTTTTTCATGTTACCGCCAATTTCTACGGCATCAATACTCACCTTGGATTCATCTACACATGGTAAAACGATTGACATACACCGCTCTTGCGCTTGCGCTCACCGCTTGCAATGTCGATTGGGTCGGATTTGTATCGCCCACAAGCGACACCACCAACAAACGCGTGTCGCAATCGCTCGCTTGGAACGAACAAAATGGCTACAAAACTGTGGTCGTTCCTACCGATAACTACCGCTTTTATGTCGGTAGCGATGTGCATGTCGAGAAAACCACAAACAATCTCGACAAATGGGTGTGTGCCCTCCGCAACGACTCCACCGCCTATTTTGGCATTATCGATGGCGATTGCGTGAACGAGCCGAAAGCGTTTCATGTGTTCGCACCTGCACTCAAGTTCGATAGCACCAAGCACGCCCGCAACGACACCATTTTCACCACGCTTGGCAACCACGACCTCTATTTCGACCAGTGGGACGACTACAAAACCTATTTTCACACCGCCACCTATTGGTTCGAGGTGAAAACGCCCACGCAAAAAGACCTTTTCATCGGCCTCGACACGGGCAATGGCACGCTCGGCACTACGCAGTTCGACTGGTTAAGCCATCTGCTCGCCACACGCCGCAACGACTACCGCCATTGCATCGTTTTCACGCACACAAACCTGTTCAAAAACGACAATTCCACCTTTCCGACCAGCGAAATGGCGTTGGAAGAGACCTTCAAAATCACCGATTTGATGCAAAAACACCGCGTGAACCTCTATCTGCAGGGGCACGACCACAACCAAGAGACGGTCGTCTATCGCGATGTAAAATATGTCCTTGTGCCAACCATGCGCGACGACAAATCCAATCCACGCTATGTGATTGGCACCTGCAGCGACAAGGTTGCGTACGAATTTTTGAAACTCGACTGACCGCTCAACACCATTTTCGTGTGCCGTTTCGCCTTTTGCCGCACTTTTCCGCATTAAAATCGTGTCGTAAAACATACTTTTAACAGTTCAATAGAACAACCGTTTCTGTTGCTCGATTTGCAAATATGTTTTATAGCATAAATTCGCAAAAACCTGTAATTTGCTATTTTGCTGAAAATCAGATAAATAACAAAATCGATATGTTAAAAAATGTTAAAAATGAAATTTTATTGTGCGATATATTTGCTAAATTGAAAAAATGCCCTACCTTTGCACTGTGTTTTTCATGGTATTAGATTTAAGGTTAAGAAAGATTGAGGTCGTCGTGATGACGACCCTTTCTGTTTTTATACAGGAGCGAGAAAGTGAGTAGTTAGGAATTAGGAGTGAGGAGTGGTTTTTGAGTTAGGAGTGAGGAATTAGGAGTGAGGAATTTTTTAGAACATAGAATATAGAACATAGAGCATAGACAAAATTCATTTGAAAATTTGAAAATTGCTTTTTCAATTCAACGCTTCAACTTGTCAACTTATCAACGACCGATCAACCAATCAACCGATCAACCAATCAACCAGAAATCTAGAA
>CAVGYO010000117.1:0-5877 GCA_963633255.1 Erysipelotrichaceae bacterium
TCTGGTTGATTGGTTGATCGGTTGATTGGTTGATTATTGTGCAAATGATTTTGGATACCGACAATCTTCAAATCTTCAAATCTTCAAATCTTCAAATCTTCAAATGAATTTTGAATTTTTCTCTCACCTAAAAACTTTACAACTATGAAATCAGTCAAAGGAACTCAAACCGAAAAGAACCTGATGCAGTCGTTTGCTGGCGAAAGTCAGGCGCGTATGCGCTACACCTATTTTGCGAGCGCAGCCAAAAAAGAGGGCTTCGAACAGATAGCCGCCATCTTTACCGAAACGGCCGACCAAGAGAAGGAACACGCCAAACGCATGTTCAAATACCTCGAAGGCGGCATGGTCGAAGTGAATGCCTGCTTCCCAGCGGGAGTCATCGGGCGCACACTCGACAATCTGCAAGCCGCTGCCGCTGGCGAACACGAAGAGTGGGCCGAAGCTTATCCGCACTTTGCCGATGTGGCCGAAGCCGAAGGATTCCCCGAAATTGCTGCCATGTATCGCGCCATCGCTGTGGCCGAAAAGGGACACGAAGAACGCTACCGCGCATTTGTGGCCAATATCGAAGTGGCAAAAGTCTTTGCCAAAGACGACGAAGTGGTGTGGCAGTGCCGCAACTGCGGTTACATACATGTAGGCAAAAAAGCACCCGAAGAGTGCCCCGCCTGCAAACACCCACAAGCCTATTTCGAAATCAAAAAGGAAAATTACTAATCGTTAAATTACTGAACTCTCGCAAGTGATTTTTAATTATTCAATTATCTAATTTCCAATTATTTAATTAAAAATTCAGAGATGTTTCGAAATGCGAACACGGCATTGGCAACGCTCGCGCCCCTGCCGCGACTTTTCTTTAATGCTTGATTTTGCTCACGCTCGGCAAATCGAAAACGAGTTTTCATTTGCGCTCGCTAAATCGCAAAATTGGTTCGTTTCTTTTGGTCGTCAAAAGAAATGAACAAAAAAAACGCTAACGGATTGCAATTTGCGCACGATAGAGCATTTTACTTGCGAAAGTTGAGTTACTAATTGTTAAATTAGAAAAAATTAGTACTTTTGCACTCTGAAAAGACAAAGACGAAGAACAAAGACTAAAAACACACTGTCCAAGTCCTTATTCTTGACTCTAAAAAAACAATTATATGGTAAATTACAAAGATTTAGGATTGGTAAACACACGCGAAATGTTTGCCAAAGCAGTGAAAGGCGGCTATGCCATTCCTGCGTTCAATTTCAACAACATGGAACAGTTGCAGGCCATCGTTATGGCAGCGGCCGAGACAAAATCGCCCGTCATTCTGCAAGTGTCGAAAGGCGCACGCAACTACGCCAACCAAACGCTGCTCCGCTACATGGCCGAAGGTGCTGTGGCTTATGCCAAAGAACTCGGCTGGGAGAAACCCGAAATTGTGCTGCACCTCGACCACGGCGACTCGTTCGAACTCTGCAAATCGTGCATCGACATGGGCTTCTCGTCGGTGATGATCGACGGCTCGTCGCTGCCTTACGAGGAGAACATTGCGCTGACCAAAAAAGTTGTTGAGTATGCACACCAGTACGATGTAACCGTTGAAGCCGAACTTGGTGTTTTGGCAGGTGTCGAAGACGAGGTCGCCTCGGAAGAATCGCACTATACCAAACCCGAAGAGGTTATCGACTTTGCTACACGCACAGGTTGCGACTCGCTGGCCATCTCTATCGGCACATCGCACGGCGCATACAAATTCAAACCCGAGCAATGCACACGCGACCCGAAAACAGGCCGGCTCGTTCCGCCACCATTGGCATTCGATGTGTTGCACGAAGTTGAGAAAAAGTTGCCCGGATTCCCGATTGTGCTGCACGGCTCGTCGTCGGTGCCACAAGAGTATGTCGATATGATCAATGCAAACGGTGGCCAACTGCCCGATGCCGTTGGTATTCCAGAGGAACAACTCCGCGAGGCTTCGAAGAGTGCGGTTTGCAAAATCAACATCGATAGCGACTCGCGCTTGGCTATGACGGCTGCCATTCGTAAGCATTTTGCCGAGCATCCCGACCATTTCGACCCACGCCAATACTTGAAACCTGCCCGTGAAGAGATGAAAAAGATGTATATTCACAAAATTGTGAATGTACTCGGCAGCGACGGCAAGGCTTGCTAAATAGCCTCCGTAGCACACTTTTTGGCGATTCTCGTCCCTCTTTCGGAGCGAGAATCGTCTTTTTTTTGCCAAAATGCTTGCTCTCCCCGAAAAAAACGCTGTAACTTTGCGTGTCATTTTAGTCGCAAGACAATTGACAATTGACAATTGATAATTGACAATTGATAATTGATAATTTGAATTGTTGGATAGCGCGTAATCTTCAAATTTTCAAATCTTCAAATCTTCAAATGAATAAACTTTCACACTAAAAAAATGAATCCTTACATCGTTACAATCGTTATGTTGGTCTGCTCCAACTGTTTTATGACTTTTGCGTGGTACGGCCACTTGCGCACCATGGGCGACAAAGCGTGGTGGGTGGCGGCACTGGCCAGTTGGGGCATCGCCCTGTGCGAATACCTGATAATGGTGCCCGCCAACCGCATCGGCTACACCGTTTACACACTGCCACAACTCAAAATCATTCAGGAGGTTATCACGCTCTCGGTGTTCGTGCTGTTCTCTGTTTTCTACATGCATCAGTCGCTCAAACTCGACTATCTGTGGGCGATGCTCTGCATGATTGGCGCTGTCTATTTTATGTTTAGAAACTGATAAAAATTCCCCGAAGCCATGAAAAAACAATCGTCATTGACCATTCGCCTCGACGAGGAGTTGAAAGACGAATTTGCGGCACTCTGCAAAAATTTTGGTATGAGTGTTACTACCGCATTTACCGTCTATGCGCGCGCCGTTGTGCGCAACCGTCGCATTCCGTTCGAAATTGCCGACGACACGACCGAAACCGAGCCTTCTACGCCAACACGCAGCAACAAAAAAGGCAATGCGCAAATCCAAGATTTGACTTCGAAATTGCTTGGTGCCATCGGTCGCGGCAGCAACAACACCAGCACCAACGGCAAAAAAGAGCGCAACAAAAAGTCGGCACGACGGACAAAATAGACCAAAAATCACACAGTTTTGTGATGAAATTTTGTACATACAATGTACTGCTATTGTATGTACAATGTATGGCATTTTGCAGTCGGAATGACAGCATTTTGCAGTCAATTTTGCATCGTTTTGCTGGGCGCGGCTCTGTACGATTTGTCCCCTTTTTTATATGTGGTGTGAGAAAAAACTTTTATCTTTGCCGCACAATTCAAAAACAGAAATTTATGGAACAGGAGAGAAAACATTTTCTTGATTATTTCGAAAAGTCGATTCGTACCAACTGGAACGCACCTGCGTTCGACGATTATGGCAGCGATGTGGCTTTTACCTACGGCGAAATGGCCGAAAAAATAGCTCAACTGCACACCATGTTCGAGAGTCTTGGTCTGCAAAAAGGCGACAAGATAGCACTCTGCGGTCGCAACAGTTCGATGTGGGCGATAAACTACTTAGCCACAATCAGTTACGGCTGCGTGGCGGTTTCGATTTTGTGCGATTTCAGTGCCGAAAGCATTCAAGCACTCGTCAATCACAGCGATGCGAAACTCTTTTTGGTGGGACCTGTGGTGTGGAAGTCGCTCACGCCTGCCGAAATGCCGAATTTGCTGGCTATTGTGTCGATCGAAGATTCGTCGTTGCTCGAATCGCGCAGCGAAAAGACTACGGCGGCGTTCGAGGGCTATATGGCGGCCTACAAAGCCAAATATCCGAATGGCTTGACGCCAGAACTCGTTAAATATGAGCGTTTTGCGCCAGAAACGCCGATGCTGATAAACTACACATCGGGCAGCACGGGCGACCCCAAAGGCGTGGTGCTCAGTTGGCGCAGCATCGACTCGAATATGCAGTTCAGCCAAGAGAAAATTCCTAACAGTTCGGCCGACCGCCTGCTGTCGATGTTGCCGATGGCACACATGTTTGGTCTCGCTATCGAGGTGATGTACCAAGTGTCGGGCGGCACGCACATTACGGTGTTGAACAAAACGCCATCGCCTGCGGTGCTGATGAAAGCCCTCTCCGATGTGCACCCTTACATGATGTTGGTGGTGCCGTTGGTCATCGAAAAGGTATTCAAATCGAAAATTTTTCCCGTCATTCACAAACCGCTGGTGCGCGTGCTGTGGTACACGCCAGGCATCAACCGCATTCTGCACAAAAAGGTGTACGAACAGTTGATGAACGCTTTTGGCGGCAATCTGCGCCACCTGATTATTGGCGGTGCGGCGTTGAACCACGAGGTAGAAAACTGCCTGAAAGCGATAAAATTCCCATTCACCGTGGGTTACGGCATGACCGAATGTGGCCCGCTGGTTTGCTACGAACATTGGCAAAACTTCAAACACCGTTCGTGCGGCAAGCCTGTCGATAGGGTAGAGGTGCGCATCGATTCGGAAAATCCGCAGCGCAAAGTGGGCGAAATTCTTGTGCGTGGCGACAATGTGATGCTCGGTTACTACAAAAACGAGACGGCTACCAAGGCTATTTTCACTGCCGACGGCTGGATGCGCACGGGCGACCTTGGTGTGATGGACAAGCAAGGCAATCTGTCGATTCGCGGCCGTTCGAAGAGCATGATTCTCGGTCCTTCGGGACAAAATATCTACCCCGAAGAGATCGAAGGCAAGTTGAACAATATGCCGTATGTGGTTGAGTCGCTGGTAGTTGACCGCGACGGCAAACTCACGGCGCTCACCTATGTCGATGTGGAGCAGGTGCAGAAAGATATGCCCAACAAGACGATAGAGGCGTTTTTGGAGGAGACCCGCCAACGCGTAAATCGCTTGCTGCCCGTATTCTGCCGCCTCTCGGCGATGGAGCAGGTAACCAAAGAGTTCGAGAAAACTCCGAAACGCAGTATCAAGCGGTATCTGTACAAATAATGCAAAAACGGCTGCGAAAGCAGCCGTTTTTTTTTGCTTATAGAGCCAGATGGTTTTTGTGTAAAACAAAGAGGCTGTCCAACTATTGTCGGCCAGCCTCTTTTGTTATTGTTGCGCTGCAGCGTTATTTCGCTTTGGCAGCCTTTTTCACGATGGCTTGGAATGCTTCGGGGTGGTTCATGGCGAGGTCGGCTAGCACCTTGCGGTTCATGGCGATACCTGCTTTGTGCAGCGCACCCATCAGTTGCGAGTACGACAGCCCCTCCAAGCGTGCCGCCGCATTGATACGCTGAATCCACAGAGCGCGGAAGTTGCGTTTCTTGTTTTTGCGGTCGCGGTAGGCGTAGAGCAGACCTTTTTCCCATGTGTTTTTGGCTACGGTCCACACATTGCGGCGTGCGCCGAAGTAGCCGCGTGTGAGTTTCAGAATTCTTTTGCGTTTCGCTCTCGAAGCGACATGATTTACTGATCTTGGCATAATTTTCTGTTTTTTTTGAATGTTAGCGTTCCATCGGAAACTTTTCGGTGCTAAACATTCGGTTAATCACTTGTGTTTGTTTGCTTTCAAAATTTTTGTTTAATGGTTGGCCAACAAGGCTTTAACGCTTTTGATGTTTGCCGCATCAACCAGCCCGGCGTGCGTCAAATTGCGTTTTTGTTTCAGTGTCTTTTTGGTCAGAATGTGGCTTTTGAAAGCGTGCTTCCGTTTGATTTTTCCTGTTCCGGTAAGGGCGAACCTCTTTTTGGCACCGGAATTAGTCTTCAGTTTAGGCATTTCAGTAAAATTGTTATTTAATTAGTTAATAATAGTGTGTCGAAAAAAAATCAAAATTCTAATTTCATTTGATTTTTGCTCCGCTCGGCATAGTTCAAACGAGTTTGACTCTGCTCTCGCTAATCGCAAAAATTCA
>CAVGYO010000118.1:0-5816 GCA_963633255.1 Erysipelotrichaceae bacterium
GACCCATTGAAGCATACTATGATAAAAAACCACGCAATTTGACCTATACGCCAAAAATTCTAGATTTCTAGTTTTCGGTATCAACAACGCCTCAATCTTCAAATTTTCAAATCTTCAAATTTGAAATTGCGGCTTTGCCGCATCACTCCTCACTCCTCACTCCTAATTCCTCACTCCTCACTTTCAAACTACTTTTCGTCGTCGGGCACGGCGTCCCATGTGTTGTGGGTGATGCCAGCCATGCGACACAGGCGGCTGTGGGTTTCGTTGCGGAGACGGTTCACCTCGTCGCCACGCGGCTGGGTGCAGTCTGGCACGATGGGTGCGCCTATTTCGACTTGCAGCAACGGCTGTTCGCGCTTGCCAAACAGGCGATAGATGCCTGTGCGTGGGCGGTAGGTGATGGCGCACGGCACTAGCGGCATGTGGTATTTGTAGGCCATAGAGAATGCGCCTTTGCGGAATGGGCGCAGCGGCTTGTAGAAGTCCCAACGGGTGGCTTCGGGAAAGATGTGAAACCAATAACCGCGGCGGTGGAACTCGTCGAAAGCGGCGTTGAACTTTTTGAGTGCGCCCCAACCCGCCTCGTGCGACGGAATGGGAATGCCGCCAACTACACGCAGAAAAAAGTTGTCTTTGGTCGAGAAATTTGGGGCAAACATCGGGGTGCGTGTGGTGTGTTTGGCTCGCACGGCCAGCAACACGCACGGGCAGTCGAGCCGATACATGTGGTTCGCCACGGTGATTGCGCCATTTTTCAGCACCTCTTTGTACTTTTTCAGATTTTTGCGCCCTTTGATGCGCAGTCCCATCTGTATGGTCAGTTTTATGCGCAGCCCGATTTCGAGCAACAGTATCCACATCGACCAGTTCAGAAAACGGTATTTGAACGAATCGTCGAGATAGGGATAGTGTTCGTCCACCTTCACATCGCGGTCGTACACGGGTTTGTAGAGGCGTTCGTAGGGGTCGTTTTCGGGATAGTCGATTCCGACATTGGGAATGTAAACGCCCGCTTCGGTCTGCAAATTTTCGTAACGCTTGTTGGTCATTTTATGCTGTTTTTATCGTTTTCGATTAGGAAAAATTGCGCTCCAACGGTGCGTGCGCTAGCGCCATCGGTGTCGTTGCGGTCGCCGACAAAAAGGCAGTCGGCTGGTGCCACTTGCAGCCGCTCTACGACCTGCACTGCCGCTTGTGCCGATGGTTTCAAACCGCCCAATTCAGGCGCAGAAACCACAAAATCGAATAGTTGCGGAGCGAATCCCAAGGCGTGCAGTTTTTCGACCACGCAACCATAGTCGGAATAGACCGCCACAGCGATTTTGCGCTGCCGACACGCTTCGATAAACGGTTGCACCCACGCTTGCGGGCGGTAGGCGCGCCGCAACACACGCACCATAGCGGGCATATAGCAGCGAAAATACCACCAGCGTGCCAATCGCACCGAAAAAAGGCGTTTTTTGGCCATTTTTCTAAAAAAATTGGTATAAAAATCCGCTTCAGAACCAAAAAACTGCCCTTTCAACGCCTTGCGTGTGCGCTGCTCGGCGGCGAGTAGCGGCAAAAAAAGCAGTTGCGAGGCAATCAGCCGTGCGGCCAAGCGGCGTTTGTCGTAGAGCGTGCCATCGAGGTCGAGTACTACGGCTTTTACCCTATCGTTGAGTGCGTCAATTGGCTCCATTGCGGCGTTGTTTGCGGCGTTCGGAACGACGCTTTTTGCGTTCGTCGAGGCGTTTTTGGCGATCGGCACGGCGTTGGTCGATGCGGTCGTCCATGGTGTGTGCATTCTCCATCACACGATCGGCCCAGCGGTTGTAGCCCGTCTCCAAACGCTCGATCAGACTGAATTTGTTGCGGCGTTTTTCGTCCTGCATCAGCAGATTGAATTTGAACTGCCCATCGCGGAAACCATCGCGCAAGCAAGCCGCTTTGAAGCGTGCGTAGGCATTGTTGAGCAAGATGTGTGCCTGCGGATCGTGCAGCCGAAACGAAGCGCGCTTCGACTCGTACTCCACATTGATGGCACGCAGCCGCGCATCGACCACCTGCGTAAAGTCGTCGGCCGCCTTTTGCGTGATATTTTCGTCGACAAATTCGTAATAAAAATGGTAGCGCGAGTCTTTCACATCGGCAAAACCGACAAAAAATTTGGTTTTTATGCCCGTTTCGCGCTCTGCCTCGTGTACCGCCTGAATAAACTGCGGTTCGTAGAGTTTTTCGCCCGTCATCGACACAATGCCGTTCACCTTCGACACCATGTGCACCGTGGGTGTATTGCGGAACTTGCCGCCCACCTCCACAAGGTCGTTCATGTTGTAGCGAAACAGCCCCGAATAGGTAGTTACATAGGCGCAATAGCGTTTGCCTTGCTCCAATTCGTCGATTTGCAAAAAGTGTTTGTGCGGACTGTCCAACTCCTCTTCCGCCACAAATTCGTAATAATGAAAATGCGGGAAAAGCACCGATTCGTTGCTGTCGTCGAGCGAAAAACCAAAGCGACATTCGGTGGCAATGTAGCCCAACTCCTGATAGTAGGTGCGTTCCCAGTCGAAAGCGTCCATATACTTGTCCATATAGACTTTGGTGTTGCCGCATTTCCATGTAGAGAGATATTGCAACAGCGGCCAATAGTGCTTCGGTTCGAGTTTGCCGTATTGGTGCAAAATCTGCCGCAACTCGTCGGCGCGTTCGGGGCGTGGCTGCATGTAGCGTTGCAGTTCGTCGCGCATATCTTCCTGAATATCAAACGCTTGGCTCAATGTCCCCAGTTCGATGTCGCGTATCAATTCGTCGGTATGCTCGTCCACCGTGCGCATCAGTTCCAATATGGTCGATGGGTTGGCGGTTGCCCAGAGCGTTACATCGCGGTGCTGCAATGCAAGGCGCATCAGCGTATAGTTGCGTGCGGCGTAGTCCTCGATCGACATCACCGAGGCGGGCGCAACATAGTGTTTTTTGATTATCGACGGAATATCGCGCACCAATACGCCGCTCACCGAGCCGAAAAGTGTGCCGTCGGGTGCGTAGCCTTCCACCTCTTTGCCCACGATTGGGAAGATGTGTCCGCCAAAAATGCGACTGCGGTGTTTCACAAAATTCCAAGTCCAGATGTGCGACATTTTGCCGTAAACATCTTTCAGATATTTGTGCGTCATCGGAATCCATTTCGGCTCCGATGTAGTGCCGCTGGTGGTGGCGTACATCACTGGTTTGCCGGGGAAAAGCACATTTTCTTCGCCGTGTTTGTGGCGTTCGACATACGGCCGCAGCGTCTCGAAACTGTTGTTTACAGGCACATATTGCTGATAGAGATGAAACAGATCGTTGGCGTTGGTGGTCTGCAAAATGATGTCGAAATGGTGTTCACGCCCATAAACCGTGTCGCGCGATAGGGTCAGAATGTCGCGCAGGGTCTTTTCGGCGGCGTGGCGTGGGTGGCGGCTCCAAAATTTCAGACGCAACATCTGGCTGCCTCCTACAAGGAAAAGCATGAAATTGATGAGCCGCGGGCGTGGCAACGAATGCCCCGTGGAATCGATGTATGTCTTTTTTATCGCCATAAAAGCAAAGATTCTGCACAAAAAAGCGCGTGCAATGTTCTTTTTCAAAAAAAAACTGTTATTCGACGACAAGTTGTTTGAACTTGGCGTGGCGTTTTTCGTCCTGCAACAGCAGATTCAGTTTGAACTGGCCGTCGCGTGCGCCTTCGGCAATGCATTGTGCCTTGAATTTCTCGAACGACTGCGCCACCAAACGGCATGTTATCGGGTCTTTCACGCGGAACGAGGCGCGCTTGGCCGCATACTCGATGTTGATCTCTTTCAGCGTATCGTCCACCACTTTGGTAAAGGCTTCGGCCTGCGCTTGCGTGGTGTTTTGGTCGGCAAATTCGTAGTAGAATTTATACGCCGACACAGCCAAATCGGCAAATCCGATGAAGAAATTTGTGGTCAAACCCGTCTGCTTTTCGGCCTGATGCACAGCGTTGATAAATTGGGATTCGGCAAGTTTTTCGCCCGTCATAGTTACAATGCCGTTCACCTTTTGAATAAGGTGCACCGTGGGCGTATTGCCAAAAAATTCACCGACTTCCACAAGGTCGTTCATGTTGTAGCGATAGAGTCCCGCAAAAGTGGTTACATACGGGCAGTAGCGTTTGCCTTTTTCCAACTCCCAAAGTTGGAGAAAATGTTTTTCGTCGCTTTCGAGTTCCTCTTCGGCCACAAATTCGTAGTAGTGGAAATGCGGGAAAAGCACGGTATTGTTTGTGTCGTCGAGTACCAAGCCAAATCGGCACTCCGAAGCAAAATAGCCGAACTCTTGGTGCAGCATTGCATCGGGGAACGAGTGTGCAAATTTTTCGACATAGACATGCGTGTTGCCGCACTTCCAAGTGTTCAAAATCTGCAAGTTAGGCCAATAGTGTTTGGGCAGCACCTGACCATATTTTGCTTTCAGCGCACGCAGTTCGGCGGCGCGTTCGGGGTTTGGTTTCAGGTAGGGGCGAATATCCTCGCGAATCCAGTCGGGAATGTTGAGTTCGGCTTTCAGCGTGCCGTGTTCGATGTCGTGGCAATAGTCGTCGAAAAAGTCGTTCACATTGTTTTGCATCTCGACAATGGTCGATGGATTGGCGGTAACCACCAGCGTGATGTTGCGCTCGATGCCCATGCGCATGATGGTGTAGTAGCGTGCGGTGTAGTCCTCGATGGCAAACACCGATGCAGGCGAGGCGTAGAGTTTTTTCACAAATTTGGGGCAGTCGCGCTGTGTAACGCCGCTCACCGAGCCGAAAAAAGTGCCGTCGGGGGCTTCGCCCTCTTTCACCTTGCCCACAATCGACACAATTTTGCCAGTAAACACTTTTGGCCGATTTTTGATGAAGTTGAAGAGCCACACCTTGGTCATTTTGCCGTAGATGTTGTTCAAATACTCCGATGTAATCGGCACCCATTTTGGTTCGGTGGTGGTGCCGCTGGTGGTGGCATACATCACTGGTTTACCGGGGAAAAGCACACTTTCTGTACCATTTTTATGTTTTTCGACATACGGGCGCAAATCCTCGTAGTCGTTCAGGCGCACCCATTTCTGATAGCGTGCATAGAGTTCGGTGTCGGTTGGTGCGGCAAGAATTTCGGCGAAATGGTGTTCGCGACCATACTCGGTATCTTTGGCGTAGTTGAGAATTTGGCGCAGGGTGCGTTCGCTCGTTTTACGCGGGTCGCGCGAGGCTTTTTTCAGTTTCAAATACTGTATTCCGCCTGCCACGCCGAGCAGAAAATTCGGAACAAAAGGACAATTTGTATCTTTCATTATTGTCAAATTATTTGATGGTGGCGAAAAGTGCGCCCGATAAGCGCAAAATTCACCATTGCTGGTTAGATGTGCAACAAATACGGTGCTATTCAGTTGCCGCGCTGCCAGCGTTAAGTCTTTGATTTTGAGCAAGAAGACGCCATCGCACCGCATTTTTAGGCGACTTCGACTTGTTTTGGCAAAGATAGACTTTTATTTGCAAACTGCCAAAAACGATGATGCGTTATGCTGTTCAAAACTATTTGGTGCGGCACGCAATAAAAACGCTCAAAGGTCGTTTTAAGAGTAAACAAACCAAAAACCGACACGCCTATGGCAAAAAATTCTACCACTTTCGAAGTTGGCTCGCCAGCCGCCACGCCAACGACACTAACTCCGCGCAAACAGACACTGCAAACCATCTTGGCGTTTGCCGCAGCCTACCACGCCGAAGTGCTCAACGACACACTACTGGAGTTCATTCTAAACTAAAAAAGCCGTTTATGCGGCTTTTTTTT
>CAVGYO010000119.1:0-5764 GCA_963633255.1 Erysipelotrichaceae bacterium
TTCAAATTTTCAAATCTTCAAATTTGAAATTGCGGCTCTGCCGCATCACTCCTCACTCCTCACTCCTAATTCCTCACTCAAAAAGCACTTCTCACTTCTCACTTCTCACTTCTCACTTTTTTAGAATCTTCCTCCTGCACCGCCGCCACCGCTGAAGCCGCCTCCGAAACTACCGCCTCCGCCTCCGAAACTACCGCCTCCGATTCCACCGACAACGACTACATTTTTCTGTCGGCGTGGAATGGTGTATAATTCCGATTTTTCGAAATGGCAATGGTTGCATTTGAAAACTTTTTGTCCTTTTCCAGCGTGCGCTGTTGTGGCGGCAAGCAGCACCACATCGCGGTCGAGTTTGTAGGTGCGTGCGCCACATTGCGGACAGGTTTTGTATGGCGTTACTGCAGCAAGGTAGGGCAGTATGCGTGTCTGTTGGCAGTTGTCGCAGTGCCACACATCGTAATCGACCGAGGCGACATTTTCTTCGGCCATTTGGCTCGAAGCGAGAAAACGGTCTTCTTCTTGTTCCGAAAGCAGGTGCATGGTTGTGCCGCAGTGCGGGCAAGGCATCGGCATTCGGCGTATGGTACGGCGACGGCGACGCAGCCAACCCGCCATAAACGCCATTGGCAGCGGAAACAGCACGGCAAAAAACACGGCCAGCCCGACTATTCTGCCGAGTTGTCGGTATTTTTCGTTGTTTTCGCCATATAGTCGCAGCAGTTTGCCGTAACTTGCCCACGCAAAAACGATAAGCAGCAGCAGCCCAACGGTGAGATAAGCGGCCAGTGCGTTGCCACCACGCACGCGCGGCGAATTGGCGTTGAGCAGCAGTTCGGCCATGGCATCGTCGCTTGTCAGGCGTTGAGCGATGGCATCGACACCAGCAATCATGCCGCCGTCGTAGTCGCCACGCTTGAAATAGGGGAACATTGTTTCGTCCAACAGGCGGTTGCAAAAGGCGTCGGGCAGCAGCCCTTCGACGCCCACGCCCGTTTCGATTTTCACGGCGCGAATGTCGTTCACAAAAAGTATCAGCACACCGCTGTTGTTGTCCGATTTGCCTACATGCCAACTGTTGAAAAGTTCGTAGGCAAAGGTGTATTCGTCGTAGTAGCCAATCGATTCAACGGCCGCAATGGCGATTTCGACGCCATTTTCCGTTTCCAACCGATTGATTTTTGCATTGAGCGTCGCCACAGCCGCATCGCTCAAAATGCCGTCGGGGTTGGCAACCCAACAAGCGGCACAATGCATCTTCGGATTTGGCACATCTTGCGGCTTATAGATGGTCGCTGCGGCACTACTTCCAACGAGGGCAAATAGAATCAGATATAAAAGTCTGGTTTTCAACTTGTTGTGAATGCTTTTTTGCTAATTTCCAACTAAAATTTTGCCTGCTTTCAGCCCTTTGGCTGTGGCCGACAGCGTGCAGTTACCCTCGACAAGCACGGTCAATTCGCCCGAAAAAGCGTGGTGCTGCGGTTGGTCGAATGGGTCGAGATTGGCAGCATCGCCATTGGCCGCCGCCACAAAACGCCCATCGCCTTTGGTGGCAAACTGTATCAGATGGTCGGCGTGCGGACAGAGATTCCCGTTTTTGTCGCACACACGCACGCGCACAAAGTGCAGATTGTCTTTCGGAAGCGACTCTTCTATCAATTCGATATGATGCGGACGCTCAGCCGTTTGGCGCACTGCGCTGCCAAAATCGGTTACGACTTTCAATTCGCCCGGCGCGTATGCCACATTGTCCCAAATCAGGCGATAACGGCGTTGCAGCGCCAGTGCGTCGCCTGCTGCTGCCGCTGCTTCCGCCTCGACTTTGGTGTATTTGTGGCGTTTGCCAAGGCTCTTGCCATTGAGAAACAGTTCCGCTTCGTTGGCATCGGTATAGACCATCACGGGCAGGGTGTCGCCCACTTGCCAGTTCCAGTGCGGCAGCAGGTGCAGTGTGTGGTCGGTTTTGTTCCACTGCGAACGGTAGAGATAGTAGCGATCTTTGGGAATGCCCGCCAAATCGATGATTCCGAAATAGGACGAGTGGCTCGGCCACGCATCGGTGTCGTAGGGCGACGGCTCGCCAAGGTAGTCGAATCCTGTCCAAACAAATTGGCCGATGGTCCACGTATGGTCGTCCATATTGCGAAAATCTTCGTCGGGCAGGTTGCTCCACGGGCAGTATTGCAGGTCGTAACTCGAACACTGATTGGTTTTGCTGTTGCCGTTGGGGTGGTTTTGGTCGGTGATGGTTGCGGTATTGTCGGGCAGGGCAGGGAGCAAATAGACACCGCGCGACGACACCGTCGAAGCCGTTTCGGAGCCCAGCACCAACCGTTGCGGTGTGCGCTGGTACGCCTCTTCGTAGCGGAAAGCGCGATAGTTCAGCCCCACCACTTGCAGAATGCTTGCAAAACCATTTTCGAGAACGCAACTCACTTGATCCATACCCGCCGTTACGGGGCGCGTGCCGTCTTCGCGTTCGCAGAGGTCTTGCAGCATTTTTGCCACGCGGTAGCCGTCGGGCGAACATTGTGTTGGCACTTCGTTGCCCACCGACCACATCACGATGCTCGGATTGTTGCGGAAATGGTGCAGCATATTCACCATGTCGCGCTCGGCCCATTCGTCGAAAAAGCGGTGATAGCCGTTGTCGCATTTACCCCAATCCCATTCGTCGAACGGTTCGCACATCACCATAAAACCGAGCGAATCGCACAGTTCGATAAGTTCGGGCGCAGGCATATTGTGCGAGGTGCGAATGGCATCGCAGCCCATGTCGCGCAGCAGCAGCAGTTGGCGCAAAATGGCTTGGCGGTTCACCGCTGCCCCAAGCGGACCGAGGTCGTGGTGGAGGCAGACACCCCGAAATTTACGCACTTGGCCGTTGAGCAAAAAGCCCACATTTGGCACTATCTGTATGGAGCGAATGCCAAAAGTTGTCGCTACGGTATCGACAGCCACGCCATCGGCCTCGACAATGGTGCGCGCCGTGTAGAGCGTGGGGCTTTCGGGCGACCAGAGCGCAGGGTTTTTCAGCGTGAAATTTTGTTCCAATGGCAACGAATGGCGCACATCGTAGGTCGAAACGAGCGTGTCGGCAGTTTTGCCTGTCGATTTTTCTATGATGCTGGTAATCAGCGTGATGCGCTTGCCAATGGCGTTTTCTACCGTAGTTTTCAGATTCACGGCCGCCATTTCGTCAGTAATATAGGGTGTTTGCACATGCACGCCCCACACAGGCACATGCGTGCGCTGCGCGCGAATCAGATGCACATGGCGAAAAAGCCCAGCCCCAGGATACCAGCGACTGCTCTGCGGACGGTTTTCCAAGCGCACTGCAATGGTGTTTTCGCCTGCTTGTAGATATGGCGTGATGTCGCAGTGGAAAGCGTTGTAGCCGTAGGGCCACTGGTAGATTTTTTGCCCATTCACATAGACTTCGGCCTCCGACATGGCACCGTC
Organism: Erysipelotrichaceae bacterium; assembly: GCA_963633255.1. Taxonomy (GTDB): domain Bacteria; phylum Bacteroidota; class Bacteroidia; order Bacteroidales; family Paludibacteraceae; genus W0P28-013. The sequence goes on from CAVGYO010000119.1 coordinate 3,463, forward strand.
GAAGAGCAGGGTATAGACCGCCGTTGTGTCGAGGTGCGGCAGCGTAAGCGTCTGTTTGTACCACGCTTTGCCCATGTAAGGCAGTCCGCCTGTGCGCCCTGTTTTGAGCGATGGTCGAGTTTCGCCATTTTGCCATACCGCCACATTTTGCAGGTCGTTTTGGCGGTCGAACGCGCCATAAATTGCCCAATCGTGCGGCACAGCAACAGTTGTCCACGCCTTGTCGTGCGGTGCAGGCATCTGGTGGTCGGTCTGCTCAAAAGCAAACTGCCAACTGCCGAGCAGCGTAGTGATGGCTAAAATCAGAAGGCTCATTTTGGTTTATTGTTGAATTGTTGAATTGTTGAATTGTTGAATCGTTGAATCGATTTTTGGTTGATCGGTTGATTGGTTGATCGGTTGATTATTGTGCAAATGATTTTGGACACCGACAATCTTCAAATTTTCAAATGGAAAAACTTTCGCAATTGTCTTGCTACTTGCTACTTGCTACTTGCTACTTGCTACTAACTAAAAAAGAACTATTTTCCTTTTTTCTGTTGTGCTTTGGCGGCAACGGCGGCAGGTTTGCCAATGGCTTCGCGCATTTGCGTATCGGCTTCGATATTTTTCATGCGGTAGTAGTCCATAATGCCCAAATTGCCGCTGCGGAAGGCTTCGGCCATCGCTTTTGGCACTTCGGCTTCGGCTTCTATCACCTTGGCGCGCGCCTCTTGCGCTTTGGCCTTCATCTCCTGTTCCAAAGCCACCGCCATTGCACGACGCTCTTCGGCGCGTGCTTGCGCAATGTTTTTGTCGGCTTCGGCTTGGTCCATCTGCAGATTGGCACCGATATTTTTGCCCACATCAACATCGGCAATGTCGATGGAGAGAATCTCGAACGCTGTGCCAGCGTCGAGGCCTTTGCTCAACACAAGTTTCGATATCGAATCGGGATTTTCGAGCACCATTTTGTGCGTTTCGCTCGAACCGATGCTCGACACAATGCCTTCGCCAACGCGCGCCAGCACAGTCTCTTCGCCTGCACCGCCCACCAACTGCTTGATGTTGGCACGAACGGTTACGCGTGCTTTGGCCAAAAGTTGGATGCCGTCTTTGGCTACCGACGACACCACAGGCGTGTCGATAACTTTCGGATTGACCGACATTTTCACGGCTTCGTCCACATCGCGCCCTGCAAGGTCGATGGCGGTCGCCATTTTGAAAGTCAGGTCGATATTGGCTTTGCTGGCCGAAACGAGTGCATGCACCACGCGCGCCACATGACCGCCCGCCAAGTAGTGCGCCTCGAGGTCGTCGCGGCGAATGCTCACCAAGCCAGCCTTGTGTGCCTCAATCATGGCGTTCACAATGACCGATGGCGGCACCTTGCGGATACGCATCAGAAACAGTTGTATGAGCGAAATGCTCACACCCGACACACGCGCCGAAAGCCAAAGCAAAAACGGCACATAATACAAAAAAATGATGAGGAGAATCAGAATAACAATCCCCAAAATGACGGAAAGTGTAATGCCCATAATGTTGGTGTTTTATTGGTTAATGATTAAGACTAAAGCGATTTAGTTCGCCAATTTTTTCACTGAAATGGTTTCGCCAGAGACCGCAGCGACTTCTATTTCGGTGTTCGGGTCGATGAAACCGTCGATGGATTTTACCTCTAGCGTTTTGTCGTCGAAGCGCGCTGTGCCGATTGGTGCGAGCCGCGACACCGTAACGCCCCGCTGTCCAACGCTCACTTGCGTGTCTTTGGGCGCATCGACAGTGCCCGACACTTCGGTGTTGAGCGACATACGATCGAGCGTGCGCGACCGTACAAAAATCCAGATGGCCACGCCCATAGCCAGCACGCCACACGCCAGCGTAACGAAACCCGCTGTGGCACTGAGTGTAGCAAAAGCATACCAAATAGACGCCACCACAAAAGCAATGCCAGCAATGCCGCCAATGCTCACGCCAGGAATGATAAACAACTCGAGCAACAGAAAAGCGATGCCGAGAAACATGAAAAGTACAACAAGAAAAATATCCATAATTAAATTTCAGATTGGGTTGATGGGTTTGATTGGGTTTTGATTTCTAGATTTCGCTTCGCGCATTTTTTCTCCGCTCGGCAAAACAAACAAGTTTGATTTTGCTCTCGCTTGTCGAAAAAATTCTAATTTCTAGATTTCTGGTTATTGTTGAATCGTTTAATTGAAAAATCAATCTTCAAATCTTCAAATTTTCAAATAATTGTCAATTATCAATTATCAATTGTCAATTAGAAAGAAACGCTTATGCCAGCCAAAATGTGTGTGCC
>CAVGYO010000120.1:0-5743 GCA_963633255.1 Erysipelotrichaceae bacterium
GGAACGACGGAAAAGTTTATAAAGTGTGAAAGTTTATCAAGTTTATCAAGTTTATAAACTTTCGCACTTTCACACTTTCACACTCAAAAACACTTCTCACTGCTCACTACTAACTCCTAACTCCTAACTCCTCACTCCTAACTCCTAACTCAAGAACACTTCTCACTACTCACTACTAACTTCTCACTAAAAAAATATGACTCGTTTTTTTCTGAAAATATACGATTTTTTTGAGCGGCGGCGCGCGTTGATGTGGCTGCTGATGCTCGGTTCGGTGGTGGTGATGGCGCTGTTGGCAGCGCAACTGCGGTTGCACACCGACATCACCAGTTTTGTACCCGACAATGCCGAGCAGGGCGGTAGCAAGGAGATTTTGGCCAATCTGAAAATAAAAGACCGCATCATCGTGCTGATTTCGGCTGAAAATGAGGCTGTTACGCCCGACGATTTAATCAACGCTGCCGACGCTTTCGAGTCGGAATTGTGGCAGCGCACCGATTCGGCACACATTCTCAACCTCGAGTCGCACATCGATGTGTCGGTGGTGGACAACACCATCAATTTCATCTATCGCAATCTGCCCGTTTTTCTCGATTCTGCCGACTATGCCGCACTCGACAGCCTTTTGCAGCCGCAGATTTGCGACGAGCGTATGGCCGAAAATTACCGCGATTTGCTCTCGCCGATGAGTGTTGGTGTGCAGGACATCGTGCTGCGCGATCCCTTCGGGCTGGGCGACCGCACACTCGCTAAATTGCAGAATTTCAATCAGTTCGACGGCTTCGCCATCTACGACGATCGCCTCTTTTCCGACGATTTCAAAACGCTTTTCCTCTTTATCGATTCGCAGGACGGCAGCAACGCTTCGCCGCTGAACGACGCACTGACCACCGCCATCGAAGAGAGTTTGGCGCAGGTAAACTCCGAAAATATCGCGGCCGAATGTTACGGCGTGCCGATAATCGCCACCTACAATGCGCGGCAAATTCAGCGCGATTTGATGGTTACCGTCAATGTGGCGCTGCTGGTCATTGTTGTGCTTATCTTGCTGGCTTTCAGGCGAAAACGAACAATTTTCTTGCTGATTTTGCCCGTGGTTTACGGCACACTATTCGCTGCAGCGTGCATCTATTTGGCGCAAGGGCAGATTTCGGCCATCGCCATCGGCACAGGAGCGGTGATTTTGGGCGTGGCGTTGAGTTATTCGGTGCATGTCATTTCGCACGCCGAACACAGCAGCAACGCACGGCAGGTCATTGCCGAACTGACCTATCCGCTCACCATCGGCAGCATCACCACCATCGGCGCATTTGTGGGGTTGCAGTTCACTAGTTCGCCGCTGTTACAGGATTTTGGACTGTTTGCCGCCTTGTGTTTGGTGGGAACAACGCTCTTTTGCCTCGTTTTTTTGCCACATTTTCTGACAGCGGGCGGTGGTCAGACCAAGCGGCGCACTATGCGGATTATCGACAAGATAAACTCCTATCCCTACGACCGCAATCGCTGGCTGATAGGCGGTTTGGCGGTGGTTACCATTGTCGCGCTCTTCACTTGCAACGATGTGCGCTTCAACTACGACATGATGCAACTCAGTTACCGACCGCCGCACCTCGAAAACGCTGGGAAACGCCTCAACAACCGCCCCGACGAGGATATGTCGATTCTGCTCGTGTCGCATAGCGGAAATGTCGAAAAAGCCGTTGCCGACTATGCTGCTACCAACGCTATTCTGCACGCAGCGTGCGACTCGCAGACGGTGCAGAAATATATGTCGGCGTCCGATTTTTTGCCGACCATCGCCGCACAAACCGAGCGCATTGCACGCTGGAACGCCTATTTTTCGGCAGAGAAACGGGCAAAAATTGCCGCACAACTGCGCCAATCGGCTCAAAAAGTGGGCTTTGCAAGCGATGCTTTCGACCAATTTTTCGAAATTATCGGGCAGAATTATGTGCCGCACGACCTTTTGGCTGAATCGGCTGGACAGCCGTTGGCGTTTTCGAGTTTGGTAGAGCAGAGCGACACAACCACGCTGCTGCTCACGCAAGTGTGGCTGGCCGACGCGCAAAAGCCCGACCTTTATGCGCAAGTGGCCGAAACCTCGGCCATCATCGACCAAAGTTATTTCATCGGGCAGGTGGCGCGTACCATCAACGACGATTTCAACTTGATACTCGCCATCTCGTCGCTGCTGATATTTGGCGTGCTGCTGATTTCGTACGGGCATATCGTGTTGGCCACGCTGGCGTTTCTGCCGATGTTTGTCAGTTGGTTCATCATTCTCGGATTTATGGCCATTTTCGGCATCGAATTCAACATCGTCAATATCATACTTTCGACATTTATTTTCGGCATTGGCGACGATTTCAGCATTTTTGTACTCGATGGTTTGCGCAGCGAATACCGCGAAGGAAAACCGATGTTGCCAGCACACAAAAACGCCATTTTCTTTTCGTCGCTGATGACCGTTATCGGTATGGGCGCACTGCTTTTTGCGCGCCACCCAGCGGTGCATTCGTTGGCGTTGGTGTCGCTTTTGGGCATTTTGGTGGTGGTGTTTGTGTCGTACATTTTGCAGCCGCTGCTGTTCCGCTGGTTGGTTACTTGGCCTGCCTCGAAAGGCGGTTGGCCTGTGGCCGTGAGCGACCTGCTGCGCACCGCCTATGTTTTTACTATTTTCCTGATTCTCTGCATTTTAACGCAAATTGTCATCGTCGTTTTGCTGATAACTCCATCGACCATGCGTTGGAAACGCCGCATGATGTGCCGCGTGGTTCGTGTGGTGCTTTACTGCACGCACCACTGCGTTCCCGATGTGCGCAACAGCGTTGAGCGCGGCAGCGAAACATTCGACAAACCAGCCATCATCATTGCCAATCATCAGTCGATTATCGACCTCACAGCCATCATTGGCATGGTACCTAAATTGGTTGTTATCACCAAAAAATATGTGTGGCATTCGCCATTTTTCGGTTGGTCGGTGCGTATGGCGGGCTATATGCATTCCGAGCAGGGCGTCGAACATATCGACAGCACGGTGGCGCAACGCATTGCCGAAGGCTATTCGGTGCTGATTTTTCCCGAAGGAACGCGTTCGCCCGACTTGCGGGTGCATCGCTTTCATCAAGGCGCATTTCTGTTGGCCGAAAGACACAAACTCGATATTCTGCCAATCGCCGTTTATGGCAATGGCATGATTCTGTCGAAACGGCAGCCGTTACTCGTAAAACCAGGGCATTCTGTGCTGAAAGTGCTGCCACGCGTGGCTTACAACGACCCCACTTTTGGCACGACTTATCAAGAGCGCAGCAAAAATTTCAGAATCTACCTGCAACAACAATACGACCTGCTTTGCGACCGCTACAATACGCCACAAAACGCCTATTTCAGGGCAGAGTGGCGGCATCGACTGCTCTACAAAGAGACTCAAACCGAGTTGCAACTCTGTCTCAAAGCGCAGCGCGAACACTATTTCGCCGCTATCGACCAGCAGATTCCACGCACAGCCACCGTGGCGCAATTAGCATGCGGCTACGCCCCCGAAGCGTTGATGTTGGCACTGCTCGCCAGCGGGCGCACCATCGTCGGTATCGATAGCGATGCCACAAAAATCGCTTTTTGCAGCCACTACAACCTGCCCAACGCCACATTCGTCTGTGCCGACCCGCTCACCTGCGCACTGCCGCAAGCCGATTTCTATCTAGTGCCAAAAAACAATGCTGCGCTTGCCGTTCGCTGCCAACAGGCTGGTTTGAAGGTGATTTTGTGCGCCTAAAAAGCCGTTGTTAATAACTAAACGGCACAAATGGGCGGCAAATTGGCGTATTTTGACTATCTTTGTCGGTTATTTGATAACCAAAACATTTTGAAAGATATGAAAGCATTTGTTTTCCCCGGTCAAGGCGCGCAATTTGTCGGTATGGGCAAAGACCTTTACGAGTCGTCGCCGCTGGCCAAAGAGTTGTTCGAAAAAGCCAACGAAATTGTTGGTTTTCGTATCACCGATTTGATGTTTGCTGGCTCCGACGAGGATTTGCGCCAGACAAAAGTAACGCAGCCCGCCGTTTTTCTGCACTCGGTCATCTCGGCGTTGGTTTTGGGCGACGAATTCAAGCCCGATATGGTGGCTGGGCACTCGTTGGGCGAATTTTCGGCATTGGTAGCCGCCCGCGCACTCTCGTTCGACGATGGTCTGAAACTGGTGTCGGCGCGCGCACAAGCCATGCAAAAAGCCTGCGAAAAACAACCTGGCACGATGGCAGCCGTCATCGCCATGCCCGACGAAAAAATCGAGGAGATTCTGACGACAATCGACGGCATAGTCGTGCCTGCCAACTATAATTGCCCCGGGCAACTGGTCATTTCGGGCGCAGTCGAAGCCATCGACGAGGCGTGCGAAAAGTTGAAAGCCGCCGGTGCCAAACGCGCCATCAAACTGGCTGTAGGCGGAGCGTTCCACTCGCCGTTGATGGAGCCAGCGCGCGCCGAACTCGAAACAGCCATTCGCGCCACCGAGTTTCACGCGCCCATTTGTCCCATCTACCAAAACTTCGACGCGCAACCGCACACCTGCCCCGACGAGATAAAAGCCAACCTTATCGCTCAACTGACGGGCGCAGTGCGTTGGTCGCAAAGCGTGCAGAATATGATTGCCGACGGCGCCGACTATTTCAAAGAACTCGGTCCTGGCACCGTGCTGCAAGGCTTGGTACGCAAAATCAATCCAAATGTTACCGCAGAGTAATTGAAATGGGGTTATCAACTCCCCAAATAACCAAATTCACAACAAAAAATGAGACTTATCATTCAACCAGATTACAACGAGGTGTCGCGCTGGGCGGCACACTATGTCGCACACCGCATATTGGAAGCACAGCCGACGGCCGAAAAACCGTTTGTGCTGGGACTGCCCACTGGCTCGTCGCCGCTGGGTATGTACCGCGAACTCATCAATCTGAACAAACAGGGCATCATTTCGTTCCAAAATGTCATCACATTCAACATGGACGAGTACATCGGACTGCCCGAAGAACACCCCGAAAGTTACCACGCATTTATGTGGAACAATTTTTTCAAACACATCGACATCAAACGCGAAAATGTGAACATTCTGAACGGCAACGCTGCCGATTTGGAGGCCGAGTGCGCCAACTACGAGGCGCGTATAAAAGCGGTGGGCGGCATCGACCTCTTTTTGGGCGGTATCGGTCCCGACGGACACATTGCATTCAACGAACCGGGCTCGTCGCTGGCATCGCGTACACGCCAAAAAACGCTGACAACCGACACCATCATCGCCAATTCGCGCTTTTTCGACAACGATGTGAACAAAGTGCCGAAAACCGCACTCACCGTTGGCGTTGGCACCGTTTTGGACGCACGCGAAGTGCTGATTATCGTGAATGGCCACAACAAGGCGCGCGCCCTGAAACACGCAGTAGAGGAGGGCGTTTCGCAAATGTGGACCGTGAGCGCACTGCAACTGCACCCACGCGGCATCATCGTGTGCGACTACGAGGCGTGCTACGAACTGAAAGTCGGCACTTACCGCTATTTTCTCGACATCGAAAAAGAAAATTTGAACGCCGAAAACCTACTTTAAGTCAATTAAGAATTTTGAATTAAGAATTTAGAATTATTCGGTAACCGCAACAGTTCAGCAATTCAACGCTTTAGTAGCAAGTAGCAAGACAATTGACAATTGATAATTGATAATTGACAATTATTTGAAGATTTGAAAATT
>CAVGYO010000121.1:0-5724 GCA_963633255.1 Erysipelotrichaceae bacterium
TGCTACTAATTGTCATTGCGGCTCTGCCGCATCACTCCTCACTCCTCATTCCTAATTCCTAATTTCCAGAAAATTGCTTCGCTATTTTTATTGTCTGCATCGCTGCTTTCACATCGTGTACACGCAAAATGTGTGCGCCGCCCTGCAACGCCAGCATATTCGCTGCGGTGGTGCCATTTAAGGCATCGGCTGGCGCAATGTCGAGCGGTTGCCACACCATCGATTTGCGCGACAAGCCCGCCAAAATAGGCGCATTGAAAAATGCAAACAGGCGCAATTCGCGCAGCAGCAGATAGTTTTGTTTCAATGTTTTGCCAAATCCAAAGCCCGGGTCGATAATTATCTCTTTGTCGAAGCCGAGCGCACGCAAAGTTGCAATTTTTTCGGCAAAATAGCGCAACACCGCCGGCAAAAAGTCGGCATTTTCGGGCAGAGTGCGCTGCATATTCGGAAATCCGTAGGCGTGTGTAAGCACATACGGCACTTGCAGGCGCGCCACCGTCGGCAGCAGATTGGCGTCCATGCAGCCGCCCGAAACATCGTTCACCATTGCCACGCCAAACTCCGTTACCGCCCGTTCTGCCACCGAAGCGCGAAAAGTATCGACCGAAATCGGCACATCGGGATAGTGCTGCCGAACAATTTTCAACGCCCACGCCACACGCTGCCACTCCTCCACTTCGGACGGAAAATCGGCTTGCGGCCGCGTAGAACAGCCACCAATGTCCAAAATAGTGGCCCCGTCTGCCACCGCCGCATCGACATGCGCCACAAGCGAAGCCTCGTCGAGCGAACGGCTGGCGGCAAAAAACGAATCGGGCGTAGCATTGACAATAGCCATCACCACGGGCTGCAACAAATCGACCGCACGGCCGTTTAACACAATAATTGGTGCCGATTTCACGTTATAAAAATAGCGACTTTTCTGCCTACAAAAGTACTAAAAAATCTTGTGTCCGAAAGGTCGTTTGTGGCTTTTTTTTGAAAAAATACGAAAAAACGCTTGTTATTTGAAAAAAACAGCGTAAATTTGTAGTCGCATTTGTTAAAATGTATTCTCTATGAAACTAACGACAAAATTTTTCGGCTTTTGCGCCGTCGCTGCAGCCTTTACGGCCTGCGGTCCAAAAAATTCGCTGCCAACCGAATACTCGGAAAAAACGGGTTTCGACTACAACAGTCCCGAATCTGGATTTTTCGATGTACACAGCGTTTACGAAGGCAAAGTGCCTCCCGGTTGTGTCTATATTTCGACCATGACCACGGTGAAAGGTTCGAACAGCGACCCAGTTTCGGCACCAAACAACAACGCCAAACGCCGCATCAGCAATAGCGGTTACTTTATGGACGAGTACGAAGTAACCAACCTCAACTGGCGCGAATATGTGGCGTGGATAAGCGGTGTGTGGGCGCACGAACCACGCAAAATACTGCTGGCTATGCCCGACGAAACCGTTTGGCGCAAAGCGTTGGCCTACAACGAACCCTATGTGCGCAACTACTACTCGCATGTGGCTTACGGCTACTATCCTGTGGTGGGTGTAACTTGGAAACAGGCTTGCGACTACTGCAAATGGCGCACCGACCGTATCAACGAACTGCAACTCATCAACGAGGGCATCATTCCGTTCCGCAGTCTGAAAACCATCAACGAGGCCATCAAAAATAGTCCCGATTCGCTCTACGCCTATGTGTTCTCCACGCAAAAAGTGGGCGAATTTATCCGTGGCATTTATGGCGATAGCACGGCTGTCGATCTCGATGGCGTTCTCTACGACGCAGAATTCCGTCTGCCAACCGAAGCCGAATGGGAATATGCAGCCTACGGCATCGAAGCGGTGAACGACAACATCTACGAAGGACAATCGTATCCGTGGAAAGGCGAACAGATGCGCGGATTCGACGACAAAAAGACCGCTGGCGAATTTTATGCCAACTTTATGCGCGGTCGCGGCGACCTTATCGGTCAAAACATCAACAACACGCTCACCGTGCCTGTGAACTTTTTCCCGCCCAACGGCTACGGCCTCTACAACATGGCGGGCAATGTGAACGAATGGGTGCTCGATGTTTACCGCGCCACTTCGAACGATGTTATCGAAGAGTACAACTCGTTCCGTGGTAATGTTTACGAAAACGACTCGACCTATGCCGAATCGCTGCTCGACCGCCTGCCACCGATGGATCAGGTTACACGCGACAGCATGCGCAATGTGCTTATCAACGAGAAGAAATTTACCGAAGTGGGCGGCGACTACCGTAGCGCAAAAGACGGCGACCGTCTGTCGACACTCGGCGACTCGGTGCTGCATGTCAACGACGAAAATGTGTCGGCGCTCGAGCGTGCGCACATGATTTCGGACGAAGACCGTATTTATAAAGGTGGCTCGTGGCGCGACCGTGCCTACTGGCTGAATCCCGCCAATAGGCGCTACATGAACGAAAACAAATGCACCGACGACATTGGCTTCCGCTGCGCAATGAGTTCGGTGGGCGGCAAAAAACAGAACTAATTTCTGGCCGACAAGCATAACCAAACGGCACGAGGCCACCGCGCTTCCGTGCCGTTTTTCTGTACCAAAAATTGGGCAAAAAATTGTAACTTTGCAAACTGAAACAAATCAATCGAAAAAGTGATGAAAGAGATAAAACGCACAGTGATAGTCGACGCACTGAAACGCACCGACTACGGCAGCGAAATCAATGTGAGAGGCTGGGTACGCACGCGCCGCGGCAACAAAAATGTGGGATTCATAGCCCTGAACGACGGCTCGACGATACACAACATGCAGGTGGTGGTCGATATGGCAAAATTCGACGACGAACAACTGAAACCCATCACCACGGGCGCAGCCATCAGCGTGAACGGCCGTTTATCGGAATCGATGGGAAGCGGACAAAATGTGGAGATACAGGCCGACGAAATTTTGGTGTATGGCACTGCCGACCCCGAAAAATATCCGTTGCAAAAAAAGGGGCACACCATGGAATATCTGCGCGAGATAGCGCATTTGCGCCCACGCACCAACACCTTTGGCGCAGTGTTTCGCATACGCCACCACATGGCCATGGCCATACACACATTTTTCCACGAACGCGGATTTTTCTACTTCCACACACCGCTGATAACCGCTTCGGACTGCGAAGGCGCAGGACAGATGTTCCAAGTTACCACCAAAAATCTCTACAACCTGAAAAAGACCGACGACGGTAAAATAGACTACAGCGACGACTTTTTTGGCAAGCAAGCCAGCCTTACCGTTTCGGGGCAGTTGGAGGGCGAACTCGCCGCCACGGCATTGGGCAAAATCTACACCTTTGGACCCACATTCCGTGCCGAAAACTCGAACACGCCGCGCCATCTCGCCGAATTTTGGATGATTGAACCCGAAATCGCCTTTATCGGTTGCGACGAACTGATGGATTTGGAAGAGGAGTTTATTAAATATTGTGTGCGCTGGGCACTCGATCACTGCCAAGACGACCTCGAATTTTTGAACAAAATGATAGACCACGGTCTGATCGAACGCCTAAAAGCGGTAACCGAAACCGAGTTTGTGCGGCTGCCATACACCGAGGGCATCAAAATTTTGGAAGAGGCCGTGGCCAAAGGGCGCAAATTTGAATATCCTGTCTATTGGGGCTGCGATTTGGCCAGCGAACACGAGCGTTTTTTGGTCGAAGAACATTTCAAACGCCCTGTCATCATGACCGACTACCCGAAGGAGATTAAGGCCTTCTACATGAAGCAAAACGCCGACGGCAAAACCATACAAGGCACCGATGTGCTGTTCCCGCAAATAGGCGAAATTATCGGTGGCAGCGTGCGCGAAGAGAACTACGACCGCCTGATGGCGCGCATCGAAGAGTTGCACATACCGATGAAAGATATGTGGTGGTACCTCGACACACGGCGTTTCGGCACCGTGCCGCACGCTGGCTTCGGCCTCGGTTTCGAGCGGCTGATGCTGTTTGTAACAGGCATGCAAAACATACGCGATGTGATTCCATTCCCACGCACACCAAACAACTGCGAATTCTAAAAAAGGGCGCACAAAAGTGCGCCTTTTTTGTTTCCCAGTCAACTTTTCAACGACCAATCAACCAATAATTGCTTCAACAATTATTACAGGAAAGCCTCGCCACGAGAACAGCGCAGCCGGTGTATGATATGACTTTGGTAGGGCAATTTTACAACAAAAAGCGAGCCGCCCAAATGGACAGCCCGTTTTTTTGTTACCTATTTTTGTAAACTGAACTTTTCCAGTTTAGTTCCAATAATCGGAGTCATAGTTCAAAGCATCGCAATCGCTTTTAGATTTGTTCAATTTTTTCTTGGTGATTTTGATTTTGCGGCAATTCTCTCTTTTTAACTCCTTTTTTGCTTCAGAAATGTTAGCATTGATGCAGCGTGGCGTGCAATAATAGTAACCAGTTGTTGTTTTTGATTTCCAAATCTCTTTCTCTGAGTCCCAATACTCATACTCTCCTTTTACTTCGTAGCAGTAGTTTTTGCTGGTGCAAGAGGTCATGGCCAAGAGTGCGCATACCACAATAGTAAGAGATAAACATACTTTTTTCATGCTTTTTTTTGTTTTATGTCCGCTCCTTATTCGGACTTTAAGGTTAATAAACAAGTGCAAAGTTAGGTTAAAATGTTGCATAAAAACTGCGTAACTCGCTCGAAATAAGCAAGTTACAAAATTTTATACGCAAACACCACTATCGATATGCAAACGGCAGAAAAAAGTATGCAAGCGGAATTATTCGGCGTAACGAGCGCAGAAAGCGTCGTAGCAAGCGCGCGAAAAGGTGAGGCGCACGCCAGCGGTGCGTAGCGTGCATTGCAGCGTGGCATACTCTATGCCATCGATGTGGGCGGCGTTCACTATGCAGCCTTTGTTGGCGCGCAGCAGTTCGGTGTGCCAGCCCAAAATCTGTTCGGCAGTAATGCCCTTGCGCAGTTTGTGGCAATGTCCGTCGCTGGTATAGAGCAGCCACGCTTGTAAGGATTTGTCGTAGTCGAAATAAAGCACATCGCGCCACGCCACCAACCTAACGGCCTTGGGCGTAAATATGGCTATGTATTGTTTCGAGGGCATAAAAAAAACGCGGGAATCTTGTTACTCGCTCCCGCAATTTGAGGCCTTCACAATGCCATACCTACAGGGTCGAGCAACGCAAAGCCCACGCAGATATGTACATTGGATACATACCACGCAGCCATTCACTATTGCTTTCGCCTTGGTAGGTTAATTCAAAAGTTGTGAAGTTTCAAATTGCCAAGGAAATTCAGTAAATGTCTTTCTATTTTATCGTTCTCCACAAAGAACACGACAAAGGTACAAAAATAGTTTGAAAGTTTATCAAGTTTATCAAGTTTATCAAGTTTATCAAGTTTATCAAGTTGAAAGTTTATCAAGTTGAAAGTTTATCAAGTTCATAAAGTTCATAAAGTTTGTAAAGTTGAAGTTTTTTTCATTTGAAGATTTGAAGATTTGAAGATTTGAAGATTATTGCGACATTGTTGGGCGCGTGGCGTTCCCCCTTCGGGGGAAACGGGAAAGGGGGCCACGAGCAAGACAATAAACAATGAATAATTATTGCGGTGGCTCAGTTACCGAAAACTAGAAATTAGAAATCTAGAAATCTAGAAATAATAATCTCAACAACCAATCAACCAACTTTCCTGCCATTTTGTCATAAAAACTGACAAATTCCGCT
>CAVGYO010000122.1:0-5718 GCA_963633255.1 Erysipelotrichaceae bacterium
CCACCACCACCAAACGGGGTTCGCCCTGCGCCGACAGCGAGAAGGCAGCGAGAAAAAGGCAGACCGCCAACGCTATTTTTTTGCAAACGGGCAACATTTTCGGGCGAATCAACACATTTCGATGATGTTGAGAATCACTTCGGAGGCTTTTTGCATCGATTGAATCGGCACAAATTCGTAGCGTCCGTGGAAATTGTGGCCGCCCGCAAAAATGTTGGGGCACGGCAAGCCCATGAACGACAGTTGTGCGCCATCGGTGCCGCCACGAATGGGTCTAACATTCGGTTTCACGCCAGCGCGTTCCATCGCCTGCATCGCCAAATCGACGACATGCATCACGGGTTCGATTTTTTCGCGCATATTGTAGTATTGGTCTTTCAGTTCGATGGCGGCTGTGCCTTCGCCATATTCGGCGTTGATTTTCTTGACTAAGTGGCGCATTTCGTCCTTGCGGCTCTCGAAACGCGTGCGGTCGTGGTCGCGAATGATGTAGGAAAGAACGGTCTGCTCCACATTGCCATTTATGCCGACAAGATGGTAAAATCCTTCGTAACCTTCGGTATGTTCGGGTGTTTCGAGGCGCGGAAGCATACCAACAAACTGTTGCGCCACACGCATTGAATTGAGCATTTTGTGTTTGGCGTAGCCTGGGTGCACATTGCGTCCCTTGATTGTAACTTTGGCCGATGCGGCGTTGAAATTTTCGTATTCCAACTCGCCGATTTCGCCACCGTCCATGGTGTATGCCCAGTCGGCAGCAAATTTTGCCACATCGAAATGGTGCGGTCCCTGCCCTATCTCCTCGTCGGGTGTGAAGGCGATGCGCACTTTGCCGTGCTCGATTTCGGGGTGTTGCAGCAGAAACTCCACAGCGTTCACAATTTCGGCAATGCCCGCCTTGTCGTCGGCACCGAGCAGCGTACGCCCGTTGGTTACAATCAAATCTTGCCCCACATATTGCGTCAGTTCGGGGAACTGCTTTGGCGAAAGCACGCAGTCGTCTTCGGCGTTCAGCACAATATCGCCGCCGTCGTAGTTTGCAACGATACGCGGTTGAATGTGTTTGCCGCTCATATCGGGCGATGTGTCCATGTGTGCGATGAATCCGATGGTCGGTTTTGGCGCATCGGTGGTGGCTGGCAAAGTGGCAAAAACATAGCCATTTTCGTCGACGGCAGCATCGGCAAGTCCGATACTTTTCAGTTCATCGACCAGATAACGCGCAAAAACCATCTGTCCGGGCGTGCTGGGCGTCAGTCCTGTGTTTTCGTCGGAAGTGGTACAAAACGCGACATACTTCAAAAAACGATCTGTGATATTCATTGTTTCAAAGGTTTTGGAAGTTGTAATTCTGTTTGCAAAAATACACTTTTTTGTCGAAATAGCCGCACGCTTCAACGCCTCGGCGCAACTATTCGTTTTTTCTGATTTTCTTTGTATTTTTGCAGTAAAATTACGGAAAGTTATGACACAAACGAAAACAGCCCAAACGGCATTTGTTCTGAATGTGGCGATTGTGGCGTTGGAGGCGGTCGGTTTTGCCATCACATTTGCCCGTCCCGATGGTGCGGACTATCTGAAATACTACACGCAAGAGAGCAATTTGCTTTTGCTGGCAGCCTGTTTTGTTGCGGCTATGTTTCAGTGGCCAGCGTTTCGCCACGGACGCGACATTCCCGCTTGGGTGCGGTTGCTGAAATATGTGGCCACTTGCTGCATTGCTGTTACGCTGGCGGTGGTAATTTTTGTGCTGTCGCCGTCGGAAGTGCCAGCGCGCGGTTGTGCGGGCTATTTCGACACGCTGTGGGGCGGCACCAACTTCTATTTTCACTTTGTCTGCCCGATTTTGGGCATCGTCAATTTTGTCTTTTTCGAGAAAAATAGCGATTTTCGCCCAACGGTGGCGCTGCTGGCGCTGCTGCCAACGGTTTTGTATGCCGCCATCGCCATGGGGCTGAACATTGCCCGACTGACCGTGGGGCCGTACTTTTTTCTGCATGTTTACGAACAACCCATTTATATGTCGCTGATTTGGTGCGTGGTAGTTTTGGGCGGCGCATACGCTTTGGCCTATGCACTCTATCGTGCCAACAGAATGCGGCAAACGCGCAAAAATTGAGGCTTCAACGCATGGATTTTCTATCATCGTCGGCACATATTTCGCACGAATACTGTTGCACCGTGGTCCAGATAGGCGAAGTTACGCCCATCGACGGCACCGATTTTCTCGGCAAAACGCTGGTGAACGGCTTTCAGGTAGTGGTGCGCAAAGATGCCGTGCGCCAAGGCGATATTTTGGTCTATTGCCCGATAGAAACCGTGCTGAACACCGATTTTTTGGCAGCCAACAACGCCTTCGAGTTGAGCGAGCGGCTACTGAACGACAATTTCAGCGTGGTGCAGCGACTCATCGACAAAGGCCAACGGCAAGAAGCCCAACGCCAAGTGGGTTTGTTTGGCAAAAACGGGCGCATCAAAATGCGGCGGCTGCGCGGCGAAGTGTCGATGGGTTGCCTTTTCCCGTTCAGTTATTTTGCCAACTGGCTCGGAGCCGACAAAGTTACCATCGACCCAGCAGCGCACATCGGGCAAGATTTCGACACCGTGGCTGGCATTCCGTTTGTAAAAGCCTATCTGCCGCCATCGAGCAGCCGACGCATAGAACCATTCAACAAACGCAACAAGAAACTGAAAAAGTGGTCGCGCCTGATTCGTGGCGAATTTACTTTCCACTACGACACCGAAATGCTCAACCGCGAAATAAGGCGCATAAAACCGACCGACTGCGTGGCCATCAGTGTGAAAGTACATGGTGCAAGCATCTGCATGGGCAATGTGAAGGTGAAAAATCCCAAACAGTTTCGCTCGCGGCTGCTCACGCGCCTCTACCGCCTGTTGCCTGTGCGTTGGCAAAAGTACGACATCGGCTACGATTTGGTCTATGCGTCGCGCACCATTGTGAAAAATGCCGATTTGAACCCACGCCGCAATGCAGGTTTCTACGAAGCCGACATCTGGTGCGATTTTCACGATTTATTGCTCGGAAAAATTCCGCAGGGCGTGGAGATTTTCGGCGAAATTGTGGGCTACATCACTGGCACACCGCAACTGCTGCAACCTGGCTACGACTACGATTGCGCCGAAGGCTCCAACAAGATGATGCCCTATCGCGTGTCGATAAAACAGAGCAACGGCACACGCCGCGAACTAAACATAGACGAAGTGCGCCAATGGACGCTCGACCTTGTAGCGCGCTACCCCGAACTCACCGACCGCATTCTGCCGCTCGAAGTACTCTATTGCGGCACACTGCGCCAACTCTATCCCGACATCGATGTAACAAGCCAGTGGCACAAAAATGTGCTCGCCGCCATGATGGCCGACCGCACACGCCTCGGCATGGAAGAAGACGAACCGCTCTGCCGCAACAGCGTGCCGCGCGAAGGCATAATTTTGCGCATACAAAATGACCGAAAAAACGAGGCATTCAAACTGAAATCGCTGCGTTTTCTCGAAATGGAAGCCGCCAAAATAGACCAAGGCGAAGTCGATTTGGAGTTGCAACAGAGCAAATACTGACAAAAAAAGTGTATCTTTGCAAGATATGAAAGCCATCGACGATTTTTTGATGCGGCACGGCTACCCACGCTTCGAGCCGAAAGCCGTTCTGTTCGATATGGACGGCGTTTTGTTCGATTCTATGCCGTTTCACGCACGCGCGTGGGCCAAAACATTCCAACGCCACGGATTCGATTTTGTGGAACGCGACGCCTACCTGAACGAAGGGCGCACAGGCGAAGCCGTCATCAACGACTATTTTCAGCGAAAATTTGGCCGCAACGCCACCAAAGCCGAAAGCGATATGCTCTATGCCGAAAAAGGGCAACTTTTTGAACAATACGGCGCAGTGAAACCCATTGCCGATGTGTATGCGCTACTGCAACACATCAAGCAGCAAGGATTGGCGATTTTTATCGTTACTGGCTCGGCGCAACACTCGCTGCTCGACACGCTGAACACGCATTTTCCAGATATTTTCGAGAAAGAAAAGATGGTAACCGCTTTCGATGTAAAACACGGCAAACCCGACCCAGAACCCTATCTGATGGCGCTGCAAAAAGCCCACGCAGAACCATGGCAAGCGGTAGTTGTAGAAAATGCGCCGCTCGGTGTGCTGTCGGCCACGCGCGCTGGCATTTTCACCGTAGCCGTAAACACAGGGCCGCTGCTCCCCGAAGAACTCGCCGAAGCAGGTGCAGACATTGTGCTGCCATCGATGAAAAATTTGTTGAACATTTGGCCAACCATATACCCAAACCGATGAAAAACCGCCACACCATAATAATAGCACTGCTTGCGTTGAGTGCGACCGCCGCCACTGCGCAAACCGATTCCATTGCCGCCGCTGCGTCGCAAAGCCGCGACTCTATCGCCGAATTGCTGCCATTCGACTTGGCAAATGCCCACAAAGCCGACATCGACGACGGCAAAGCGTTGGACAAAAAACGCATGAACAAAACCGACTACATTCCCGAAATACACGGCACTGTGCGCGGTCGCTACGAATACTGCACCACGCTCAACGCACACCGCTTTCAGGTGCGCAACGCACGCATGAGCATCACGGGCAATGTGCACCCGATAGTGGCCTACAAAGCCGAAATCGATTTCTCGGACAAAGGCACACTGAAGATGCTCGACGCTTACGCCCGCGTATTCCCCGTGAAAGGGCTTGCGCTCACTATCGGACAGATGAAAGTGCCGTTCAGCACCGACAACCTGCGCAGTCCGCACATGCAATACTTTGCCAACCGCTCATTTTTGGTAAAAGAGACCGCTGGCACGCGCGATGTGGGCTTCACAGTGGGCTACACGTTAAAAGAGAAATTCCCATTTTCGGTGGTGGCTGGCATCTACAACGGATTGGGATTGACAGAACAAAAAGTGTGGAAAAAACACATGTGCTACTCGGCGCGCGCCACATTCGACCCGTGCAAATACATCAATTTTTCGCTCAATTTTCAGTCGTTCGACCCCGATTCTATCCGCATGAATGTGTACGATGTGGGGATTTTTACCGAATTTTACGGCGCACACATCGAGGCGGAATATCTCTACAAAACCTACGAGGACAATGTTTTCAAGCCGTCGCACGCCTTTTCGGGCTTTGTCAATTACGACCTGAAACTGCCAAAAGTGTTCAGCAAAATATCGTTTTTGGCGCGCTACGACATGATGACCGACCACAGCCATGGTTACAACGACGCCGACGGCTACTACAACATCGACGATGTGGCGCGACAACGCATCACCGCTGGCGTAACATTGAGCCTCTCGAAGCCGTTTTTTGCCGACCTGCGCATCAATTACGAAAAATACTTCTACGACGATTGGACACTTGCCGACGATGCAAACAAGGACAAACTCGTCATCGAAATGGTTGTACGGTTCTAAAAGTGAGGAGTGAGGAGTGAGGAGTTTTTAATTGATAATTGACAATTAGTAGCAAGTAGCAAGTAGCAAGACGAGTATAAAAGTGCGAAAGTTTTTTATTTGAAGATTTGAAGATTTGAAGATTGCTTTTCAACGCTTCGTCAAATAACCAAATCCACAGTTCAACGATTCAACAATTCAACAGTTCAACAATTCAACGAACAGTTCAACCCCAAAAAGCCAACGCCATGTACGACAAATTTCAAAAACATCTGCAAGCCGAAT
>CAVGYO010000123.1:0-5644 GCA_963633255.1 Erysipelotrichaceae bacterium
CCAGCCATACCATTACTGATACCGGCACCCACGGGCAATCGTCCAACTCGAAAGACGCTGCAAAGATACAAAAAAATTCTGAAATAACAAATGCGCTAAAAAAAATAGCAGAAGCACTGTCGGGAGAGAATGCCTATACTCCACAAGAGTTTATGGGGCAGATTACGCTTGCATTTGGTGTTAAAGACGCTTCGACAAGCAAGTCGAACTATGCAACCATCACTCTTGGCGACGGTGCAATCGCCAATATACGCATCAGCAATCATCAAGGAAACGCTATAAACTTTACCATAAAAGGAAAAGGAGGCGAGGTTAATGTTGGCTTTGTTATCAAAGACAGCAAAACGGCTTTCCGACCCGATGATAACTCGAACTATGTAGAGTTTGTCTATTATGGCGACAAGACCGCAGAGACTACACGCCAACAAGCAATAGTAGACGGCATACGCCACTTGATAGAAACGGGAGAGTTCGGTCAGATACCACAAGCAGATAGATTAAATACATCGGGAGCATTCCAAGTACAGGCACACGCCGTCTTTCACGGCAGCGGTGCGCTGTTCGACCGTTTCGACTCGTCGTATATGAATACAGGCGAGGGCGCACAAGTCTACGGCTGGGGACACTATGTAACCGAAGTGCGTAGTATTGGCAGAACTTATGCGGTTGCAAGCGGTAATAACGGTAAAAGGGACATTGTATCTCGTATGGAGATATGCCGAGACTGGATTAAATACTATCTGCGATGGCTTCGGTTGAACGACACCTACGAAAGGTACACAAAACGCCTAAGAAAGAGCATAAAATCTAATGAAGAAAAACTAAAAGAACTCGAAAAAAAACAAAATGACGGTACTTTTACTCAAGACGATGCCGATAATAAAGAAATATATGAATTTTCTAATAAACGCTTTAATGAAGAATTGCAACCAGAGTTCTATGAGACTGAAGTTAAAAGAAAAAAACAAAAACTTGCAGAAGAGAAATCTGAATATATAGAATTAGAAAAGGAATTAGAACTTGTAAAGAAAGAACCTACACACCATCTTTATACCGTTGAGATACCCGACGACAACGGCAGCAACTATATATCGTACGATGGCATTATGCCACAAGAGGAGAAGAAACGGATAGCCGATGCAGCGTTGGCGGAGGCAATGAACGACCCTAAAAACACATCCGTCGTCAGGAGACAACGAATCGAAAAAAGGGCTGCTCTCATAGAGAAGCAATCTTTCGGTGGAGATGTATATTACACAGTTGAGTATCTTCTTGGTTCTGACAAAGCCGCAAGCCTACTCTTAAACAGCCTTGGTTATACTGGTATTAAATACCCTGCTGATTTCCGCCGTGGCGGTCGTGCCGATGGTAAAATGAACTATGTCGTTTTCAACGACAACGACTTAAAGATAACCGACCACATTCAGTTTCTCCGCACGCCGCAGGGCGTGGTGTATGGCTACGCCAAAGGTGGCGAGATATACTTGAACAGTGAGCGGTTGAACCCCAACACGCCTCTGCACGAATACACCCACTTGTGGGACACGGCTTGTAGGCAAAAGAACCCCGAACTGTGGAAGCGTGGTGTGGAACTGATGAAGCAGTTGCCGCTGTGGGAGGAGATAAAGAACGACCCTGCCTACTCGAACCTTACCACCGACGACGAGATTGCCAGCGAGGTACACTCACGCTTGACGGGTAAGGACGGTGCAGCCATAATGGAGAAAGCCGCACAAGAGGCGGCAAGTATGGACGCTATGGGAATGACCGAGCGGCTTGGTGTTATTGGTCGGCTCAAGAATTGGCTCAACGACTTTTGGCGTTGGGCGAAAGAGACGCTTGTGCCGTGGACAAAAGAAGAGGCAGCGCAGGTATCGTTAGACGACTTTGTGCGTATGCCGCTTGCCGACCTTGTGCGTGGTGTGAACCCACACAAAGCAGCGGAGCAGAGCGACGATGTGCAGTTTATGGGTAGCCGTGTCGATAAGCGTATGAGCGAGATAGCCGACCACTACAACAGCAAAGAACTGACTCACGAGCAACAGGCTATTGTCGATGTATTCAGCGGAGCGAAAGATAGACAAACGATTACCTTAACTCGGACAGATGGAAATACTATCTCTGTCGAAATGCAACAAGGCAACGATAACAATGCTGGTACAAAACATAGCCTATTCCGTCATTACAATACGAGCGAGGGAGTGTTATCGGCAGATGATATTATCACACTCCAAGAGGTGTATGAGAATGGGGAAAGAACCGAGAACAATAGAACGGTCGTTTACACGCTGAATAAAGATGGCGTAAGGTATCGCGCGGTCAATGAAAAGAAAGGAGGAAAAGAAGTATTCCACGATTTTTATACAAACAAAAAAGCCGACCATTCAAAGTCGTCTATGGCAGAAAGCCAAAACACGCAGAGCGCACGAACCGATGAACAATCGACTAATTCGTCTGCAAAGGTAGATGAAAATTCTGAATCAGCCAAACACGATGAATGGGAAAAGGCGTTTGGCGTAGAGCAGAAAGAAGCGAAAGAGCGTCTCGATGATTCGCTAGCGTGTTGCCAACGGCAAAAGGGCAACAAACGCCGAATTTCCCCATCTCGTAAAAAAATCGTACCTTTGCAGCCGATTTTTTCGCCGCTTGTGAGGCATCGAAATGTCGGTTCGTTGAATCGTTTTCCTATCTATTCAACCAAAAAAATCCAAAAATCAGAAAATTAGAACCTCACCCAAATGACAACATTCAACGAATTGGGGCTTCGTCCCGAAATTCTGACGGCCATAGCGGCACTCGGCTACGAACAACCGATGCCAATTCAAGAACAGGTGATTCCGTTTCTGCTCGAAAAAGAGGGCGATTTGGTGGCTCTTGCGCAAACGGGAACGGGCAAAACGGCCGCCTTCGGTCTGCCGCTGCTCACAAAAATCGACACGGACGAGAAGCGCATTCAAGCACTCATCTTGTCGCCCACGCGCGAACTCTGCATGCAGATAGCCAACGACCTAAAAAACTACGCCGCCGAAATGAAAGGCGTGAAAATTGTGCCAGTTTATGGCGGTGAAAACATCGTATCGCAGTACAAACAACTCGATGTGCAGCCGCAAATTCTTGTCGCCACGCCCGGCCGCCTCATCGACCTGCTCAAACGCGGCAAAGTGCACCTCGACGCAGTGCGCTACCTCGTTCTCGACGAAGCCGACGAAATGCTCGACATGGGTTTCAAGGACGATTTGGAGACGATTTTGCAGTCCGTTCCCGCCGAACGACGCACACTACTTTTCTCTGCCACCATGCCCAACGAAATTGCACGCATTGCCAAACAATACATGACCGATGCCACCGAAATAGCCGTCGGCACGCGCAATGCAGGCGCCGAAAATGTGGATCACATCTACTACATGGTGCAGGCCAAACAACGCTATTTGGCACTCAAGCGCATTGTCGATATGAATCCCGACATCTACGCCATTGTCTTTTGCCGCACGCGCCAAGAGACCAAAGAAGTGGCCGAAAAACTGATGGCCGATGGCTACAATGCCGACGCGCTACACGGTGATTTGAGTCAGGCGCAACGCGACACCGTGATGCACAAATTTCGCCAACGCCACCTGCAAATTCTTGTGGCAACCGATGTGGCTGCGCGCGGACTCGATGTGAGCGACCTCACGCATGTCATCAACTACAACCTGCCCGACGATGTGGAGGTCTATACCCACCGCAGCGGTCGCACAGGGCGTGCTGGCAAACGCGGCATCTCCATCTCGATAATACATTCGCGCGAACAACGCAAAATACGCGCCATCGAACACATCATCAAGAAAAAATTTGAGCGCGCACGCATTCCGCTCGGCATCGACATCTGCAAACGCCAACTCTTTCACCTGATTGAGCGCATGGAAAATGTGCAGGTGAACGACACGCAAATCGACCCATTTTTGCCGCATGTTTTTGCAAAACTCGACTATCTGTCGAAAGAGGACATCATCCGCCGCTTTGTGTCGCTCGAGTTCAACCGTTTTCTCGAATACTACAAAAATGCCGAAGACCTGAATCTGCCCGAAAAACCCGAACGCAACGAGCGCAACAACAAACGCTCCGAACGCAACGACAATCGCGACAAAAACGGCAGAAAAGAGGATTACAGACCGCAAAAATCGGAGCGAAACGCACGCAACAACGACCGCAACGACGGGCGCAACGGCGGTTTCAAACGCGGGCAGCGTGTGCGCATGGTGCTAAATTTTGGCTACAAACAAAACGCATCGCCACGCAATGTGCTCGGCATTATCAACGATGTAACGCGCGACAAATCGATCAGCATTGGCGATATCGAAATTGCGCAACGCTGCACATTTTTCGATGTCTATGCCGATCAAGCCGACCGCGTGCTGGACGCTTTTGCACAAAACGGCGGCAACCTGACCGTAGAAGTGGTTTCGCAGCGCAACCGCAACACCGCCAAACCATTTCGCCCCGACAAGCAGAAAAAAAAGCGCAACTGATTTTGCACAAAAGAAACTACGAAAAACGGCTTCCAGCAAAGGTTTGGAGGCCGTTTTGTTTTGCAGCAAATGCATTATTAGTTGTCTTGCTACTAAAGCGTTGAATTGTTGATTGGTTGTTGATTCTAATTTCTAATTTCTAGATTTCTAATTTCTGGTTATTGTTGAATCGTTGAATTGAAAAATCAATTTTCAAATCTTCAAATAAATTTTGTCTATGCTCTATGTTCTATCTTCTATGTTCTCAAAAAAAAACTCCTCACTCCTCATTCCTAATTCCTCACTCGTCTTGCTACTTGCGACTAATTATCTTATTCCAATTCGGTGGAGAGAATGTGTTCGAGTTGTTCGGCAGTGATGTTGAGCGAGAATTTGCCGTCGCGCGCCAGCGAAATGGTGCCAGTCTCTTCCGACACAACGATAACCAACGCGTCGGTGCGCTCCGAAATGCCCAGTGCCGACCTGTGGCGCAAACCGAGATATTTCGGCACATCGGGATTTTGCGAGACGGGCAAAATAGCGCCAGCAGCCTTTATGCGACCGTTCGCCACAATCATTGCGCCGTCGTGTAGCGGGCTATTTTTGAAAAAAATGTTCTCTATCAGGCGCGTATTCACATCGGCGTTTATCGCATCGCCCGACTCGATGTACTGTTGCAGGCTGTCGCTGCGCTGAATGACGATGAGTGCGCCCGTTTTGGCGCGCGCCATATCGCGGCAGGCGATGACCAAACGCATTATCGGAAATTCGCTTTTTTTGCTCTCTTTTTGGCTGTTGCGGAACATTTTTTTCAGCCACTGCATCGACCGCCAGTTGGTGTGCGACCCGATGCGCGAAAAAAATCGGCGTATTTCGCTCTGAAAAATCACGATAAGACCGATGGCACCGACCGCCACCACGCGGTTCAAAATTGCGCCGAGCAACTCCATTTTGAACACATGCGTAACCAAAAACCAGACCAGCACAAACGCCAAAATACCCATAAAGATATTGCCTGCGCCCATGTTTTTCATCAACTTGTAAACGCCAAACATCAGCAGCGCCACCAGCACAATATCGATTACATCTTTTATTCCAAAAGTTAATTCCATTTTTCAGTTGATTGGTTTAACGCATTGGCGTTAATTTCAAATTTC
>CAVGYO010000124.1:0-5640 GCA_963633255.1 Erysipelotrichaceae bacterium
GCGGCTCTGCCGCATCACTCCTCACTCCTCATTCCTAATTCCTCACTCGTCTTGCGACTTGTATCTTGCTACTTGCTACTAACATTGTCAATTATCAATTATCAATTATCAATTATCAATTGTCTGCGGCTCTGCCGCATCACTCCTCACTCCTCATTCCTAACTCCTAACTTAAAAAGCACTTCTCACTGCTCACTTCTAACTTCTCACTTTCTTGCTACTTGCGACTATAAATTATCCCACGCTTCCTTCTAACGAAACAGACAGCAATTTTTGTGCCTCAACGGCAAATTCCATCGGTAGTTTGTTCAAAACTTCTTTGGCGTAGCCATTCACTATCAGCCCGATGGCGTCTTCGGTGCCGATGCCACGCTGGTTGCAGTAAAAAAGTTGGTCTTCGCTTATTTTCGATGTGGTGGCCTCGTGTTCTACCACGGCGGTGTCGTTTTCGATGTCCATATACGGAAAAGTGTGCGCCCCGCAGCGGTCGCTCAGCAGCAGACTGTCGCACTGCGAAAAATTGCGTGCGCCATCGGCATTTTTCGTTACTTTCACCAAACCGCGGTACGAGTTTTGGCTCTGCCCCGCCGATATGCCTTTCGACACAATGCGGCTGCGTGTGTTGCGCCCGAGATGAATCATTTTGGTGCCTGTGTCGGCTTGCTGGTAGTTGTTGGTTACCGCCACCGAATAGAACTCGCCCACCGAATTGTCGCCTTTCAGTATGCAACTCGGGTATTTCCAAGTGATGGCCGAACCCGTTTCGACCTGCGTCCACGAGATTTTGGCGTTGTTGCCTTTGCAGATGGCGCGTTTGGTTACAAAGTTGTAGATGCCGCCACGCCCGTTTTTGTCGCCGGGATACCAATTTTGCACGGTCGAGTATTTCACTTCGGCATTGTTCATCACCACTATCTCCACAATGGCAGCGTGCAGTTGGTTTTCGTCGCGCATGGGAGCGGTGCAGCCTTCGAGATACGACACA
This sequence comes from Erysipelotrichaceae bacterium, assembly GCA_963633255.1. GTDB lineage: Bacteria > Bacteroidota > Bacteroidia > Bacteroidales > Paludibacteraceae > W0P28-013. The sequence goes on from CAVGYO010000124.1 coordinate 986, forward strand.
TAGGCGTCGTCGTCGCACACAATGAGCGTGCGCTCGAACTGCCCCGTTTGCGCTGCATTGATGCGGAAATAGGTCGATAGTTCCATCGGGCAGCGCACGCCTTTGGGAATGTAAACGAACGATCCGTCGCTGAAAACGGCACTGTTCAGCGCAGCAAAAAAGTTGTCGGCGGCGGGCACTACCGAACCAAGATAACGGCGCACAAGGTCGGGGTGGTCTTTCACCGCCTCACTGATAGAGCAGAAGATGATGCCTTTTTCGGCCAAACTTTCGCGATAGGTGGTCTTCACGCTCACGCTGTCCATCACTGCATCGACGGCCATGCCCGTGAGTGCGTCGCGCTCTTCGAGCGGAATGCCGAGTTTGTCGAATGTTTTGATGAGTTCGGGATCGACTTTTGCGGCGTTGTTGGGCGCATTTTTGCGTGGTGCAGCGTAGTAGGTTATGGCTTGATAGTCGATTTCGGGAATATCGAGGTGCGCCCAGTGCGGCATTTGCAGTGTTTGCCAGTGCCGAAACGCTTTCAGCCGAAAATCGAGCAGCCAGTCGGGCTCGTGCTTTTTGGCCGAAATAAGTCGCACCACCTCTTCGCTCAAACCATGCGGAATAGTCTCCGTTTCGATGTCGGTAGTGAAACCGTATTTGTAGTCGGACGAGGTTACCTCGTCGATGATGTTATGTGCTTGCTTTTCGGGCATAAAATTGCGGTGTGTTGTAACCTGCAAAGGTACAAAAATAATCGGAATTTTTCAACCGATTTTGGCGACAACGCGTCCGCCAAGCATTTTTGCCGCTTGATTTTTCTGCGTATTCAGTTGGTCGATTTTGATCATGGCCTGCTCAATGGCGGCTGTGTCGCCGTTTTGCGAAGCGTTTTTCAGGTCGAGCATGGTCTGTTTTATGTTGCCGAGTATGAGCGCGTTTTTGTATTCTACAATCACTTTGCCCAAGTCTTCGCAGATGGCTTGCATCTTTTCCTGATGGCGTTTTTGCTTGTATCTGTCGAGCCGCTCTTGTGCCGAAGCGCGTTCCCGTTCGGTGCGACCTTCCACCTTGGGCGCATTGCCGTCGTCGTTATACATTTTGCTCAGCGTGTATTTGTCCGACAGCAGTTCGGCGGCCAACTGGCTGATGTTCGGGTCGATGTGCTGCCCGAAAAAGTGTATCGGGTCGAATCCAGCGTCGTGGTGGTGCGCCGCTATTTCGAAGAGAAACGCTTGGTGCAGTGGCAGTTTGAAAGTGATTTGATCCGATTCGAGCAGTTCGTTCACAATAAATTCGTTGGCGGTCCACACGCGCTCTTCGTCGGCAAAAATCGGCTCGTTGCCATAGAGCAGCGCAAATTTCAGAATGTCTTTTTCCAGTTGCAGAAATTTGTCGTCTTCGGCAGCGATTTTGACGGCTTGAGCGTATTGTGGCGGCGGTTCTGGCAGCGTATTTTCGGCATTTTCGGCGGCATTGGCCAAGCGTGCCTGCTCTTTTTCGATTTTTTGTCGCCGCAATTTTCTGATGGCGGTGCGTATGATATCTTCGCGCAAATCGAGTTGTGTGGCGCAAATTTTGATGTATTCGGCCAAGAGTATGTCGTTGTAAATCAGCGCAAGTGCAGGTAGCAGTTCGTCGTTGATGAGTTGCGCCTTTCGGGTCGGATCGTTTTGCGTCGAGGCGGCTATCTGTTGGCACTTGTAGGTGGCAAAGTCGGTCTTGTTGCGCTCGATGTAATCGACAAAATCGCTGGCGTTGTGGGTGCGGGCGTAACTGTCGGGGTCTTCGCCTTCGGGCAGCCGCACCACGCTCACATTCATGCCCTCGGCCAGTGCCACGCCGATGGCTTGGTTGGTGTCTTTTTCGCCCGCTTCGTCGTTGTCGTACATCAGCACAATGTTGGTCGTGAAACGGTGCAGTTTGTGCGCTTGTGTTTCGCTCAAACCCTTGCCGCCCGAGCAGGCCACCACATTTTTTACGCCGCACTGGTGCATCGACAGCACATCGGTTTGTCCTTCGACCATATAGACGCAATCGGCTTTGGTGATGGCTTGTTTGGCCTGATAGATGCCAAAAATCTCTTGGTCTTTGTGATAAATATCCGATTCGGGCGAATTGAGATATTTTTGAGAAACGCCCTTGGTTTCGCGCGACAGCACACGCCCTGTGAACGCCACCACTTGTCCGCCAATCGACAGCCACGGAAAGATGATGCGCTCGCGGAAAAAGTCGTAAACGCCTCTGTCGCCGCATTTGCAGAGTCCTGTTTTTTCGAAAAAATCGAGGTTGTAGCCTTTGGCTTTGGCGGCATCGGCCAGCGCACTCCACGCATTGGTGGAGTAGCCGAGGCGAAATTCGCGTATGATTTCGTCGCTGAAGCCGCGCTCGCGCAGGTAGGTCAGCCCGAGCGCCTGCCCATCGGTGTGATTTTTGAGCGTATCTTCGAAGTATTTGGCGGCAAATTCGTTGGCGGCGAGCATACTTTCGCGCTCGTTTTGCGCCTGTTTCTCCTCGTCGGTCTGCTCGCGCTCCTCTATCTCGATGTGATATTTCTTGGCCAGAACACGCAGCGCTTCGGGGTACGATATGTTTTCGTGCTCCATCAGAAAATTCGCTGCATTGCCGCCCTTGCCGCACCCGAAACATTTGAATATGCCTTTCGATGGCGATACGCTGAACGACGGCGTTTTTTCGTTGTGAAACGGGCACACGCCCCAGTAGTTAGCGCCGCGCTTGCGTAGCGTTACAAATTCGGACACGACATCGTAAATCTGCGCCGCGTCCATGATGCGCCTCACTGTATTCGGGTCGATCATCAGCGTCTATTCAAACATAATTTCGAACGGCATGATGGCTTGCAAGCCTTGTCGCGCTTGCGCTTTTTGTAGGGCGCAGAGGTATTCGTAGCTCACGCCGAGCCGTTTTTGCAGCACGCTCATCTCCAGTTCGTCCATCAACTGCGCCACCCAATCGCGCTTGGGCGGATAGTTTTTTACATTGTATTCGGTCAGATTGGCTTTGGCGGCCGCTATGCCGATGGCGTCGTCGAGGTTGCCCAGCAGATCGACCAAACCGATTTTCTGTGCGTCGGCACCCGTCCAAACGCGCCCTTCGGCCACCTGTTTTATGGCGTCGGGCGTGCGGTGGCGACCATCGGCGCAACGCTGCACAAACAGTTCGTAGCCGTGTTCTACATAGCGTTGAAACAGTTGCCGCTCGCCAGCGGTAGCGGGGCGCGACATATTGCCAAAGTCGGCGTATTCGTGCGTTTTTACACCATCGACATTCACACCGATTTTATCTGTCAATTTTTCGACATTGGGCAGCAATCCGAAAATGCCAATCGAGCCTGTGACGGTGGTGGGCTGCGCCACTATGGTATCGGCGGCGCACGAAATGTAGTAACCGCCCGAAGCCGCATAGTCGCCCATCGACACGATGAACGGCTTTTGCGCCTTGACCAACTGTGTGGCGTGCCATATCTGCTCCGAACCAAATGCGCTGCCGCCCGGCGAATTGACGCGCAAAACCACGGCTTTCACGCTTTCGTCGTCGGCCAAATCGACCAATGTTTCGGCTATTTTCTCGGAATCGATGCCGCTTTCGCTGTTGCCGTCAATCTCGCCTGTGGCATAAACCACGGCTATTTTGTTGGCAGAATAGGCGGCGTTGTCGGGCTGATTTTTCATCGTTTTCAGATCGACTGTGGCGTAGTCGCCGTGCATCAACTGTTCGAGAATCTGCTTCATTTCGGTGCGATAGACAAGCGTATCGACCAGCCCTTGCTCGTAGGCGGTGCGCGCCTCGTCGAAAAAGAGTCCTTGGTTGGCAAAATTGTCGAAAACGGTGCGTTCCAACTGCCGCCCACTGGCCATATCGGCACACAGCGACTGCCAAATAGAACCCGATAACTGATTGAGTTGCAGGCGGTTAGCGTCGCTCATTGTGTTATTGACATAAGGCTCTACCGCCGACTTGAATGTGCCCACTTTGAACACCTGCATTTCGACACCGAGTTTGTCGAGTGCCTCCTTATAAAATAGTGTGTTCATTGTGAGTCCAGTGAGAACGAGTTGCCCCTGCGGATTCATTGCCACACGGTCGGCCACCGTCGCCAAAGCGTAAGTGGCATTGCTGTAAAAATCGGCGTATGCCACCACAAATTTTCCCGATTCTTTGAAATCGAGCAGTGCATCTCTTATCTCGTCGATAGAGGCTGGAGCAGCATTCAATCCGCTGATATTCAAGTAGATTCCTTCGACATTCGCATCGTTTTTGGCGCGTTCGATGGCGGTCAGCACCTCGTCGAGACCGATAACGCTTTGCGTGCGGCTATATTTCGACTTCAGAAAGTCGAGGCCGCTCTCCTCGTTGCGCTCCACAAGCGTACCTTCGAGTTTGAGTTCGAAAACCGAGTGCGGCTCGACAATGGCGGGCGCATCGTTGAGCAGCGCCAGCGAACCGATAGCCCCAAACAATAGCAGCGTGCTTACAACACCGAACAGCATAAGACCGAGCAGCGTGGCGAATGTCATTTTCAAAAAATCTTTCATAGCAAAATCCTTTTTTTCGTTTGGCAAAAGTAGTGAAAATTTTTCAATCGTGAGCGTTGGTTTTTTTTGAGAACATAGAAGATAGAACATAGAGCATAGACTTGTTGGATGCGTGGC
>CAVGYO010000125.1:0-5569 GCA_963633255.1 Erysipelotrichaceae bacterium
GTTTGGCCATGGACAACAACGGCATCCAAGGCGTATCGAATCCGCTCTCGATGGTGAACCCGAATGATATTGAAACTTTTACTGTACTGAAAGATGCCTCGGCCACGGCTATTTATGGTTCGCGCGCCTCGAATGGTGTTATCATCATCACTACCAAGAAGGGCAAAGCGGGAACTGCACCCAAGTTTAACTACGAAGGCAATGTGGGCGCAAACATTATCACCGATCGTCTGGAGGTAATGAACGCAACCGAATTTCGCAACTTTTTTATAAAAAATGAGGGTATATATGGAACTATCTACGAAAAATTGGGTACTGCCAACACCGATTGGCAGAAGGAGGTAACACGCGTTGGACTCTCGACCGACCACAATTTTTCGGTTACCGGCGGCACAAAACACATGCCTTACCGTACATCGTTGGGCTACACGCTACAACAGGGAACCATCAAAGAGAGCCAAATGCAACGCGTTACAGCGGCGGTGAACCTGTCGCCATCGTTTTTGGACAATCATCTGTCGTTTAATTTGAACGCCAAGGGCATGTACATTGCCAACACTTATACAGATGGCGGTGGCATTATCGGTTCGGCTTTGGCTTTCGACCCAACACGCCCTGTTTATGACGATACGCACCACGAATATGGCGGCTACTACCAGACCGAATCAGTGGTAAAAGATGACGATGTATTCGACGACAGCTGGAAATATATGACCGACACAAATGTTCCACAAAACCCTGTAGCACAACTGAAAAACAAGGACGACAAATCGAAAGCGGGTTCGTTTGTAGGTAATCTCGAGGCCGATTATAAAATTCACGGATTTGAAGATTTGCGCTTGCATGCCAACTTTGGTGCCGACTATTCGTATGGTCAACAACGCACCATTATTAGTCCATACAGTTACAGCAACAACTACTATGGTTGGGACGGCATAACTAAAAAGACTAAATACAACCTGCTGTTCAATGCCTACGCACAGTACTACAAAGATTTTACCGAAACACAACACTTTGATGCAATGCTCGGCTACGAATGGCAACACTTCAAAAACTGGGGCAACACCGATGGCAGTGGCTTCTATCAAGCCACTTACAAAGATAAATCGTTGGCAGGGAAACCCTATAATTCGTACGCTACCGAGTGGGCAAGCGAGAGTTATTTGGTGTCGTTCTTCGGTCGTTTGAACTACACGGGCTGGAATCAGTTTATGCTCACCGCCACAGTGCGTGGCGATGGTTCGAGCCGCTTTGCTTACCGCAATTCGAAAGGCAAAAACAACCAGTGGGGCGTATTTCCATCGGTAGCGTTGGGTTGGAAAATCAAAGAAACATTCTTTAAGGACAACAACGAATTGAGCGAATGGAAATTACGCCTTGGCTATGGTATCACAGGTCAGCAAGACCTTGGGCAAGGCGACTATCCAGCACTATTGCTCTACACCCAATCGCGCGAACACGCCAGTTATTCGTTGGGCGAGATTGACGAGAATGGTCAGTATGTGTACTACCAAAGTTATCGCCCCGGAGCCTATAACGAAGATCTGACTTGGGAAAAAACCACCACCTACAACGCTGGTATGGACTTGGCTTTCCTCAACAATCGTGTGTCGTTCAGCATCGACTACTACTACCGTTTGACCAAAGACTTGATTTCGGTAATTGATGTACCTGCGGGTATGAACTTTTCGAACCAAGTGGTGTCGAACATCGGTAGTTTGAGCAACCAAGGCGTTGAATTTATGCTGAATGCAACGGCCATCAATCTTAAAAACTTCAAGTGGGACATTGGTTTCAATGCCACCTACAACAAAAATATGATTGAATCGCTCACCTCTGGTACAAGCGAAAACTATTATGTCGAAACAGGCGGTATTTCGTCTGGCACAGGCAATACCATTCAGCGCCACCAAGAGGGCTACGCAGCAAATACATTCTGGGTTTACAAAACCTACAAAAACGAGCAAGGTTACTATGAAATAGTCAACCAGAACGGTGATAAAGATGCCAACGGCAAAGATGTGATTAACGAGAAGGACCTCGTTGCATACCACAACCCAATGGCACCTGTTACACTTGGTTTCCAAAGCAAAATGCAATTCCATGGTTTCGATCTCAGTTTCTCGCTGCGTTCGAGCATTGGCAATTATGTGTACAACGATGTGGCGGCGGGTAGAATGTCGTCGCTTGCTACCCCCGAACGCTCGGGCGGTTTCACCAACATCATCAAAGGAACGGAAACAATTTATGCCACCATTTCGGGTTCAAACACCGTTTCGGCTAGTTCAAACGCCTACAAAATGGACATTTTCGTCGAGAATGCCTCGTTCCTGCGTATCGACAACATCACGCTGGGTTACACATTCGACAAAAATCCGAAAATCAATGCGCGCCTCTACGCTACAGTATCGAACCCAATAGTTATTTCGGGCTATTCGGGACTCGATCCAGAGGTTTATGGCGGTATCGACAACAACATTTACCCGCGTTCGATGTCGGCAATAATCGGTGTTAGTCTCAATTTTTAATTAACGAAAAAAATATAAACTACCATGAAAAGATATTCAATAGCCATTTTTGCAATAGTGCTTGCAGGCTTAAGTTCGTGCGTCAACGATTTAGATGTGCAGTCGATTGATCCAAACACAAGTTCAACGATCGATGCAAAATCGCTGTTCGTAAAAATCTACTCCACACTGGCGCTCACTGGGCAGCAAGGCCCCAGCGGCAATGGCGATGTAGCTGGCGTTGACGAAGGCACCTCGTCGTTTTACCGCATGACTTATTCGTTGCAGGAATTCCCTGCCGACCAAATTTATTGGATTTGGCCCGATGTGGGTGTAGATGATATTCGCAATATGTCGTGGACTTCGAGCAACTCGCTTGTCAAAGGCTTGTACGCGCGCCTCTATTTCGACATTACACTCTGCAATCTCTATCTCGACGAGTATGCTACAGGAGCAACCAAAGAGGAGATAGCCGAAGTGCGTTTTATTCGTGCGCTCAACTATTGGTATCTGCTCGATATGTTTGGCAATGTGCCTATGGTCGAACACCTCGACTTGGGAACTCTGCCCGAGCAAATAGAGCGTCCCGACCTCTACTCGTGGCTCAAAAAAGAGTTGGAAGAGAACATTGCGCCAAACCTTGCTCCTGCTGGGCAGCGCATCAGTTACTACCGTGTCGATCAGAGTGCCGCTTGGCTGTTGCTTAGCCGCCTTTGCCTCAATGCCGAGGTTTATGGCAAAGACCGTAACGGCAAGCAGAAAATTACCGACTTGACAAAAGAGTACACCGACGCTGCTTTCTATGCCAACGAAGTGCTGACAAAAGGCGGTTACGAATTGGCATCGGAATATCGCTACCTGTTTATGGGCGATAACGACAATATCAGCGGCAAAAACGATGCATGGAAAGAGATTATTCTGCCTATCGGACAAGATGGCATCGAAACGCAATCGTATGGTGCTTCGTTGTTCTTGATTGCATCGTGCTACACGAGCGGAATGCCTGCGTATGGAATTACTGAAAACTGGAAATGTATCCGTTCGCGTGCGCAACTTGTGCAACTATTCTGTCCCAAGTTTTCTTCGCCAATTTCGAGCGACATTACTACCGAAGCAGCGGCCCAAAAAGCCTATGGCGAATTTTGTGGCACAGCCGATGAAATTACCAAAGCCGCAGGCGACTCGCGCGCTCGTTTCTGCAACTACAGCACCGATGGTTCAAACACCTATGTATGCCAATTTTGGAACGAGAACAAAAGTGATAAATTTCTCTCTGGCTGGGGAATTCAGAAGTTCTCCAATTTAATGGCCGACACAAATCGTACTGCAAACGACACAAAATATCCCGATATGGATGTACCGTTGATGCGTTTAGGCGAGGTCTATCTGAATTATGCCGAGGCAGTTTTGCGCGGTGGCACGCAGTGTGGCATGAGTGTCGATGATGCCGTGAATACCATACGCAGGCGTGCAGGTGCAGAGGAAAAAACGGGCTGGAACTTGACCGATACTCCACTCAAAGGTTTGAACATTCTCGACGAACGCGGTCGCGAACTCTATAGCGAAGGGCTTCGCCGCAGCGACCTTATTCGCTTTGGGTTGTTCACTGGCAAGGCATATCGCTGGGAGTACAAAGCAGGCGAATTGTTGGGCTTAAATGCTTCGCCCGACAGTTATCGTGCCTTGTATCCGCTACCACTTAGCGAAACCACAGCAAATAGCAATTTGAAACAAAATCCAGGCTATTAAAAACGACAAATTTTAATCACTTTTTTATTAACAACTTAATCTTATTAAATTATGAAAACTCTAAAAGTATTCATGGGCGCATTTCTCGTAGGCGCAGTAATTTTTGCAGGTTGCAAAAAAGACGAGAACAAAGAGGCTAATACGCCCGACATCAAAAGCACGGTGCCCGAAGTAGCCGCCACCGACAGCGCTTACACCGTAGTTTGGAACGCTGTGGATTACAGCGAGTGCAATGGTCTTGTATTTGCAGGTAATTACAACGATTGGAACATTAAAGAACCGGCAAACATGGTCGCATTCGAGAAGATTGAGGGCTATACCAATTGGTACAAGGCTGTCATCACTCCTACTGCAACTATAGAGCAACTCGAAGGCAAACCTTGCGCACTGGCTTCCGATGGCACGTTCCCAAGCGGATGGGATCACCAATGGATAGGCTCCGAAGAGAAACCATGCGAAGTGGTTAAGGGCGAGGCTACATTCGAGGTAGAATATGACACCGAAACCAAAATGATTGTACCAACAATCGGTGGTGTGGTCTATGTGCGCAGTTACCAATTCAAGGTTGATCCTTGTGTTGAGGAACAGGAATACGAAATTGCATTCAACCTGACGCTTGGCCAAGAACTTGCTGATGACGTAAAAGTTTATGTAGTAGGTGATTTTGTAGAAAATGATTGGACGCTTGATGCATACGAGATGACTCGCGTGAACAACACAACATTCAAAATCGATGGCATCAAAGCAAAAATCGGTCGTAAGTATAAGTATGCCGCCAATGCTTCTTGGAAGCATGAGATGGTTGTCAATGCTCCATCGGAAGGCGACACCTGCTCTGCCAAGAGTGCCGGCTTGAAAATTGCTGATGTAACGATGAACGATATTATCTTTGGTTTCGATAGCATCAACGCCCTCATCTGCAAAGAGGAAGCAGTAGAAGGAGTGATGTATATCAAGTGTGAAGCCGAAGGCTGGACTTGGAAAGAGATGACCAAGGACGCAGAGAAAGAGATTTACACCTTCTCTACTACGCTCCAAGAGGGATTCAGCAATGTAGGTGCTAACATCAATAATATCGCTGACGACAATGCCGCACAATGGTTCCCATTGGAGACTGGTGACCTTGCAGCAGGCGACAAAGTGGTTTACACGTACGATGCTACGGTAAAAACGCCCACTCTCGTTATCGCAAAAGCAGCAGAGTAATCATTTTCTATCACAATTCGCGATTATCTAATCTGAAAGATAGTAGCATTATATCGCCGAGGCTACCCAATGGTTGCCTCGGCTTTTTTTTTGCACACACGCCAGCC
>CAVGYO010000126.1:0-5566 GCA_963633255.1 Erysipelotrichaceae bacterium
ACAACTGCGAGATGGTGATCATCAAGTCGCAAGACAATTGACAATTGACAATTGATAATTGACAATTATTCATTTGAAGATTTGAAGATTTGAAGATTATTGTAGCGTTGTTGGGTGCGTAGCGTTCCCCCTTCGGGGGAAACGGGAAAGGGGGCCACGAGAAGAATTAAGAATTAAGAATGAATAATTAAGAATAATTCGGTAGCCACAACCAACTGCAAATAACCAAATCAACGATTAAACGATTCAACGATTCAACAATAACCAGAAATTAGAATTTTTGCGATTAGCGAGAGCAGAGCCAAACTTGTTTGAGCTATGCCGAGCGTAGCAAAAATCAAATGAAATTTGAATTTTTTTTCGATTAGCGAGAGCAGAGTCAAACTCGTTTGAGCTATGCCGAGCGGAGAAAAAATGCGCGAAGCGAAATCAGAAATTAGAAATTAACGCCACTGCGTTAAACCAATCAACCAAAAATAAACGCTTCAACGCCTTTTGCTCTCATCAAAAATCTACCGTAACTTTGAAATTGACCATGAAACCTGTGAGGTAGTTGGGCACGGCAAACTGCTCATCGTAGATGTCGGTTACCCAGTAGTACGAATTGACATTTTTGATGTTGAACAGGTTGAAGAGTTCCAAGTTGAGCCAAAAGGCTTTCACCACTTTTTGGCGGCTCATAAACTTTTCGCGGCCTTGCACAAATCCGCGCATCGCACCGATGTCCACGCGGTTGTAGGCTTTGGTGCGCAGTGTGGCTTGGTAGCGTTCGCTGTGGGGCGGTCCAAAGGGCAAACCGTCGCTCCAAACGAGTTTCAGATAGACTTTGTACTCGGGGTGTTTCGGAAAATAGTCCTGAAAAAATAGCGACAGATTGTAGCGTTGCTCGTTGGGGCGCGCAATCCAGCCTGGTTTCACCTCGCCGAGTTTGCTTCCTGTATTGCTGAAAACATCGTACGAATCGTTCAGCAGATTTTCTTTCGAATACATCCACGAGAACGAAATCCACGAGTCGGTGCCAGGCACAAATTCGCCAAACAGTTTGAGGTCGATGCCCGCCGTTTGTGCCACGGCATCGTTGTTGCTCAAGTAGCGTATGCGCACATTGTCCACATAGTACGGATTCACACGGTCGCTGGGCTTGTAGTAGGCTTCGGCGGTGAACTTAAACGGACGATTCCACAGCCTGAAATAGTAGTCGGCACCCAACACCACATGCAGCGAGCGTTGCGCTTTGATGTTCTTGTTTAGCACAATCTCTCTGTTGCCGTTGTCGTCCTCTTGTTCAAGGCGAATCTCCTTATAAAATGGTGCTTGATGATACAGTCCCACCGCCAACCGAAAGTCGAAATCGGGATTGAAATTTGGCACGTATGTGGCCGACAAGCGCGGACTGACAAGCCATTCGTTGTTGAAATTCCAATAGTTGGCACGGATGCCGCCATTGAAAGTCCAGATGCCGCTGCGCGAATCGAGGCGGTAACTCTCTTCGAGAAACATTGTCATGCGTGCCGAGTAGAGGTCGTTCTTCGAGGCGAGATTATATATCAGATTGACTTTTTGCGCATCGTGCGGCAGCGAGTAGCCCGACGAATCGCGAAATTCCCACTCACGCAGTCGGTCGAAAATGATTTCGGCTTGCCCCGTAATGCCCCATTGCAGCGTGTTGTTGCCCTGTTTCCACTCGCCGATGTGCGACACATTTGCCACCGTGGCCGATAGGCGGTTGCGTGCATGTTCGTGGTAAGTGCCAACGCCTTGGTTGTTGGTGTTGCCCGTGTTGTTGATGTCGAGGTCGGAGAGCCAATACTGCCCCGTGATGTCGTAGGTTTCGCGCTCGTTGGTGTTGAATGCCGAAGCCATCAGGCTGAATTTGAACTTGCTCGTCGGTCTGAAATTGACGGTGAACGCCCCGAAGTAGGTGCGAAAAACATCTTTTTCCTGCCCTTCGAAATAGACTTTGAAATTGCGATTCAGCGTGAGCGTGCCAAAAGCCGTTTCGCGCTCTTTTGGAATGAAACGGTAGTAGTTTTGCGAGAAATTGCCGAGAAACGATCCGTCCCACTTGTCGTTGAAACGGAAGGTCATGTAGGTCTGATAATCGACAAACGACTGCGCATATTCGCCTTTGGTGTCGAGCGATCCGAGTAGATACGACGATGTTTTGTAGCGAATGCCGTGCACCTGCGTAAAGTTTTTCGATTTCGAACCGAGATAGGCCGTGGCACCGAGCAGACTCACCGAGAGTGAACCTTCGAGCCGCTCTGGCGTTTTGTAGGTTACATCGAGCACCGACGCGCTTTTGTCGCCGTAGCGCGCACCGAAGCCGCCTGCCGAGAACTGCACGCTTTGCACCAAATCGGGATTGATAAAACTGAGCCCTTCTTGCTGACCAGCACGCACCAGCAGCGGCCGATAAACCTCGATATTGTTCACATAAACGCTGTTTTCGTCGTAGTTGCCACCGCGCACCGAGTACTGCGAACTGAGTTCGTTGCTCGAATTGACGCCCGCAAACGAGGTGAGCAGCGATTCGATGTTACCGCCCGAAGCGTCGGGTGTCATGCGAAACTGGTCGGTGTTCAGCACCTGCATATTCGACGGTTGGCGTTTGTAGGCGCGCACCTCCACATCGCCGAGTTCGGTCGAAAACGGCTTCAGCGTTTTGGTGATATTCAGCACCTCTTCGTCGAGCGAAAAACTCTCTTCGACCGTTTCGTAGCCGATGCACGAAAAGACCACCGCAAACGAATCGGTAACTTCGGCACGCAGTTCGTAGAAACCCTGCTCGTTGGTCGAAGTGCCTTGTGTAGTGCCCTTCACTTGCACATTGGCAAATGCAATGGCGTGGTTCGTCTCGTCGAGCACATAGCCACGCACATAGATGCGTTTGGCCTCCGCTGCCAAGCAGAGCACCAAACCAGCCAATATGAACCAGAAGCGTTTCAACAGAGTAATCTTTCGCTAATTTCTAAAACGATTTTTTTTGTGTTTTATTGCAATTCTTGTTGATTAGTTGATAGGTTGAAAAATTGAACCTTTGTTTTCTCTTGCAGACCCTCGAAGCGTTAAACTCTTCAACTTACGACCGTGAGCCTTGCATATTTCAGCAGTAGCGGTTTTATGCCGTTGGTGTCGAATGCCACGATGGCTTTGGTGCTGTCGCCGTCGCCTTCGATGCGCAGAATTTCGCCATCGCCAAAGCGGCTGTGGCGCACGCGCATACCTTCGCTGAACGGAAATTTGGCGTTGCCTGCCACCATGCTGGGCGTTACACGGCGCATATTTGGCGTGGGTGCAGGTTTTTGTGGCGCATTTTCGGCAGTGCGTGGTGCAAAACCGTCTTTGAATCCCGAGAAACGCGGCAAAATAGTGCGCTCCACGCGCGGCTGCGTGCGCAGTTCGGGCGGCAGTTGCAGGTATTGCGTGTCGATGTCGTCGATAAAGCGGCTGCGGTTCTGAAACTGCGTCTGTCCGTTGCGAAAACGCGATTTGGCGTAACTGATGGTGCAGTCGCTTTTGGCGCGTGTGATGGCCACATAGAGCAGTCGCCGCTCCTCTTCAATCTCGCGCAGAGTTTCGCACATGGCCGATGGGAACAGATTTTCTTCCAATCCCACGATGAAAACATGCTTAAACTCAAGCCCTTTGGCCGAATGTACGGTCATCAGTGTTACACGGTTGTGGTCTTCGGGCGTTTCGTTGTCTTGGTCGGTGAGCAGCGACACTTCCGACAGAAAATCAGCCAACCGCAATTCCGTTTCGCCAGCGTTGGCTTTCTCTTCGCAAAACTGGTTGATGGCGTTCAGCAACTCCTGCACATTCTCTTTGCGGTCGAGGCTGTCGGGCGACTGGTCGGCCAGTATGTCGCGCATAATTCCCGACTCCAACACCAACTGTTCGGCAATGGTGTAAGCGTCTTTTTCGTTGTTCAGTTGCCGAAATCCTTCGATAAATGTACCGAAATCCGCCAGTTTTTTTGCAGCGCCTTTGTTCACATCGAGCGCAAATTGCGCAGGCTGCTGTGCCACCTGCAGCGCACTCACATTGTGAGCGTGCGCACAGGCCAAAACTTTGTTTTGCGTGGTTTCGCCAATGCCGCGCGCAGGGTAGTTTATCACGCGTTTGAACGACTCTTCGTCGCTCGGATTGACTATCAAGCGCAGATATGCCAACACATCTTTCACCTCTTTGCGCTGATAGAACGACAAGCCGCCGTAGATTTTGTACGGTACAGAGCGTTTGCGCAACGCCTCTTCAAGCACGCGCGACTGGGCGTTGGTGCGGTAGAGAATGGCGTAATCGCTGTATTCGTCGTGGTTGGCTGCCAGTTTGTCGCATAGTGTTGCCGTTACGCCAAACGCCTCGTCGTAGTCGCTGTATGCGCTCATTACACGAATTTTGTCGCCTACTTCGCCTTTGGAATAGACGGTTTTGCGTATCTGATTTTCGTTCTTTTCGATGAGCGAATTGGCGGCATTCACAATGGTCTGCGTCGAACGGTAGTTGCGCTCTAGTTTGAACAGTCGGCAGCCCGTATATTGTTGCTCAAACAGCAACATATTGTCGATGTTGGCACCACGAAACGAGTAGATGCTCTGCGCATCGTCGCCTACCACGCAAATGCGCTGGTGCTGCGCCGCCAACTTGCTCACTATCAGGTGTTGAGCGCGGTTTGTGTCCTGATATTCATCGACCAAAATGTAGCCGAAACGCTGTTGATATCGTGCCAAAATGTCAGGATTTCGGTCGAACAGAATGTTGGTGTAGAGCAACAAATCGTCGAAATCCAAGGCGTTGGCAGCGCGGCAGCGTTGGCAGTAGTTTTGGTAAATTTCCAAAAATTGCGGCGTGCGCGAATTGCGGTCGCTCTGCATACAGTCGGCACTCGCTTCGTAGAGTGCGGGCGTTATCAGTTGGTTTTTTGCAAACGAAATGCGCCCCTGAATGGCACTCGGTCTGTAAACTTTGTCGTCGAGTTTCATCTCTTTTATCAGACTGCGTATCAGGCTTTTAGAGTCGCTTTGGTCGTAGATGGTAAAGTCGCGCGAAAACCCGATATGGTCGGCTTCGGTGCGCAACATACGCGCAAAAATGGAGTGAAATGTGCCCATCCAGAGGTAGCGCGCTGTTTTGTCGCCCACAATTTTGGCGATGCGCTCTTTCATCTCGTTGGCCGCCTTGTTGGTGAATGTAAGTGCTAAAATTTGTGAAGGCCGCCACCCTTGTTGCAGCAGATAGGCTATCTTGTAGGTCAGCACGCGTGTCTTGCCCGAGCCTGCGCCCGCCACAATCAGCGACGGTCCATCGCAGTAGGTGGCAGCGGCAAACTGGCTCTCGTTGAGCAACTTACGCAATTGTTCCGAATTGTTTTCGCTCGCAGCGGCTTGGTTTGGCATACTATTTGTTCCAATAATTTTTTGAAAATACAAAAGTACAAAAAAAACGCCAAAACAGTTGCAACTCTCAATCGAAAACGCTATCTTTGTAAAATGTATTTTGTGGATTTGCAGATTTGCAAATTTGTTGATTTGTTGATTGGTTGATCGGTTGGTTGGTTGATTAT
>CAVGYO010000127.1:0-5552 GCA_963633255.1 Erysipelotrichaceae bacterium
TGGTACCTGTGGTGGTGGTGGTCTTTGCATTCAGTTTCCTGATAATGATGCTCTCGACCCGCTGCGCCGTAAACCGCTACCTGCGCATGAAAACCGACGACCTGTTCTTTGTTTAATTTTAGTCGCAAGTAGCAAGTCGCAAGTAGCAAGTCGCAAGAAAGATTTTAAGAACATAGAAGATAGAGCATAGACAAAATTTATTTGAAAATTTGAAAATTTGAAGATTTGAAGATTATTGCAACATTGTTGGTTGCGTGGCGTTCCCCCTTCGGGGGAAACGGGAAAGGGGGCCACAAACAAGGCAATAAATAATAAATAATGAATAATGAATAATAATTGCAGCGCTGTTGAGTGCGATTCTGTCCCTCTGCTTGGAGCGAAGCGCAAAGATAGGGGGACGAGGAGCGACAGCGACGGAGGGGTTGAAATCAATTAAGAATTAAGAATGAATAATTAAGAATTGTTCGGTAACCACAACTAACTGCAAATCACCAAATCAACCAATCAACCAATCAACCAAATCTGCAAATCAACAATTCATAAACAATATGAAATTCGCATTTACAAAAATCAATTTTATTCTGATGGGCGTGGCTTTCGCCGTTATTGTCGCTGGCTTTGTGCTGATGCACGGCTCATCGACGGTGGTGGAGTTCAACCCCGATGTGTTCAGTTTTCGCCGCGTTACATTGGCGCCCATCGTCTGCATGGTGGGCTTTGTGCTGATGATTGTGGCCATTTTGTGGAAACCTAAAAAACGCGACGAATGAGTTGGTGGGAAGGGCTTGTGCTTGGCCTGATTCAGGGCTTGACGGAGTATCTGCCAGTTTCGAGTAGCGGCCATTTGACTATCGGTGCGGCTATTTTCGGGCTGCAAGGCGAAGAAAATCTTGCTTTCACCGTAACGGTGCATGTTGCCACGGTGTTGAGTACCATTGTTGTGCTGTGGCGCGAGATTGTGTGGCTGTTCCGCGACCTGTTCAAATTCACTTGGAACGCAGGCACAAAATATGTGGTCAATATCCTCATTTCGATGATTCCAATCGGCATTGTGGGCGTTTTCTTCAAAGACGAGGTCGAGGCCATTTTTGGCTCGGGCTTGCTGGTGGTTGGCATCTGCCTGCTGGTTACGGCGGTGCTGCTGGCGTTTGCCTATTTTGCCAAACCACGCCAAAAAGACGACATTTCGATGCGCGATGCGTTCATCATCGGTCTGTCGCAAGCCGTGGCGGTGCTGCCGGGGCTTTCGCGGTCGGGAACGACCATTGCCACAGGACTTTTGCTCGGCAATAACAAAGAAAAATTGGCGCAATTTTCGTTTCTGATGGTCATTCCGCCGATTTTGGGCGAAGCGTTGCTCGAAACCATCGACCTGCTGTCGGGCAGTGCCGAAGCCGTTACTAGTGTAGTGCCAGCGTCGGTGCTGATTATCGGATTTTTGGCGGCTTTCGTTTCGGGTTGCATCGCCTGCAAGTTTATGATAGAACTGGTGAAACGCGGCAAACTGATATATTTCGCCATCTATTGCGCCATTGTAGGAGCGTTTGCGCTGATTTGGACTCTGATTTAATTTCAGTTCGTCAGTTGCAAAACAATTGATAGTGTAGGGGCGCGGCATGTTACGCCCGAACGATTAACGATTCAATAAAATTTGTATGAACTTCGAGGCGGGCGAAATTTTGTATATCGACAAGCCGCTGCATTGGACTTCGTTCGATGTGGTGAACAAGGTGCGTGGTGCGCTGTGCCGTTCGCTCGGGGTGAAAAAACTGAAAGTGGGGCACGCTGGCACGCTCGACCCGCTCGCCACAGGCGTGATGATTGTCTGCACAGGCAAAGCCACCAAGCGCATCGACGAGTTGCAGAGCGGTGCAAAAGAGTATGTCGCCACGCTCGAATTGGGCGCAACCACGCCTTCGTTCGATTTGGAACACGACATCGACGCACACTATCCCACGGCGCACATCACGCGGCAACTGGTGGACGAGGTGTTGACCAAGTTCCGCGGCGAAATTTGGCAAGTGCCGCCCGTCTATTCGGCGGTGAAAATCGACGGCAAGCGCGCCTACGACTACGCCCGCAAGGCGCAAGAGGTGGCACTGAAACCGAAACTGCTCGTTATCGACGCTCTGGAGGTGCTGCACTTCGAACTGCCCGTGCTGCAAATACGCGTGGTGTGCAGCAAAGGCACCTACATACGCGCTTTGGCACGCGACATTGGCGTGGCTTTGGGCAGCGGCGCACACCTCACTGCACTGCGACGCACACGCGTGGGCACAGCCACCGTGGCCGACTGTTGGGACATCGACCAATTGACAGAAAAAATAAAAACTAATACGCTATAAATCAGATGAAACTTTCGAAATTCAAATTCAAATTGCCAGAGGAGCAGATTGCACAGTATCCTGCCGAATACCGCGACGAATCGCGTTTGATGGTGCTAAACACCGTTACAGGAACGATTGAACACCACATTTTCAAAGAGATTTTGGACGAATTCGACGAGAACGACCTTTTTGTGTTCAACGATACGCAGGTGTTTCCCGCTCACCTTATCGGCAAAAAAGAGAAGACCGAAGCCGAAATCGATGTCTTTTTGCTGCGCGAACTCAACCCAAAAGTCTTTTTGTGGGATGTGTTGGTGGAGCCAGCGCGCAAAATCCGCATTGGCAACAAACTCTATTTTGGTCCCGACGATGCACTGGTGGCCGAAGTTATCGACAACACCACCTCGCGTGGACGCACGGTGCGCTTTCTCTACGACGGCGACCACGACATTTTCAAACGCGAACTTTATGGTCTTGGCGAAACGCCGCTGCCGCGCTACATCAAACGCCCTGTCGAACCGATGGACGCCGAACGCTACCAAACCATTTTCGCCGAAAAAGAGGGTGCAGTAGTAGCCCCGATGGCGGGCGCGCATTTCAGTCGTGAACTGCTGAAACGCATGGAAATCAAAGGAATAAATCGCACCGCCATCACGCTGCACGCCAGCCTGAGCATGTTCCGCGACATCGATGTGGAGGATTTGACCAAACACAAAATGGACTCGGAGCAGATGTTTGTGAACGACGAAGCCGCCGATATGTTCAACCGAACGCACGAACAAGAACACAGAGTGTGCGCCATCGGCACTACGGTGCTGCGTGCGCTCGAAACCGCCTCGATGTCGAATGGCTACATCAAGCCGTACGAAGGCTGGACAAGCCGTTTCATCTTTCCGCCTTACGAATTTTCGACCGCCGACGCGTTGGTGTCGAATTTTCAGCAACCGCTCAGCACCATGCTGATGAATGCGTGCGCTTTTGGCGGCTACGACATGGTGATGGAAGCCTACAATGTGGCGGTAAAAGAGGGCTATCGCTTCGGTGCTTACGGCGATGCACTTCTGATAAAAAATAAGTAGCAAGATTTTTTTGAGTTATGAAAATTTATAAATTTGGTGGCGCTTCGGTGAAAGATGCCGCAGGTGTGCGCAATTTGCACCGCATTGTTGGTGCGGCGGGCGAAAAACTGGTTGTGGTGGTGTCGGCTATGGGCAAAACCACCAACGCGCTCGAGGGCGTACTCGACAGTTTTTTCAATCGCAAACCCGACCTCGATGCAAAAATTCAGGCGATTGTCGATTATCACGAACAGATTGTAAATGAACTATTTACGCAAAAAAATCGCGCTCTGGTCGATGAAAAATTGGGACAACTCTATGCCGATTTGCGTGCCGATGTTGCCCAAAAACCGTCGCTCAGTTACGACTACGAGTACGACCGCATTGTGTCGTTTGGCGAACTGATTTCGACCACCATTGTGGCGGCCTACTTGCAAACGCAGTGCGCCAACACCAAATTTGTCGATATTCGCAACTATCTGAAAACCGACGACAACTACCGCGAGGGCAATGTTGATATTAAGTTGTCGCACCGCTTGGTGAACGATGTGTTCAACTTCAAAAATAGCGATTTGTGTGTTACGCAGGGTTTCATCGCTGGCACGCTCACCAATCAGACCACCACGCTCGGGCGCGAAGGGTCGGACTATACTGCTGCTTTGCTTGCCAATCTGCTCGATGCCGAGAGCGTTACGATTTGGAAAGATGTGCCAGGCGTGATGAACGCCGACCCAAAACGCTACACCGAAGTGCAGGTTATCCCGAAACTGTCGTACAAAGAGGCCATCGAACTGTCGTACTGCGGCGCAAGCGTTATTCACCCCAAAACGGTGAAACCGATTCAAAACAAGCGTATTCCGCTCTATGTCAAGTCGTTTGTCAATCCCGATTTGCAAGGCTCGGTCATCGAAGAGGTGGTGGGCAAACTCGATTTGCCGCCAGTCTATATCAACAAAGCCAATCAGGTGCTGCTCACGCTCACACCGCGCGATTTTTCGTTCATTGCCGAAGAAAAATTGAGCAAAATCTTCGCCATTCTGGCAAGTTACCGCATCAAAGTGAGCCTGATTCAGACCTCGGCCATCAGTTTTTCGCTCTGCATCGACTACAATCCTGCCATTTTCAAAAATCTTGTGGCCGAACTGCAAGACGAATACGAAGTGCTCTACAACACCGATGTAGAACTGATAACGATACGCCACTACACCAAAGATATTGTCGAAAAACTTGTGGGCGAAAAGGTTGTGTTTGTCGAACAGCGCAACCGCCTGACCGCCCGTTTTGTTGTCAGCGAAAATGGGAAATAGAAACGCCGAAATACTCGATTTTCTGCGCGAGTTGCGCGACAACAACAACCGCGTGTGGTTCACCGCCAACAAACCACGCTACGAGGCGGCGCGGCAACATGTGCTGGCGCAGACCGAATGGCTCATTGCCAACATTGGCGAATTTGACCCCACGGTGCGCTATCTCGAAGCGAAAGATTGCCTTTTTCGCATCTACCGCGATGTGCGTTTTTCGCCCGACAAACGGCCGTATAAAATGCATTTCGGTACATACATCTGCGCACAAGGCGGCCACAAAAGTGTTTTGAGCGGTTACTATCTGCACCTCGAGCCGCACCATTCGGCGTTGTGTGGCGGCATCTATTGTCCCGACAAGGAGATGTTGCGGCGTGTGCGCACGGCACTCGACATCGATTTCGACCAGTTTCGCGACATCGAGGCTGCTGCCGACTACCGTCGCTATTTCGGCAAAATGTTTTCGCCCGATGTGCTGAAAAAGATGCCGCAGGGCTTCAGTGCCGAATCGCCAGCCGCCGACTATCTGCGTTTCAAAACCTTTTTGGTAGAGCATCGCCTGTCGGACGACGAAGTGTGCGCGCCCGATTTCCTCGACAATCTACTGCCCGTGTGCCGCGCCCTAAAGCCCTTCAACGACTTTATGAACGCCGCCGTGCTGGACTATTAGAATTTGAAAAATCCATATTAACCCACCAAACTGTCGTAGCGATACGGCAGTTTTTTTTGTTGATCAGTTTAACGCTGTGGCGTTAATTTCTAATTTCTAGATTTCTAGTTTCTAATTTCTAATTTCGTTTCACGCATTTTTTCTCCGCTCGGCATAGCTCAAACGAGTTTGGCTCTGCTCTCACTTGTCGAAAAAA
>CAVGYO010000128.1:0-5488 GCA_963633255.1 Erysipelotrichaceae bacterium
TCAAGACAACTTTAGAGCAAAAAATGCGTTGTAATTGGTTGATATATAGTTTGTTACGACGAAAAAAAAGTGCAGCACTTTTTGACCTATAGAGCGAAAAAGTGGCACGCTCGCTCAAATTCAGTTCGAGACCTTTTCTTCGAAATAGTCGAAGGCGTCGATAATGTCGAGATAAACGCCGTCGAAATTCGCTTTTTGAATGCGTTCGAGGTAGGAGTAGAGAATGATGTGCTGCCACTCGCCCTCCCAATAACGCACTTTGTAATTGCCTTCCCAGTCGGGGTTTTCGGCTTCCAACCACTTTGGCGGGTATTTCCCCCAACTGCTTTGCCAATAGTAGCGGTAATCTTCGGCTTCGCCTATCGACATGTAGGCAATCACAAGTCGCCGACCGCCATTGGCTTTGCAGCGTAATTGGGCGATTTCGTCGGACGAGAATGGCACTTCGTCGAAAAATAGGTCGCAAATGAGCAGGTCGTAATTGGTGGCGCACACGCCTTCGATAAAAGCCTGTTTTGTGGCAAATTGCCGAAAGTTGATGAGGTAAAGAAAGTTTCTGACCGCGCTCAAATGGTCGATTGTATCGGCATTCTCGTTGTGTATTGGGGTGGGCGGTATCCGATCCAACTGTCGGCTGTTGGCGGCAAACGAGACGAATGTGTGTTGCTCGTTTTTGGCGTAGGAATCCGAAATTTTTGCCGTTGTGGCGCAGTAGTCGGTAACCAAAATCCGTTTGTCGTGCGCTTGCGACCGTTCCAAATAGGCTATCAGATAGTCCGATTCGTCGATGGGCGTGGCTTGGTCGTCGGCATTGTAGCCGTAGAAAAGCGACTCCTGTCCGTGTCCATCGATGGCGGCTAAATAGTCGCGCGCCAGTGTTCCGTCGGCGTCTTCCGATAGCGACACAAGTTCGATGCCGTTCTGCGGAATAACGATGAAATCGGGATTTTCTGCGCGTGCGGTGCGGCTAATCTCAATCACAAATTGGCGCATCTCTTTCCGAAAATCGATGCCTTTCAAGTCGTTGCGCCGACAAGTGGTAAACGCACCAAATGTCAGCAGAACAAACAGATATGCTGTGGTCTGTTTCATGCCAATTTTTCGAAAATTTCCCATGCTTCGTTCACCGATTCTACGGGCGAAAACGAGGCAAAGCGTTTGCCGTCGCGCTCACCGAGGCGTGCGTGTGTGGGGTTTTCGCTGATGCAGTTTATCAACCGCTGGAATGCTTCGGATTGGTAGTAGGGCGATTGGTCGTTGGAGATCAGATAGAGCGTCATGCGGCCATTTTTCAGGGTCAAACGCTCGATGCCGTTCTGCACTGCCAGCCAACGCAGTCGCAGCAGGCGCATCAGGTCGGCGGCTTCGGGTGGAATCGGCCCAAAACGGTCGATTAGTCGGCTCTCGAAGGCTTGCAGCGCTTGTTCGTCGGTAATGTTGTCCAGTTCGCGGTAGAGTGTCATGCGCTCCGACACATTGGCGATATAGTCGGCTGGGAACGCCACATCTAAATCACATTCTACTTGACATTCAAGCACATAGGTGCGGCGTTGAGGCGTGTCGGCGCACAGTTCGGGGAACTCCTCGTCGCGCAACTCCTGCATGGCTTCGTTCAGAATTTTCTGATAGGTTTCGTAGCCCAAATCGGCGATAAATCCGCTCTGTTCGGCACCGAGCATATTGCCCGCACCACGAATATCGAGGTCTTGCATGGCGATGTTGAAACCGCTGCCAAGGTCGGCAAATGTTTCGATGGCTTGCAGGCGTCGGCGTGCGTCGTCGGTGAGTTCTTTGGCGGGCGGTGCAATAAGGTAGCAGTAGGCTTTGCGGTTGCTGCGCCCCACGCGACCGCGCAGTTGGTGCAGGTCGCTGAGCCCAAATAGGTGCGCCTTGTTCACAATAATCGTGTTCACATTTGGCATATCGATGCCCGATTCTACCACTGTGGTGGCGAGCAGCACATCGTAGTCGTAGTTGATGAAATCGACAACAATCTCTTCCAAATCGGTGGGCGGCATCTGCCCGTGCGCCACAGCAATGCGTGCGTCGGGGACGAGTTTTTTCAGTTTGTCGGCCAGCAAGTAGATGTTTTGTATGCGGTTGTTGATGACAAAAACTTGTCCGTTGCGGTTCATCTCGCGCGTGATGGCTTCGCGGATAATCGCATCGTCCCACTCCAACACTTCGGTCAGCACGGGGTAGCGGTTGGGCGGCGGTGTGTTGATAATGCTCAAATCGCGTGCGCCCATCAGCGAAAATTGCAGCGTGCGTGGAATTGGTGTGGCGGTCAGCGTGAGCGTATCGACATTGATTTTCAACTGTTTGAGCCGCTCTTTGGTCGAAACGCCAAACTTTTGTTCTTCGTCGATAATGAGCAGTCCGAGGTCTTTGAATACAATCTCTTTGCCAATCAAGCGGTGTGTGCCCACCAATATGTCGATTGCTCCGTCGCGCAGTTGCTGGCTTATCTCTTTCACCTGTTTGGTCGTTTTGGCGCGGCTCAAGTATTCCACTTTCACGGGAAAATCGCGCAGCCGTTCGCTGAAAGTTTTGTAGTGTTGCAGTGCCAGCACTGTGGTTGGCACCAGCACAGCCACCTGTTTGCCGTCGTTCACGGCTTTGAATGCAGCGCGTATCGCTACTTCGGTTTTGCCAAAACCCACATCGCCGCACACCAAGCGGTCCATCGGTCGTTCCGACTCCATATCGTGTTTTATGTCGCTGGTGGCTTTTTGTTGGTCGGGTGTGTCTTCGTACAGAAACGAGGCTTCGAGTTCGTGTTGCAGATAGCCGTCGGGCGAGTAGGCGAACCCTTTTTGCGCCGCTCGTTGCGAGTAGAGTTTTATCAGGTCGCGGGCAATATCTTTGACTTTGCTTTTGGTGCGCTCTTTCAGGCGTTCCCATGCGCCCGTACCGAGTTTGTTGATGCGCGGCTCTTCGCCCTCTTTGCTCTTGTATTTCGATATGCGGTGCAGTGCGTGAATGCTTACAAAAATGATGTCGTTGTCCTTGTAAATCAGTTTGATAACCTCTTGCGGCTTGCCGTTTACCATGGTGGTTTGCAGCCCGCCAAACACACCCACGCCGTGGTCGATATGCACCACATAGTCGCCTACTTTGAACTGATTGAGTTCTTTTAGCGTCATTGCCACTTTGCTGGCGCGCGCCACATCGCTCCGTAGCGTGAATTTGTGGAAACGGTCGAAAATCTGGTGGTCGGTAAAGCAGCAGAGCCGCATATCGTGGTCGATGAAGCCCTCGTGTATGGTTTTCAGAATGGGCGTAAAGGCGATTTTTTCGCCCCGCTCGTCGAAAATGGCGGCGATGCGGTCGGTCTGCTTTTTGCTGTCGCTGGCGATGTATATGGCGTAACCGTCGGCGGTGTATTGCGTCAGTTGCGACGATACCAAATCGAAGTTTTTGTGGAAAATCGGCTGTGGCGCA
This sequence comes from Erysipelotrichaceae bacterium, assembly GCA_963633255.1. Classification (GTDB taxonomy): domain Bacteria; phylum Bacteroidota; class Bacteroidia; order Bacteroidales; family Paludibacteraceae; genus W0P28-013. The sequence goes on from CAVGYO010000128.1 coordinate 3,445, forward strand.
GTGCGAAAATCGATGTTTTCGCCGGCGAAATAGCCTTTGCTCATCTCGATGGTTCGGAACTGCTCGACTTGCGCCAGCAGGTCGTCGCCTGTGGCTAGATGTGCGTCGAGCGTTGGCGTGTTGTCGGCGGTGTTGGCTTTTACCAGCGCATCGTCGTAGAGTTGGTTGGCGCGTTCGCGCAGCCAGCGGAAACTGTTGGCGCACAACACGGTTTCGTTGCGCATAAATTCGAGCAGCGTAACCTGTTCGCCCCGAATCGTCTGCATATCGGGAATGATGGCGATTTGCGTCTGCTCTTCGATTGAGAGTTGTTTTTCGATGTCGAAGGTGCGAATACTCTCGATTTCGTCGCCAAAAAAGTCGATGCGGTAGGGCAGTTCGTTGGCATACGAAAATATATCGACAATGCTGCCGCGCACCGAAAATTGCCCCGGTTCGTACACAAAATCGACGGCTTCGTAGCCAAACTGTTCGAGCGTTTCGGCGAGCGTTTCGCTATCGATGGCAGCACCTTTTGCCAAGTTGAGGCGGTGGTTGTCGAACGCCGCTGGCGGCACCACTTTTTCTGTCAGCGCATCGGGGTAGGTTACCACAATGCAAGGTTCTGCGCCTTGCAGATGGTTGAGCGTGTCGGCGCGCAAAATTTCGTTGGCAGCGTCGGCGGTGTTGCGCTTGTGCGCGTTTTTGTAAATGGTCGAAAAGAATGCAATGCGCTCTTTGTCAAACAGTTGCGACAGGTCGTGATAGAAATATCCCGCCGATTCTTCGTCGTCGAGTATGGCGCAGATGTTTTGCCCAGTTTTTTGCAACAGAGCCGCCACAGTCAGGGCTTTGGCGGAGCAGAGCAGACCGCTCACCGTTGCGTGACGCCCAGTGCCGCGCATCCATTCTGCCAATTTTTCGATTTGCGGATGTTGGCTATAAATCTCGATAAATTCGCTTAAAAGCATCACTTCGGGGCTTTGTAGTAGAGTAACAATCCGACGGCCAAAAAGAGTAGATTTGGCAGCCAAACGGCCAACAACGGGTTCATGCTGCCCGCAATGGAGAGTTGGCTCGAAAAGGTGGTGAACAAGATGTAGAGCGCACTCAGCGTGAGGCCAATGCCGATGTTCATACCCATGCCGCCGCGCACTTTACGACTCGAAAGCGACACACCGATGAGCGTCAAAATCAGTGCCGAAAGCGGTGTAGAGTAGCGCTTGTGGTATTCGTCCTCGAAAGCCTGCGTGTTGCCCAAACCGCGCTCTTTGCGCTTTTCGATGTAGCGGTAGAGGTGCGGCGTACTCATTTGTGCCGCCTCTTTGGCGGTGATGAAAAAGTCGGCGGGGTCCATCTGAATGACTGTGTCGAGCGATTCGCCCTGCCTGATGTACTCGTACATGCCGTCGAAATTGCGAATCAGGTAGTTTTTCACCGTCCAATGATAGAGCGAATCCATCACAATTTCTTGCGCTGTGAGGCGCGAAACGAGCGTTTTTCCTTCAAATTTTTCGAGCGAAAAGGAGCGGCCTTTCGAGGTGGCTTCTTCGTAACGCCCAAGGTAGGCGATAATGCCTGGCTCAATCTCCAACTGCACATTGCGCGCCACATCTGACTTGAATTTCGACACATATTTGTCCTCGAACTCCAAGCGCACGCGGTTGGCTGGCGGAATCACAAAACTCATCAGCACGAACGAAAAAAGCGCGATGAAACCAGCCGAAACCATATATGGGCGCATCAAACGGCGAAAACTCATGCCGCCCGCCAACATGGCGATAATTTCGCTGTTGTTTGCCAGCTTCGATGTGAAAAATATGACCGAAATGAACGCAAACAGCGGCGTAAACATATTGGTGAAAAACGGAATGAAATTCAAATAGTAGTCGAACACAATGGCTTTGACGGGCGCATTGGTCTCCATAAAATCATCGATCTTTTCGGTAAAATCGAAAATAACGGATATGCTGATAATCAGCACAATAGACAACGCAAATGTGCCGAGATACTTTTTGATAATATACCAATCGAGGTGCTTTAACATCGAGAGAATTTCAAATTT
>CAVGYO010000129.1:0-5484 GCA_963633255.1 Erysipelotrichaceae bacterium
GTGTTGTTGATACCGACAACCAGAAATCTAGAATTTTTGCGATTAGCGAGAGCAGTGCCAAACTCGTTTGAGCAATGCCGAGCGTAGCAAAAATCAAATGAAATTAGAAATTAGAATTTTTTCGACAAGAGAGAGCAGAGCCAAACTTGTTTGAGCTATGCCGAGCGGAGAAAAAATGCGTGAAACGAAATAATATTCAATTCAACGATTCAACAAAAAAAGTATTAACCATAAATCTTTTACAACCATGAGAGTAATCCCACCTTCAGAACTGATTATCAACGGCGACGGCAGCATTTTTCACCTGCATGTAAAGCCCGAACAGATTGCCACAACCATCATTCTCTGCGGCGATCCGAGCCGTGTAACGATGATTGCCAGCCACTTCGACAGCATCGAGTGCGAAGTGTCGAGCCGCGAATTTCACACCATCACGGGTATGTACAAAGGCAAACGCCTGTCGTGTGTGTCGCACGGCATCGGTCCCGACAACATCGACATTGTGCTGACCGAATTGGATGCGCTGGTAAATATCGATTTTGCCACACGCACCGTGAAACCCGAACACACCACACTCACACTGGTTCGCATCGGCACATCGGGCGGACTGCAAGAGATTTCGCCCGTTGGCACCTATGTCGTTTCTAAGTATTCGATGGGCTTCGACGGCGTGTTGAACTACTACAAACTGCCCGAAGGACTGATAAATTTAGAGATGGAAAAGGCATTCTGCAAGCATGTCGATTGGAACACGCGTTTGGCGCAACCCTACTGCGTGAAAGCCGACGAAGAGTTGGTTGAGCGCATCGGTTTCGATATGGTGAAAGGCATTACCATTGCTGCGCCGGGCTTTTATGGTCCGCAAGGTCGCTATGTGCGCGCCGAACCCGCCGACATGGATTTGAACAAAAAAATTCAGTCGTTCGAATACGAAGGCGATGTGATTACCAACTTCGAGATGGAGGGTTCGATGGTGGCTGGTCTCGGTAAACTGCTGGGACACAAGGCTATGACCGTTTGCGCTATCATTGCTGGGCGCGTGGCCAAAAACATGAACACCGACTACAAAGGCTCCATCGAGGGCTTGGTAGAAAAAGTGCTGGAACGCATTTGAGCAAGCAACCATTCCACAGAGAAAAGACCGTTTCGCAGCGTCGGTTGCAGGGCGGTCTTTTCTTTGAGTTAGGAGTGAGGAATTAGGAGTGAGGAGTGATGCGGCGAAGCCGCAATTTGAAAATTTGAAGATTTGAAGATTTGAAAATTTGAAAATTGAGGCGTTTCGGAGCGCGAAAATTCTTAATTCTAAATTCATAACTCATAATTAAACGAAGGCGTTCCCCCTTCGGGGGAAACGGGAAAGGGGGCCACGAGTAAGGCAATGAATAATAAACAATGAATAATGAATAATAATTGCGACATTGTTGATACCGACAACTAGAAATTAGAAATTAGAAATTAGAAATCAAAAACAACAACCAATCAACCAGAAATCTATAAATAATAATCAGTTCAACGATTCAACAAACAACCCAAATCGGCTAAAACAATGAGATCGACCATTTGTGCTATATCCACAGCACCAGGCGTTGGCGGCATTGCCGTGGTGCGTGTGTCGGGCGAACAGGCTTTCGGCATTTGCGACCGCGTGTTTCGTCCATTGGCAAAGGGCGTTTCTGTGGCTACGATGCCCGCCAACAGCGTCCGTTTCGGCCACATCGTAAATGCCGACGGCACACTGCTCGACGAGGTGTTGCTGACAAAATTCTGTGCGCCACACTCGTTCACGGGCGAAGATGTGATCGAAATTGCCTGCCACGGCTCCACTTTTGTGCAACAAGAATTGGTTAAATTGCTGATACAGAGCGGCTGCACGATGGCGCAACCGGGCGAATTTACGCGGCGCGCGTTTGTGAACGGCAAGATGGATTTGAGTCAAGCCGAAGCCGTGGCCGACCTGATAGCAGCGCAGAGCCGTGCGGCACACAACTTGGCACTGCAACAGATGCGCGGCGGCTTTTCCGACGAATTGGCGCACCTGCGCGAACGACTGCTGACATTCACATCGTTGGTCGAACTGGAACTCGACTTTGCCGACCACGAAGAGTTGGAGTTTGCCGACCGCACGCAACTGCATACTTTGTGCGACGAGATAGAGCGAAAACTGCACCGTCTAACAGACTCATTTTCAACAGGAAACGCCATCAAAAACGGCATTCCAGTCGCCATCGTTGGCGAGACAAACGCTGGTAAATCGACGCTGCTCAATGCACTTGTTGGCGAAGAGAAGGCCATCGTTTCGGACATTCACGGCACCACGCGCGACACCATCGAAGACACCGTTACGCTGAACGGCGTACTGTTTCGGTTTATCGACACGGCAGGGCTGCGCCAAACGGTCGACACCATCGAAAATGTGGGCATCGAGCGGTCGCTGCGCGCTATCGAGCGCGCCAACATTGTGCTGTGGCTCATCGACTATTCGCAGGACAAGGCGAACCTGTCGTGGCTCGAGCAGCAAATTGCCGAACGCGCTGATAACAAGCAACTTATCGTCATTTTCAACAAACTCGATCTGCTGACCGAAACGCAGATTGACACGCTGAAACGCACTTTTGGCGAAGCGGAAAAGACGCTGTTCATTTCGGCCAAAGAGCGCACCAACATCGATGCGTTGCAGGCAGCGTTGTATGCGGCGGCGCAGTTGCCCGAAACCGCCCATGGTGATGTGATTGTTACCAATTTGCGGCACTACGAAGCCCTGCGCAACGCCCACGAAGCCATTGTGCGTGTACAAAGCGGTTTGGCGAGCGGCCTTTCGGGCGACCTGCTGGCGCAAGATTTGCGTGAATGCCTCGGTTATTTAGGCGAAATCACGGGACAAATCACCTCCGACGAAGTACTCGGCAACATTTTTGCACACTTCTGTATCGGAAAGTAAGCCCGTATTTTGGAAAGTAAAGCGAGGTATAAACAAAATCAGGCTCTATAACGAATTGAGTGGGTCGCTCTAAAGTTGTCTTGAACCAAGAATATTAATTAAAGTGGTGCGGATTTAAGGAATAAAGTTTGCAGTTTCATACATCCTCCCCGCCATTTCATACAACCCACCTCTTGCATCCATTGTGGTTTCGGAGGAATCTATTACCTTTGCACCACAAAACAAAAAGTAACGATTATGAAGAAGAAAATAATGAAAGTGTTGGGCTGCCTGTTCCTCTTGGGAATCGTCGTGGCAGGTGGGGTATGGTGGTATTCGCAGACGAGCAATCCTTGGAACGCAAAGACCATCGGTGAGATTTCTGCGCCCGTGGGCTATACAAGGGTGGATGACAGCTATGCGGAGTTCATGCGCCGATTGCCACTGAAGAAGCGGGGAAGCAAGGTAAAACTCTTCACGGGTGGCAACGCCCATTATCAGTGGTTGTCTACTGGCGTAATAGACCTTCCGCTGCTGAGCAACTCGGAGCAGTGTGCCGACATGACGATGAGACTGCGGGCGGAGTATCTGTTCAGTCAGGGGAGGTATTCGGAGATAAGGTTCCGCGATGTAAACGGCAACACGCTGAGATATAGTGGCGGTGGTTCGCACAAGGCATTGGAGAGTTTTCTGAAGAGAGCCTATGGTGTGTGCAGTACGTTCTCTGTGAGCCGCGAGACGGAGCCGCGTCCAATCAGTGAGGTTCAGCCGGGCGATGTACTGGTTTACCCTGCCCGCAAACAGGAGGGGATGGGGCACGCACTCATCGTGATTGACGTGGCAAGGAAAGGGAATAAGGTGGCCATTATGTGTGCAGAGGGCAACACACCGGCCCGCGAAGCCCACATTGTGCGTAATTTCAATCCCGTGGAGAACCCGTGGTTCTTCTTCGACGGAGACGAGAGTACCCTCTGGGTATCGGTCTTCCATTTCGGAAAGAATGAGTTGAGACACTATTAGTAAAGTATTATTGCTGTCCGCTAAAAGTTGTAATTTTGCGCATCGTTGTAGGTTTAGACACACACAATTACAACGAGCGGCTGATTCTACCAAAAGAACCAGCCGTTTTTTTGCCCCAATAGAGGCTCGGAAAAATATTTTTAGCGGACAGTAATAAATCCAAATCTTTTCCTTACCTTTGCATAATAATCAGCAATAATGCACGAACTATAAAACGCAGATATTCAGCGGTGACATGATGGACGACAAAGGACAAATACTGCTTTACCAAACCGCAAATGGCGCAAGTCGCATAGAGGTGCGTCTGCAGAACGAAACCGTTTGGCTTACACTCGACCAAATGGCGGAACTCTTTCAGCGCAACAAATCCACCATTTCGCGCCACATTAAAAACATCTTGGAGACTGGTGAATTGAACGAAGAAGTGGTAGTTGCATTTTTTGCAACAACCACCCCGCACGGTGCTATGGCAGGAAAGACACAGACACATAATGTGGCTTTCTACAACCTCGATATGATTATCTCTGTCGGCTATCGGGTTAATTCTCTTCGTGGTGTGCAGTTTCGTCAGTGGGCGACATCCGTTTTGCGCGAGTATCTCATAAAAGGTTTTGCACTCAACGACAACTTACTTAAAAACGCAGGCAATGGTAACTATTTCGATGAACTTTTGTCGCGCATACGCGATATACGTTCCTCGGAAAAGGTCTTTTACCGCAAGATATTGGAAATATACGCCCTTAGCATAGATTATGATCCGCGTTCCGAGACCACGCAGCGTTTTTTCCAAACGGTGCAAAACAAAATGCACTTTTCTGCCCACGGGCATACTGCCGCCGAGTTGATATATGCGCGTGCCGATGCTGACAAGGATTTTATGGGGCTTACTTCTTGGACGGGAACAATGCCACAGCGGCACGATGCCGAAATAGCGAAGAATTATCTGACGATGGAGGAGTTGGATACGCTCAACCGGATAGTGAGTCTCTATTTGGATTTTGCCGAGTTGCAGGCGCAAAACCACACCCCTATGTACATGAACGATTGGATTCGTAAATTGGACGATTTCCTTAAATTGTCAGGCAAGGAATTGCTTACTCATGCGGGTAAGATTTCGGCAGAAGTCGCTAAAGCAAAAGCCGATTCGGAATACGATAAGTTCCATACTCGCATACAGCAGCAACTCTCAACCGTAGAACTTCATTTCTTGGATTCTCTCGAAGCCGAACAGAAGCAATTGCAGCAACATAACCAATCCAATAATAAAACAACATAACCAACGCATTGCCACCAACATTCGCGCAGCGAACCACCAACACGTATTCATTTACATTCGCGCAAGCGAATCATCAACGCGGCGTAGCCGCTACAACTATGACTTCGGTTGCAACACCCTCGACTACCTCTGCGACCAGTTCGGCATCCCCGAAGGCATCAAGGACTTGCAGATTTCGGATATTGCTCAACAAGTGAAGAGAAAGGTTGACGAGAGCGGAACAGAAGCGGCGGCTGTTACCTTTGAAATAATGGCAGGTTGTTGTCCAAGT
>CAVGYO010000130.1:0-5465 GCA_963633255.1 Erysipelotrichaceae bacterium
GCTCTATGTTCTATCTTCTATGTTCTCAAAAAAAAACTCCTCACTCCTCATTCCTCACTGCTCACTTTTTTGCTACTAACAAAGAATTTTCAAGCAGCGTTGCAGTTGTTCGACGAATTGGTCGATTTCGTGCGTGGTGTTGTAGAGTGCCAGCGAGGCGCGCACGGTGCCGGGAATGCCGAGTAGGTCGATGAGCGGCTGTGCGCAGTGATGGCCTGTGCGCACGGCTACGCCAGTTTTGTCGAGCAACATTCCCAAATCGTATGGATGCACGCGCCCAACCAAAAACGAGATGACGCCGCTTTTTTGTTCGCTTGTGCCAAAAATGCGCATTTGCGGAATTTCGCATAGGCGTTGTTCGGCGTAGCGCAGCAACTTCTCTTCGTGTTCAAAAATGCGCTCTTTGCCGATGTCGTCGATGTAGTTCAAGGCTTCGGCCAGAGCCACAGAGCCGACAAAATCGGGCGTGCCAGCCTCGAATTTGTAGGGCAGTGTGTTGTAGGTGGTTTTCTCGAAAGTAACATTTTGTATCATTTCGCCGCCGCCTTGGTAGGGTGGTAGCGCATCGAGCAGGGCGGTTTTGCCATAAAGCACGCCGATGCCCGTTGGCCCGTAGATTTTGTGTCCCGAAAAGGCGTAAAAATCGGCATCCAACGCCGCCACATCGACAGGCAAGTGCGCCACGGCTTGTGCGCCATCGACCAGCACTGGAACGCTGTGTGCGTGCGCCATTGCCACAATTTCGGCAATCGGATTGATGGTGCCAAGCACATTCGACACATGCGCCACGGCCAGCAGTTTTGTCTTTTTCGAAAAGAGTTTTTCGAGGGCGTCGAGGCGCAGTTGGCCGCGCTCGTCGATAGGCGCAATGCGCAGTTGCAGTTGGTGGCGCTGGGCAGCCATTTGCCACGGCACAATGTTGGCGTGGTGCTCCATCTGCGTGATGATGATTTCGTCGCCCGGCGTGCAGAACCGCTCGGTGAAGACGGTGGCCAGCAGATTGATGCTTTCGGTGGTGCCGCGCGTGAAAACGATGTCGTTCGGTTCGGCTGCACCGATAAATCGGGCAATGGTTTTTCGCGCCTCTTCGTGCGCCAGCGTCGCTTTTTGGCTCAAATAGTGCACACCGCGATGAATGTTGGCGTTTTGCGTGGCATAAACTTCCACAATTTTGTCGAGCACACGCTGCGGTTTTTGCGTGGTGGCGGCATTGTCGAGGTAGATGAGCGGTTTGCCGTAGATTTTTTCCGACAAAATGGGAAAATCGGCGCGTATTTTGTCAATATCAATTGTCGCCACAGTTTTTCCTCCCTTGATTTGCAGTACAATTTTTGCAAGCCGATTCGCTGCCGCGCAGGCGTTGTTCCACCATCATACGCAGGCGGTCGCGCACCGCTTCCACAGCGATGTGGTCGAGAATATCGCCCGTGAATGCCAGCAGCAGCAACATGCGTGCTTCGGCCAGCCCGATGCCGCGTGTGCGCATGTAGAAGAGCGCGTTTTCGTCCAACTGACCAGTGGTTGCGCCGTGTCCGCACTTCACATCGTCGGCGTAGATTTCGAGTTGCGGCTTGGCGTGCATGCGTGCCTCTTTGGTGAGGCAGAGATTGCGGTTTGTTTGGTAGGCTGCTGTCTGTTGTGCGTCTTTTGCTACCAAAATACGCCCTGCAAATGCGCCTTCCGAGGCGTCGTTGAGCATATATTTGAACAGTTCGTTGCTGGTGCAGCGTGGCGCAAGATGCCGAATAACCGTAAAGTTGTCGCATTTTTGCTGGTCGCTGGCAGCCACCATGCCACCGAGCCATGTTTCGGCGTTTTCGGCAGTCAAATCTACTTCGATGTGGTTGCGTGTGTGGCCGTTGTGCAAACCCACAATATCGATGGTTGTGCGTGAGTTATTTTCTTGATTTACAAACAGTTGCGATAGTTGCGCTGTTGTTTCGTGCGTGCTTTCGAGGGCGTAGTAGTCGAGGTGCGCATTAGCACCGACAAACGCTTCGGTGAGTCGGTTGGCAAAGAAATGCACACTGTCGAGTGCGTGGTCGCAGACCAAAATTTTGGCTTCTGCGCCATCGTCAAGCACTATCAAATTGTGCGTGGCAACCATCAGGTCGTCGTTGGCGTGCAGCAGATTGACCAACTGTATCGGCAGATCGATTTTGGTATTTTTCGGCACATAGAGAAAGTAGCCGTTTTGCGCAAAAAGTTCGTTGAAAGCAGTGAATCCGTCGTTGGAATTGGCTATTTTTTTGCCGAGATAGCGACCGACAATGTCGGCGTGGCGTTGGCAGGCTTCGGCCAGCGAGCAGAAGAGCGCGCCGTGCGGCAGTGCGCCATCGAAATGCAGTTGGTCGTTGAGCATAAACGCCGTGTGCGCCTTTACGCCAGGCACTTTGCATTGGAACAGGCTATTTTTATCGACGACGATCGGCAACTGATTGATATTCAGTCCATAATCGCGGTCTAAATCGGGCAATAGCGGGCAGCGCAGATAGGCTTCGTCTTTTTGTGTGGGGAATCCCACACGCCGAAAGCGGTCGAACGCTGCATCGCGCTGCGCATTGAGTGCGGCTGGTGCGTGCCGTTTTATGGCGTCGGACTGCTGTGCGTAAAGGTCGATATATTGCTGTTCGCGGCTCATTCTCCGAACTCCTTTTTAATCCAGTCGTAGCCCTTCTCTTCCAATTCGAGCGCCAACTCTTTCGGTCCTGTTTTCACTATTTGTCCGTTGTAGAGCACATGCACAAAATCGGGAACGATATAGTCCAAAAGCCGCTGGTAGTGCGTGATGACGATAGAGGCGTTGTCGTTGTTGCGCAGCGTGTTCACGCCGTGTGCCACCACGCGCAGTGCGTCGATGTCGAGCCCCGAGTCGGTTTCGTCGAGTATCGAGAGGCGCGGTTCGAGCATCGCCATCTGAAAAATCTCGTTGCGCTTTTTTTCGCCGCCCGAAAAACCCTCGTTCACCGAGCGGTTGGCCAGTGTGTTGTCGAGTTCGAGCAACTCTTTTTTCGAGCGCATCATCTTCAGAAATTCCGATGCCGAAATGGGGTCGAGTCCGCGGTATTTGCGGTGTTCGTTCACAGCGGTGCGCATAAAATTGACCATGCTCACGCCAGGAATTTCGACAGGATACTGAAAACTCATGAAAATGCCTTCGCGCGAGCGGTCTTCGGGCGAAAGCGCAAGCAAATTTTTGCCGTAAAAAGTAACGCTGCCTTCGGTAACGGTGTAGGCGGGATTGCCCGTCAGCACCGACGAGAGCGTCGATTTGCCTGCGCCGTTTGGTCCCATTATGGCGTGTACTTCGCCAGGGCGCACTGTCAAATTCAAGCCTTTAAGAATCTCTTTGCCTGCTATCGAAGCGTGCAGATTTTTTATTTCGAGCATAGTTGTTTAGTTTTTCTTTTTTCTGTTTTTGTGTGCTGCTTTCGCTTGCAGTTTGTCGTTCTCCATTTCGCAGTACCAAAGGCGCAGCGCATAGACCGAAATGGCAACATAGCCGACATAGAGCAGCGATGTGAGATAGATTTGCGACAGCGCGCAAAGCACTACGCTTGCCACATCGACCAAAATCCACACCACCCAATTTTCGATTTTTTTGCGGGCGAGCAACCATTGTCCCACCACATTGGCCACAAAAATGATGGCATCGGTGTAGATGTAGTCCGATTGTTCAAGACCAAACCGCCGTGTAACGCTCTCGACCAACCAGCCCCACAGCAGTCCGCCAAAGAGAATGCCCAGCCCAAGTCCTATCTGATGTTGCGGCTGTAAAGTGCTGATATGCAGTTGTTTATCGGGCTTGTTTTTTCGTGGAATGCCCCACGCCACAATGCCGTAGATGTCGATGGCAAAAAAGAAAACTTGCATCAACATCATCGAGTAGAGATGCTGCTGCCAAAAGAGCGCAAAATAGATGGCGCAGTTTGCCAGCCCGACAAAAAAGGTGGCTACATGGCCGCGCCCAGCCAAGTAGATGGCTAGCAAACCTGTAAACAGGCCTGCGATTTCGAGCCACGAAAAATCGTAGCCCCAAAGGGTGAATGCGATTAGGTCCATCGGTTTTTGCTTACACTTCGTCGAATTTTGGTTCTGGGACTTCGTTGCCACGCACATAGCGGGCGGCTATCTGGCGGTCGTCGCCTGTGTAGATGAATCGCTCGAGCCGCTCGACAAGCGTGTAGTTGTCGAAATTCAGCGCGCTGTCGTCTATCACAAGGGCATCGAACTCGTAGCCTGGCTCGAAACTGCCCACACGGCCAAAGAAACTGCCGCCGCTCTTGGTAGCGAGATAAAACGCTTCGGGCAGTGTGAGAAAAGGCGTCTGTTTGTCGCTCTCGGCGTAGTGCAGTTTCGATATTTGAATGGCGTGTACCATCACACGGAACATCGATATGTCGTGGCCGCCGCTGATGTCGGAGCCGAGTGCCACACGAATGCCGTTTTGCAAAAATTTGCGGATTGGTGCCTTGCCGCTGCCCAAGTCGCTGTTCGAGTGCGGACAGTGTACCACAACCACACCTTGGCGTTTCATCAACGCCAACTCTTCACCGTCGGTGTAGCAGCAGTGCGCCATCAGCGTGGGCGTTTGACCAAACAAGCCGTAGCGGTTGTAGGCATCGCCGTAGCAGGTCGAAAGCGGTTCGAGTTCTTTTACCCACGCTATTTCGCCTTTGTTTTCCGACAGGTGCGACTGCACAGGCGCGTTGTATTTCGCTGCCAATCGACCAACGGCGGTCAGCATTTCGGGCGTGCAACTCGGCACAAAACGCGGCGTGAGAATGAATTGCACCAACCGTTGTCTGTCGCCCCAGCGTTCGATGAGCGCGGTGTCGTCGGCAATGGCTTGCTCCACCGTTTCGGTGAGCGTGTCGGGGCTGTTGCGGTTCATATTCACTTTGCCCACCATTGCACCCATGCCCGATTTTTCGAACATATCGAGCAGCAGTTCGGTAGCGGGTTTGTGTATCGAAGCGAACGCCACTGTGCGCATTGTGCCGACTTTCCAAAGATGTTTCACAAATCGGCTGTACATTTTGCGGGCGTAGTTGGTGTCGGCATATTTCGACTCTTCGGGGAAAGTGTATGTATTGAGCCACGGCAGCAATTCCATGTCCATCGCCATGCCCATGTTGCGGTATTGCGGCGCATGCACATGCAGGTCGTTCATGGCGGGAATGATAAGTTTATCGCCAAAATCGACCAGTTCGGCAGTGCGCATCTCGTCGGGCAGATGGTCGTAAACAGCAGTTACACAGCCATTTTCTACCGCAATATAGCCATTTGGAATCACCTCAAATCTGTCCAACTGCCTCGTAAACAGAATGTTACCTTTGTAGAGTTTCATAAGTTGTGAATTATTGTATTTCAAATAGGGTTGATTGGTCGTTGATTCAAATTTCATTTGATTTTTGCTACGCTCGGCATAGCTCAAACGAGTTTGGCTCTGCTCTCGCTAATCG
>CAVGYO010000131.1:0-5421 GCA_963633255.1 Erysipelotrichaceae bacterium
TTGAAATTGCGGCTCTGCCGCATCACTCCTCACTCCTAATTCCTAACTCCTAACTCAATAACACTGCTCACTATTTCACGGCTATTTTTCGTATGTTGTGGCCGCATTTGACGATGTAGATGCCGCTGGCGAGTGGGGCGTGAATTTGGCCGTTTTCTATCGCGGCGGTGATGAGGCGTGTGCCTGTGAGGTTCAAAATTTCGGCGGTTGCGCCCTCGGTTACGCCCTCGATATAGACGATGCCGTTGGCGGCAAAGGCGGCAAAAGTGTTGCTGCGTGCGCTATTCAAGGCCGATGCGGTTTCGTCGGTGATTATCAGCGTTTTGAACATAAGCGTGCCTGCTTCTCCAGTTTTACCTTGCTCGGCACATTCGCTACCAAAAGTGCAGTATTCGCCTACGGTAAAGGTAACTTCGGTGGCATTGCCCGTCCAACTGTAGCGCCACGCTTTCCAGTTGTTGTCGTCGGTTAGTCGTTCGGGTTCGGCGTCCATCGTGCCAGTGCTTGGCGTGAGTTCGGCCAGTTTGTAGTGCCCATTTTTGCTGATACAAAAGGTGATGCGCTCCATTTTTACGCCCGAATTGCTGGTGATTTTGTAGGTATTCTTGGCGTAGAGGCGCACATCGAGACTGTTTGCGCTGCCGTTGTAGGAGGGACCGCTCACGCCATCGGCTTGCTTGCCGAGCGTGGTAAAAAGTCCGTCGGCAGTGGTGAACGCAGGTTTACCATAGTCGCTCATAACATAGGTATGTTCTTCGGCGGAGAGCGCAAGCAAATTGCCCACCAAAACGAGCGTAAAGAGTAGTTTTTTCATCGTTTTTTTTGTTTTGAACAGACAGATATTTGTACACAACATCGTGCGGATTGTAGTCCGCCAACGACCTTGTGTGAGCAATTATTTGCTCGCTTATTTCAGTCCGCGACCGCGCAGCATGGCGTCGGGGTTGGGCTGGGCACCACGGAAGCGCACGAAGAGCGTCATTGGGTCTTCGCTGCCGCCTTTTTCGAGGCAGTTGGTGCGGAACGAATGCGCTGTGGCAGCGTCGAAAATACCGTTTTGGCGGAACAGTTCGAACGCGTCTTTGTCGAGCACTTCGGCCCAGAGGTAACTATAGTAACCAGCGCAATAGCCGTTGTTGAACACATGGTTGAAGTTGGTGGTGGTGTAGCGCGGTGCTATTTCGGGAATAAGCCCGATTTCGGCCATTTTCTCCTTTTCGAACGCCTGCACATCGATGCCATCGACGCTGGTCAGTTCGTGCCATTTCATATCGAGAATGGCTGCGGCAGTCAGTTCGGTGGTTACAAAACCTTGGTTAAACAGCAGGCTGCGGTTGATTTTTTCGACCAGCGAATCGGGAATGATTTCGCCCGTTTGGTAGTGTTTGGCATACATAGCCAGCACTTCGGGTTCGAACGCCCAATTTTCGTTTATCTGGCTCATCATCTCCACAAAATCGCGTGGCACATTGGTGCCGCTCACGCTTGGGTAGTGGCATTGCGACAGCAGACTGTGCAGTGCGTGTCCAAACTCGTGGAATAGCGTTTCTACCTCGTCGAGTGTGAGCAGCGACGGCGTGTTGGCAGTCGGTTTGGTAAAGTTGCCCACATTCACCACAATGGGGCGCACCATGTGGCCGTCGATGTTTTGCTGGCTGCGGTAGTCGTTCATCCATGCACCGCCGCGTTTGCTGGCGCGTGGGTAGTAGTCGGTGTAGAACAGTCCGATGAGCGAACCGTCGGCATCGGTTATTTTGAACGCCTCCACATCGGGGTGATAAATCGGCACCGAGTCGAGTTTTTCGAAATTCAGTCCGTAGAGTTTGTGTGCGCAAGCAAACACGCCTTCGCGCACGCGCTCCATCTGAAAATAGGGTTTGATATCGTCCTCGTTGATGGCATATTTTTCGCGGCGCAACCGTTCGGTGTAGTAGTCCCAATCCCACGCTTCGAGTTTGAAACCGCCATGGTCGCGGTCGATGAGTTTTTGCAGTTCGGTGCGCTCGGTTTTGGCTTTGTTGTTGGCAGTAACGAATATCTCGCCGAGGAATTTATCGACCGCAGGCGCAGTTTTGGCCATCGTTTCGTCGAGAATAAAGTCGGCGGGCGTATCGAATCCGAGCAGGTTGGCTTTTTCGATGCGCAACCGCATGATGTCGAGTACAATTTGGTTGTTGTCGTTAGCATTGCCATTGTTTCCGCGATTGATGTAGGCTTTGTACACCTTTTCGCGCAGGTCGCGGCGTTCGCTGTATTGCAAGAACGGAATGCGGCTTGGAGCGTGCAGCGTAATCAGATATTTGCCGTTGTGACCAGCGGCGGTGGCGGCTTCGGCAGCGGCATTGCGCACGCCTTCGGGCAGTCCAGCCAAGTCCGATTCGTCGAGCAGCAGTTGAAATGCGTTGTTTTCGGCCAACAGATTTGTGCCAAATTTCTGCTCCAAGCCCGACAACTGTTTGTTGATTTCGCGCAGGCGTGCCTGTTTGTCGGCATCGAGTGCAATGCCGTTGCGCACAAAGTGGCGGTTGGTATTTTCGAGTACGGTAACCTGTTCGGGCGTGAGGTCGAGCGACTCTTTTTGCGCATAAATCGCTGCCACGCGCTTGTAGAGGTCGGCGTTCATAAAGATGTTGTCGTTGTGTTCGGTGATGAGCGGCAGTGCCTCTTCGACAATGGCGTTCAGGCGGTCGTTGCCGTCGGTTTCGACCACATTGAACAGCACGCCAATCACTTTGGCAAGCAGTTTGCCCGATTTTTCGTAGGCTTCGATAGTATTTGCAAATGTCGGTGCAGCGGTATCGGCCACAATGGCATCGATTTCGGCCTGTTGCTGCGCAATGCCTTCGCGTATGGCAGGCAGATAGTCGGTCTCTTCTATCTGGTCGAATGGCGGCAAACCGTAGGGCGTGTCCCACTCGGTCAGAAACGGATTCTCACGGTGATTGCAAGCAGTTAGCATAAGCATTGCAGTTAGAGTTAAAATAGTCCCAAAATGTCTCATAATGAATTTATTTTCAGATTGTTAGTTGCAAGATTATAGATTTCTGGTTGATTGGTTGATTGGTTGATTGGTTGTTGAAAAAATTATTTCTAATTTCTAGATTTCTAATTTCTGGTTAGTAGGGACGCGGCATGCCACGTCCTTTTTTTGTGGAGTTGCAGATTTGGTTATTTGGGAAAAATCAATTTTCAAATCTTCAAATAATTGTCAATTATCAATTGTCAATTGTCAATTAAAAAGTCTATGCTCTATATTCTATGTTCTTAAAATCTTTCTTGCTACTTGCTACTCACATCTTGCTACTAAATTATCAGCGTTTGCGTTGTTGTTGCATGGCTTTCATCTGTTCGCGCTGGGCGGCTTCGAGGCGCGCAAGGAAGCCCGATTTTTTGGCGGGTTTGGCTTTCTTGGCTTCGAGTTTGGCCAACAGTTTTTTCTCGTCGATGCAGAGGCGGAAAATGTAGGTTTGCAGAATAGTGAACAGCAGCGAAATGAAGTAGTAATAACTCAATCCCGACGCATAATCGTTGAAAATGAAGAGGAACATGAGCGGCATCAGGTACATCATCCATTTCATCACCTTCATTTGGTCGCCCATGCCCGCTTGGGTCGACATATTTATCTTGGTGTAGATAATGTTGGTGATGGTCATCAGCAAGCAAAACAGACTGATGTGGTTGCCAAAATAGGGCGTGATGATGGGAATGTAGGCGTTCCAACTGACGATAGCGTCGTAACTCGACAGGTCGTGCGCCCAGAGAAAACTCTGTTGCCGCAGCTCGATGGCTGTTGGGAAAAATGCGAACATAGCAAACAGTATTGGCATTTGCAGCAGCATTGGCAGGCAGCCGCTCATGGGACTGACGCCCACTTTGCGGTACAAAGCCATGGTGGCTTGCTGGCGTTCCATCGCCTTTTCGGGCGGATATTTGGCGGTGATTTCGTCGATTTGCGGTTTCAATACACGCATTTTGGCGGTCGACATATACGATTTGTAGGTGAACGGCAGCAGCACCAACTTCACCACAATGGTCATCAGCAAGATGATGATGCCGAAATTGGCGATGTAGCGGTTCAGGAAGTTGAACAGCGGAATGACAAACCACTCGCTCACCCAGCGGAATATCGCCCAGCCGAGCGGAATGATTTTTTCGAGGCGCAAGCGGTCGTCGCTGTTATCGATGTTGTCGTCGTAACTGCGCAAAATTTTATACTGATTCGGCCCCATAAACAGGCGGAAATTCGTCGGTTTGTCGCCTTTCGGGTCGAATGCCACCGATGTTTCGGCTTTGTAGTGTTTCAAATAGCCCGGCCGTTTGTCGATGATGTTGCTTTGCAGTGTGGGCGACAAGAACGACTCGTCGGCGATGAGTATGGTGCTGAAAAATTGGTCTTTGAAAGCAATCCACTGCACGCGTCCCGAGGTTTTTTCGAAATCGTCTTTCGATTCGCTCAACTGCTCCATGTCGTCGCCAGTGTAGCGGTAGTTGAGTGTGGTGTAGCGGCTCTCGAACTTGCGGCTGCGCTCTTGCTGGCGAATGTCCTGCTCCCACTGCATCTCTAGCGTGTTCATCTGCGGGTTGAGGTAGTTGGCCATGTTGTGCGCTGCAATGTCGAAATGCAGCATATAGTCGTCGGGCGTAAGCGTGTAGCGGAAATCGATGTAACTCTCGTCGTTCACGGCAAGGCGCATCACCACGGTTTGCGAATCGACCACGATAGGTGCGAAATAGAGGTCTTGCGTGCTGATGACGCGGTGGTTGCTGGTCAGCAGCGTGAATCCAAATTTGCTCTCGTCGCCCTCGAACAGGTAGAGCGGCAGCGAATCGGTGGTTACATAGTTTTTGAGCCGCGCTGCGCTGATGCGTCCGCCTTTGTTGCTGATGGTGAGTTGCAACTGGCTGTTTTCGAGCGTTGTAAACTGCTCTGTGCCTTCGGCGGCGGCGGCAAAATCGCCATAAATGGCCGTGTTGTCGCGCGTGGCAGCGGTCGTTTTGGCGGCCTCTTCTTGCTGCAATTCGGCTTCGAGCATGGCGGCAAGGCGTTCGGCTTCGCGCACCGCAGCGATAGAGTCGCGGCGGTGTTGTGCGGCAGCCTGTTCTTCGGCACTTGGGCGAATGTACCAACTGTAACCTATGAGTATCAGGCCGATAAGCACGAACCCGATGACGGTGTTTTTGTCCATAAAAGTCTGTTTTTCTGCAAAAAATCTGTTCAAAAATCGAACTGCAAAGTTACACTTTTCGGGCGAATTTGCCAAATTTAGTTGCTTGTGCAGATTTTGCAACAAAAAAACGGCTCGAAGATTGCTCCTCAAGCCCCCGCCTTCGTTTAATTATGAATTTTGAATTATTGCTGTCCGCTAAAAGTGGAGATGTGCGCAAAAGGTACTCTGAATGTCCGTAAAAATGAGGGGGGAG
>CAVGYO010000132.1:0-5390 GCA_963633255.1 Erysipelotrichaceae bacterium
GGCAACAAAAACAACAGCGAAGAAAGCAAAATAAATTGAACTGTTGAAGCGATTCAAATTCCTAATTTCTAATTTCTAGATTTCTAATTTCATTTGATTTTTGGTTGATTGGTTGATTGGTTGTTGAAAAGTTTTGCTTCGCAAGATTTTTTCTCCGCTCGGCAAAACAAACAAGTTTGATTTTGCTCTCGCTTGTCGAAAAAATTGAAAAGTTTAACGCGTTGGCGATGGTCTGTGTGGCAAAAACAATCTTCAAATTTTCAAATCTTCAAATAGAAAAACTTGCAAACTTTACGAACTTGATAAACTTGATAAACTTTCACACTTTCATACTAATTTCGTATATTTGAAGATTGAAAGAGAAAATCCGAACTGACCAACTATGCAACAGCGACACAAAGACCACAATCAGTATTTCAACGAGCAGGCGGAGTGTATGCGCCGTTTTGTTATTCCCTATATCGAGCAGCAGCGTGCCGTAACGGCCGATATGTGCGTGCTGGAAATTCCCTATCTGTCGGACTTTTACACCACAGCCATGTACTATCTCATCAGTTTGTGATTAGGACTACAACCTACACACAAAACTCGCTCAATGCGAGTGCCACACGACGCTATTTGAGCCTGCCGAAAGCAGAGGGGCGCATTCATTTTCGGGGCGTGGCAAAAAAGGTGGCTACTATGCCAAATAACAACTTTGGCGGTGTAAATCCGCAAAAAAGTAAGGCGCACAGCCGAATGGTCGTGCGCCTTTGTCGAATATCTGCAGAAGCGTTACTTGGTCATTTTCAGCATATTCACTTCCATTTCCGAAAGGTAGCGCCATTTGCCGCGCGGCAGGTTCTTTTTGGTCAAACCAGCCAGATAAACGCGGTCGAGTCGCAGCACTTTGTAGCCCAATTCGGCAAACATACGCCGTACAATGCGGTTACGCCCCGAGTGAATTTCGACCCCCACTTTGCAATGGTTTTCGTCGGTGCTGTATTCGATGGCGTCGGCATGTATTTCGCCATCTTCCAGTTCGATGCCGTCGCGTAGGCGTTGCATGTCCTCTTCGGTGATCTCGTGGTCGAGTATGGCTTCGTAAATTTTCTTCTGATTGTACTTCGGGTGCGTCATTTTCGTGGTCAAATCGCCATCGTTTGTGAGCAGCAGAAGCCCCGTTGTATTACGGTCGAGCCGCCCCACGGGATAGATGCGCTCTTTGCAGGCGCCGCCCACCAAATCGAGCACTGTGGTGCGTGCTTGCGGGTCGTCCACCGTGGTTACGCAGTCTTTCGGTTTGTTCAGCAGAATGTAAACACGCCGTTCGCAGCGCACCAGTTGGTCGTGAAACAGCACTTTGTCGGTGGCAGGCACAATTTTCACGCCGAGTTCGGTTACCACTTGGTCGTTGACCGACACCACGCCTGCCTGAATGTATTCGTCGGCTTCGCGGCGTGAGCAGATGCCCGAATTGGCCAAAAAGCGGTTCAGGCGCATCGGCACATGATAGTCGATGGCATATTTTTTGTGAGCCATCTGTTTCTTTTGGCTATATTTGGCGTTTTCGTCGAAATTTTCGTTGCGGCGATAGGGTTTGAAACTGCGTGTGCGATTGTCGTCTCGGTCGAACTGTGGGCGGCGGTTGCGGTCGTCGCCATAGTTGCCAAACTGCCTGCGTGGGCGGTCGTCGGTGCGGTCGTTGTTGCCGTCGAAGCGGCGTGGGCGGTTGCCGTAAGCGGGTCGACTGTCGCGCTGTTCGCCGTGCCAATCACGGTTACCAAAGGGGCGGTCGTCGTTTCGTCCTGTGAAGCGATTGTCGCGCCCAAAGCGTGGACGGTCGCCAAAATTTGTCTGTTCGCGCCTTGCGCCGTCGCGGTTGGCGTCGGTGCGACCGATGCGTGGTCTGCGCCCATTTTCGTCTTTCATAGTTGTAAAAAAATAAAGTTCTAACGACTGAAAAATTAGGTCGCAAAGGTACGAAAAAAGCGACAAACAACAAACAGGTGTGCCATTTTTCGACTATCGAAAAAATTCCGTACCTTTGTAGGTTAAAATCGACTGTTTATGAACACCTTTCACGACCTTGTAAAAAATCGCCGAAGCATACGCAAATACGCCACCAAGCCCGTGGAGCGCGAAAAGATAGAGGCGATACTGCAAACGGCGTTGATGTCGCCAGCCTCGAAGCGTGCCAACGGCTGGGAATTTATAGTGGTAGACGCTCCCGACAAGTTGGCGCAAATGGCCGAGTGTCGCGAGTTTGGCAGCAAATTTGTAGCCAATGCACCTGCCGCTATCGTGGTGGCCTACGACCCCGAAAAGAGCGATATTTGGTACGAAGATGCCGCCATCGCCGCCATTGTGCTGCAGTTTGCCGCCGCCGATTTGGGACTTGGCAGTTGCTGGGTGCAGGTGCATAACCGCCAACACAGCGACAGCATCTCCGCCGAAGAGTATATCAGACAAATTTTGGATATTCCGCCGAAATTCCGTGTGCTGAACATCGTTACACTCGGCTACAAAGACGAGGAGCGCAAGCCCTACGACGAAGCCAAATTGAGTTACGAAAAAATCCATTGGAACCAGTTTTGAACACACCGAAAAAGATAGTGTTTGTTGGGGCGGGTCGTCTGGCCTGCAATTTGGCAACGGCTCTGCACGCCCACGGGCACCGCATTGTGCAGGTGTTTAGCCGCACTGCCGAGGCGTCCAATGCGCTGGCGCAAAAAGTGGGAGCACTGCCCTGCTCCGATTTGGCGGGAATCGCCACCGATGCCGATCTCTACCTCTATGCCGTGAAGGACGATGCGCTCCCAGCGGTGGTCGATGCGGTGGCGGTGCGGAACGGTCTGCACGCCCACACTTCGGGCAGCGTGCCAATGTCGATTTTTGCTGGCAAACGCAAAAACTATGGCGTTTTTTACCCTTTTCAGACCTTTACCAAAGAGAAAACGGTCGATTTCGGTACGATTCCGATTTTTGTCGATGCCAACAACGCTCAAAGTATTGATAACCTGAAGAATATCGGTGCAACCATTTCGCAAAAAGTCTATAATCTTAGCGACGAAGACCGTCGGTTTCTTCATCTTGCGGGGGTATTCGCAAACAATTTCAGCAACAGCCTCTATGTGATGGCCGCCGAGATTTTGGCAGCGAAGCAGTTGCCGTTCGACCTGCTGCTGCCGCTCATTACCGAAAGCGTGGAAAAACTGCACACCATCGCCCCTATCGACGCACAGACGGGCCCTGCCGCGCGCGGCGACTGGCAGACCATCGACAAACAGCGGCAACTGCTCGCCGCACGCCCCGACCTACTGCAAGTGTATAACCTGCTGACTGACAGCATATTGAAACAACAAAAAAAATAGAATCCGATGAATTTCAAAGAGAAACTAAAGCAGATAAAAGGGTTCGCCTTCGATGTGGACGGCGTGCTATCGACCAACAGCATTCCGCTATCGACTGCGGGCGAGCCGATGCGCTGCATCAACATCAAAGACGGTTACGCCATGCATTTGGCCGTGCAGCGCGGCATTCCAATGGCCATCATCACAGGCGGGAAAACCGAAGCCGTGCGCGTGCGGTTCGCCGATTTGGGGCTGAAAGACATCTACATGGGATCGCACCGCAAGATGGTCGATTTCGACGATTTTCTACAAAAAAATGGGCTGAAAGCCGACGATGTGGTCTTTGTTGGCGACGACATTCCCGACTACGAAGTGATGCAGTACGCTGGTTTGAGTGTCTGCCCTGCCGACGCTGCGCCCGAAATCAAAGCCATTGCCGACTATGTGAGCGACAAAAACGGCGGTTGCGGCTGCGGACGCGACATCATCGAACAGGTGCTGAAAGCACAAGGCCTCTGGATGAACGACGAAATCGCATTTGGCTGGTAATCAGTAGATAGTGAGGAGTTAGGAATTAGGAGTGAGGAGTGATGCGGCGAAGCCGCAATCTTCAAACAAAAAAGTCTTGCTACTTGCTACTTGCTACTTGCTACTAACTAGAAATCAACGCCACTGCGTTAAACTAATAGACCAAAATTGAAAATTATATGAACCATTTTTTAGCCCTTATGCGTTGGAAAAACCTGATTTTCATCGCATTGATACAACTGTTGATAACTTTTTGTCTTGCTGCGCCCACGCTGACGATGTATGGCGTGGCGATGCTTACGCCGTGGTGGATTTCGCTGCTCATCGTGGTTGGAACGGTGTGTGTGGCGGCTGGCGGCTATGTCATCAACGACTATTTCGACCTGAAAATCGACCGCATCAACCGTCCCGATAAAGTGCTGATTGGCAGTGTGATAGAGAAAAAATCGGCCATGCGCCTCTACCAAATTCTGACCGCTGTGGGCGTGATTTCGGGCGTGGCTGCCGCCATTGCACTGCGCAGTTTGACGGTGGGATTCGTCTTTGTGGTCGTCCCTGGCATGCTCTGGTTCTACTCCGCCTCGTACAAGCGGCAATTTCTCGTTGGCAACCTGATTGTGGCGATGTCGGCCGCCCTCACGCCACTGCTGCCTATCATCGTCGAGTGCGGGCTACTCACCGAATCGTATGGCGACCTTATCCGCGAAACGCCCATTGTTGCCACACTGACGGGCTGGGGCTGCGGTTTTGCGCTGTTTGCCTTTCTGTGGACGCTTGTACGCGAAATCATCAAAGATATGGAGGACGAGTACGGCGACCGCGAACTAGAATGCCGCACTGTGCCAATCATCTGCGGCGAACGGTGGACAAAAGTCATTGTAACTGCGCTTGTGCTGCTCACCAACGCACTACTCGCCTACTTCGTTATCAACAAAATAGCCCTGCCTGGCGACCAATCGGTTACGCTGCGCTATTTTTTGGTTGGCATTGTTGCGCCAAGCCTCTGCCTCATCGTCATTTTGTGGCGTCGCAGTTGCACCGCCTACCACAACGCCTCCACCCTTTGCAAATTCATTATGGTCGTCGGCATACTCTACTGTTTGGTCTATAACTTCCTGATAGCCAAAGCGTTTCACTTGGCACTGTTCGGCATTTTTTATGTAGCATAAGCAAAAGATGCGGCGAAGGCGTAATGACAATTAGTCGCAAGTAGCAAGTAGCAAGTAGCAAGACAATTGCGAAAGTTTTTCCATTTGAAGATTTGAAAATTTGAAGATTTGAAAATTATTTTTGCCGCATAAGCCATCACCAATGCGTTAAACTCATTAACTTATCAATTTTTTCGACAAGCGAGAGCAGAGTCAAACTTGTTTGAACTATGCCGAGCGGAGAAAAAATCTTGCGAAGCAAAACCTTTCAACTTATTAACGACCAATCAACCGATCAACCAATCAACCAATCAACCAATCAACCAATCAACCAATCAACCAATCAACCAATCAACCAATCAACCAATCAACCAATCAACCA
>CAVGYO010000133.1:0-5336 GCA_963633255.1 Erysipelotrichaceae bacterium
GTTAGAACACATTTTTATCTTGATAAAAGTGTAGTTAAGTAACATTTTTATCTTGATAAAAGTGTAATAAGTAATACCAATGTTGAGAAAAATACTAACTGTGCCAAATAAAAAACTCTGCTAAAAGGGCTGTTTTTTGCCAACTTTAGCAGAGTTTTGTAATGCGTATATTGAATGAGTGAGCCCTGTAATACAATAATAATCAGATTGATATTTGTACAGCAAAAACGTTATGATCTATGCACAACCTTCTGTTTTCATACATCGATTCCACATGTTTGAATAAGTTATTTACACTCTTTGCGCGAAAGACTTTGCCTTCCTCTATTTCTTTGAGAGAAATCTCTGCGGAACACATCTTCGCCTTTGTAGAAGCCTTGTGTTTAACCGTAACTATAGCAAAAGTAACATTCCCCGATTGTTTGAGGGGCTCTATCACTCATCGCGAAAGCATTGTGTATATTCCAAAGTTTGCTCTATCGCTAGCATGGATGTTTATTTAATAGTGCTCCCGTAAGGAGTGTATTGTAATAACAAGTGTTGATTCATTTACATCATATACGATACGATTTTTGCTATCAATACGACGGGAGTACTTGCCGCTCAAGTCAAAACGCAATGCCTCGGGCTTCCCTAATCCTGTCAGAGGATGTTGCTGCATATCAAACAATAGACGTTGTATCTTTGCCATAGCGACTTTTTGCCCGCTCGTTTTCCAATACAGAACATCCTCGTCCGCTGTTTCTGTGAAACGGATTTTATACATCAGTCCCAAATCTTAGAAACATCAACAAAGTGCTTTTTACTCTTTTCGCTGCGTTTGATTTTCGCAACAAATTCAGGGGCATACGGACTTTTCTCTATAGTTATAAAATCCATAAGTTTAAGGGCCTCTACCAACTTAGTTGCCCTATTATCTTTAGGGTTGATAGATACCATAAAAGTTTGCATCGGTGTATTTGCTACTGTTGTTGCCATGGTCGTAAAGTATTAGTTATTTGCTTATTGGACTACAAAGATAGTGCCAAAATGTGAGATTTACAAGCATTGACATCTTTTTTTCCCGAAAAAGGGCTGTTCAAGCATGTGAGTTTTCTTAACCTATCTATGATTCCATTATACATACAATAAACAAAACGAGGCTGCCGTGCGGCATCCTCGGAAGACTTGAAGTGGCAAAAGATTAAGAACGGATTTGTTGTCAGACACTCGTGATACTACGTATATACGCAGGTTCTACTACAGCAACCGTGTTATATCGAAAATCCTTTATATTGTTAGTGACGTATGTATAACAACTCATCTTTTGTCCTAATACAAACTGGATATTGTCCTCCAAATCGATGTTATCCATAGCAAGAGCCTCATCAATATCCCCTGAAGCAAAACCTATGAGTTTCACTTTGTGAGTTAATCGCTTGATAAAATCAATAATCTCTTGTCGGTAGGCTTTGTCTTTTTCCTTGTAGTGTTGAAATTGTTTGCGAGACTGCCAATGTAGATGTGTATAACTCATAGTCGCGCAATTTGAACATATACTCCATAGCCGCAACATCCGCTTTCACATGGCGGAAACAACCTATCAACACATTTGTGTCAATATAAATGCGTCTGAATTTTTTGTTCACGGAGTTCATAAGATAACGCTCGCGTACTTACGACGTTCTTCCGGAGTTAGAAGGTCTATATTCCTAACAAAAAATGCGTGCATAGCATTCTCAACTATTTTACTTTTAGGAACTCCACTGCGTTTAAGTACAAGTTCCATACTTTCTTTCCCGAGTTGCTCCCGATGAAGTTGTTCGGGGCTTTTTTTCGTTGCCATGGTCGTAAAGTATTAGTTGTTTGCTTATTGGACTTGCAAAGATAGCACTATTTTTTGGTATTTGCAAAATTGTATTTTTAGTCTCACATATTTTGCTGATATACAAATATATAAAGTAAGAATATGTAATTTCCCCAAAACTTTATGTTTTCAAAATTGTCATTCCCCGAAAATAAATATATGGTATATCTGCAGTTCCCCTAAGATTGCATAATGAATTGTTCTGTCGGTGCGCCCTTGAACTCAGTAAGAATAGTTATACAAATTATCTCGATAAAAGTGTTGTTGACGAATTACGCCACAAAAAAAACTGCCTAACAACTTTTCTTTGTTAGGCAGTCGTAAATTTCGAAAATACCAACTATTTGAGATTTGCTAATAGATTTTTTAATTCAAAAAGACGAGGTCTGTATGTCTTGTCTCGCTTCTGAAGAAAATCATCTAAAAATTTCCCGTCGGCCGGAGTTACCAATTTTTCATGGAGTAATGACGATTGCTGCTTTGTAATAGCGGCCGCCAAAAGTATTGCCAAGTCGAGCACCCGCCACAGGGGCAGTTCTTCGCTTTGACGCGACCACTTATTCTTTTTGGTTTTTCTAAAGATTTTAGCAGAAACATCATTTTTATCCCATGTCGACCTACCAAGCGATATGTATTGGGCATCTCCGTTACCAGCGTCTATGCTGGCGTAATCGACACCGATGATGGGTTTATGTCTCAAATGCTTTGGTATGTCCATGGTTTTTATTCTTCGCAGATTGTTACATCGGCTTGAGTGCCAACAACTTCGAGTTCGATGGTATTTTCACCAGAAACAAGCAAATAGTTGCCTTGTTTGTTGTAGCATTCGCTCTCTTCGTTGTAGTCGCTAGCAAGAATTGCTTCGTCTGCGTCCCAGCCACCGTTGGTGATTTTGAAGCCCTTACCTTCAGGTTGTTGCTCCAATTTGTAGGTGTATGTGCTACCCTCTACAAGCGTCATTTCTACATGTTCGGCCCAACTATTGAAGTCGCCGATGATTTTCGGAACAAACGCAGAACATTTTACATTTACTACATAGTCTTCGGGTACAACGACTTTGCAAGGATATTGGTTGTTTTTCCAACCTGCAGATTTGGCTACGCAAGCAGCATCGTACCAGCGTAAGTCGGCTTCTCCATTATAACCACCTGTAATAGCAGCGTTGCCGCTAACAAATGTCCAAGAAGTCTTATCGCCAGTTTGGTAGTCCCAACTGAAACTGCCGTCGGATGCCAACTGAACTGGTTTTGCATCCAAAGAGTCCACATTGTTCTGCTCTTTAGGAACAACAGCGCAGTACCAGTTGTCGGCAAGTTCTTTACCTTCTTCGGTATACTTTTTGAATCTGATCAGACTTTTTGGGTCGTCCGTTTTCCACTCGTTGTAGGCACCTACGAGTACAATGTCGCTGCCTTCGCAGATAGTGCCGTTGAATTGAATAACAATGAGACGCGAGCCATCGGTTGGGGCATCTGGTTCTGGCATTGCCTCTTCGGGCGTGATGTCGGGTGTCGACGAGTTTTTGTTCTCGTCTTTTTTGCAACCTGCAAAAATTACTGCGCCTACGAGAAGTGCGCCCATGAATACTTTTAGAGTTTTCATAATTTAATAAGATTAAGTTGTTAATAAAAAAGTGATTAAAAAATTGTTTTTCGGTTTAATAGCCGAGATATGGTTCCAAATTGCTATTTGCTACAACATCGGCATTGGGTAATGGATAAACATTGTAGCGGTCGTTCACGCCTGCATATTTGCCTTCCCATGTATAGTCGCCCGATGTGAATTTACCGAAGCGTACGAGGTCGGTACGACGGCGACCTTCGCTGTAGAATTCGCGTTGCCATTCGTCGAGCAGCGACTGTTCGTCGAGTGTGAACGCATTTTTGCACTCTGCACGGTCGCGTAGAGCCTTTATGGCATCTTCGGCCGAACCATTTACTGCTGCTCCACCACGGAACACGGCTTCGGCATAAGTCAAGTAGGCTTCAGAGCCGCGCAACAGCGGAATGTTCGTGTCGGGGAAGTTGTTGTCGCTACCGTATGGTGTGCCGTCGCTATATATGCCTGTCCATTTGCAGATGGTCCAACCATTGCCGAAGGTAGCACCATTTTCGCCAATTTTTTTCTTGTCGTAAAGATCATAGAGTGTTTTCAAATCGGCAGTGAATGTGGCTGTGTCGGCATTTGTTTTGCTGCACTGGGCACAGAGTATTGCACGGTCGTCGCCAGCGAGTTTGGGTATTACAGTTTCGTCTGCCCATTTGTAACCAGCACTCGTGGCTGCTGTTTGAATGTTGAGAGCCTCTTCTTTGCTGAACCAAACCTCGATAAGTGTAGGTGTGGTGCGCCAGCAACTCCACGAGTCGTCGCTACCAAAGGCCATGTTGCCAGCATCGCGTGAACCACACACAAGGAAGCGCGAACCGCCCCAACTTTCGGTTTCTACACCCTGATAAATCCAAAGAAGCACTTCAGTGTTTTGGGTGTTCTTTTGGTTGTCGCCCATGAAGAGTTGCGCATAGTTTGGTGCCAATGTGCCGTATTCCGATTTCATGACTTTAGCGGCATATTCAGCGGCTTTATCCCATTGTGCTGTACCCGTGTAAACCTCGGCGTTCAGATACATACGCATCAGCAAAAATGTGGCAGCGTTTTTGTCCACGCGATAGGTATTCACTTTTTGTGCGGGGAGGTTATTCTCTAGGTCGAGCAACTCTTTTTCGAGCCAATCATAGAGGTCGGCACGGCTAATTTGTTGCGGTTTTTCGGTAGTTACAGTTTCGGCAAAGGGCACATTTTGGAACATATCGAGCAGATAGTAGTAGTTTATTGCACGAATCCAGCGCACTTCGGCCACCTGCTTTTGTGTTTTGTCATCGCTGCTGCCGTCGAACAGTTCAATGAAATGGTTGCAGAGTGTAATATCGAAATACAAACGGTAGTAAAGACCAGCAACCAGCGAGTTCGACGAGTTCCAAGTGAGGTTATATACTTGGTTCACGCCTGCATCAGCGTGCCAGTTCCACCAACCGCCGTCGGCAGGAAACTCGTTCAACTCGAACATCATGCGGTAGAACGACGACACGCCTTCGTCGATACCATCGACATCGCCATTGCCGTCGGCACCCGTTTGTCCAGTCAGTGCAAATGTGGCGTAGCATTTGTTGAACAGCGCATCTTGGTCGACCGTTTGATTGGTACTCGGGTCGATTGGTTCGACATTCAAGTCGTTCACACAGGCGGTAGTTCCAATTACGAGGAGTGCGCCCATCACTATTTTTTGAACTAAATTTTTCATTGTAAAATTTCTCCTTTTTTAGAATTGCAAACTTACGCCCACGATCGAGGTGAGGCTACGCGGATAGATATTGTTGTCGATACCGCCCGAAACCTCGGGATCAAGTCCGCTGTATTTTGTAATAATAAACGGATTTTGCACGGTAGCATAGATACGCGCCTTGATTTTTTCGCGGTCGAATGTGTAGCCCAG
>CAVGYO010000134.1:0-5299 GCA_963633255.1 Erysipelotrichaceae bacterium
ACTCGAACCCACGACATTCAGAACCACAATCTGACGCTCTAACCAACTGAACTACATCCACCATCGGTTTTGCGGTGCAAAGGTACAAAAAAAACTAATAACGACCAAATGCAGAAAATAAAAAATGAATAAACAGCAAATGCAAGATAATGAGCAAGTTACAAACAGCGTAAGAGAAATTCGACGGCTTATAGCGGCTTCGATGGACGGTGTAACTGCCGAAAAAATGCGCCAAAACGGCATCGGTTACGCCAAAAATTTCGGGGTGGCACTCCCCCGCTTGCGCGAAATCGCCGCCCAATTCCAACCCGATGCGCTACTGGCGGCCGCACTCTGGCAAACTGGCAGCCGCGAAAGCATGATTGCGGCTCTGCTGCTCACACCGCCCGACAGTCTGACGCTTGCCGAAGCCGTGCAACTAACCGAAAAGTTAGCGACCACAGAACTGACCGAAATTGCCGCCGCCGAACTCTTCGCAAAAATGCCCAACACTGCCGAATTTGTGGCGCAGATGGCGCAAAAAGACGGACAAAAAGGGCTGTTTGTGGCCATTTGCACCGCCACACACGCCGCCCACCGACTGAGCGATGCGCTATTGGAGCAGTTGGCACAAAAAATCGGCGAAAGCGACCTCGACATGACCACCGCCAACGCTGCCACTACCCTATTTATGCGCCTCGGCGAGATGCCGCAACACCAAAACTGCGCCGCCTTCGCCATCAACACGCTGCGGCAGTCGCCAAACGCACTCTGCCAACGCATGGCCGATTGGCTATCGTGCTGAAAATCAGCGGTTACAAATCTGCTTGAAGTCGCAATTCTTGCATTTTTTCGTATCGTCGGTGCAGAAAAACGGCTGGTTGGGACTGAAAATTTCGGTCAGACAGTTGTTCAACGCCTGCCGAAAATCGTCTTTGTAGTTGCCAAAATCAGAAACTGCGACCATCGCATTTCTTTCGCCTTGCGTAATTTCGTAGTCTGCCAGATTGCGCAACTCGTAAATAATCGGTTTCAGCGTTACCGACGGATATTTTTCGTGGTAGAGCAAGGCGTAGAAAAAAGTCTGCAAAACGGCCTTGGGGCGGGTGCCATTTTTGCCGTCGAACAGGCTCTCTATCTCCTTGAAATTCTTTGCAGCACGACCCGTTTTGTAATCGACAATGTGCGTCAGACCGTCCTTCTCGTCCACGCGGTCGATAATGCCTTTTACATTGATTTTCAGACCATTGTCGAGCAAAAAAGTCGTTTTCATGCGCTCTTCGGAACAAACATAACGGAACGGCGCACGCTCATCGCGGTCGAACTTGAGCGTTTTCTGTACATAGGTGCGAATGATGTGCTCAATCAGCAAATTCTGCCCAAACGGCTGTATTTTTTTGCCCTTGTAAAACAGCTCGGCAAAGGCTTGATTCAGATATTCGTCGATTTGGCACTGCGATTTGATGAGTGTATCAAGCACCTCTTTTGTTAGCAAATTCCCAGCATACGGCTTGTAGAGCAACTCCATCACCCGATGAAAAATAGAGCCGAAAGTGTTGGCCTCCACCGTTTCGCTCACATCGTCGGCGGTGGTTAGTCCCTCGATTTTTGTGTAGTAAAAGTGCATCGGGCAGTCGATATAGGTGTTGATGTCGCTGGCCGAGATATATTTTCCTGAATTTTCGGTGCAAAAAGCGCGCAAACGCTCTGCTACAACGCCCTCTTTCGCCACTTCTGCGTTAGATTTTGCATCAGCAATCACCTCATAACCCACCGATTTTTTGCACAGCTTCAAGTTGTAGAGATATTCCAACTGCGCAGCGTAGCGGCTCAACTCGCCATGCTGCCCATCGGTACGCGAATCGTAGATGAGATAAACACGGTGCGCGCGGTAAATCAGGCGATAGAAATTGTAGGCAAAAATAGCGTCGTGGTATTCGTGCGTGGGCAGCCCAAAAGCGCGGCGCAGGTTGTACGGAATAATCGATGGTGAGCCGCTTTTGCGCGGAAAAACGCCCTCGTTGAACGAGGCAATCACCACATTTTCGAAGTCGAGCGCACGCGTTTCGAGCGTTCCCATCAGTTGCAACCCTTCGACGGGTTCGCCCTTGAACGACACCGTTTGGCTGGCCGTGAGTTGCGCCAGCAGACGGAAAAGTGTGTCCGTCTTCTTGATTTCTGGCGAAAAAGTGCGCAAATTGGCAGCCACACGATTGAGTGCCGCCTTGTAGCGTGCAAAAAACTCCGTTTCGATGCGGTCGGTATCGTTCAGTTGCGCCAAGCGGTCGATGACATCGGCAAAATAGGCGACAAAATCCTCTGTTGTATCGACAGGGCGGAAAATTGCGGCAAGCAGTTCGCAGTTTTTGAACTCATCGGCCGACACCAAAAAGAGATTTTCCTTGCGAATGCGATCGACCAGTGCGTTCACCGCCTCGGTTTCGCGCTCGGCAATCAGTGGGTGATTGAGTACCGCCAACACATGTTTGTAGTAGAAATGCATTGTGCCGCCAATCGGGCGGCAGTTGCGCTGCGCTGCGGCAATATGCTCGACCAACGCTGCCACAGGCGTGAGCGACAGCGGATAGCCCATCGTTACATTCACCGCCGCCACCGAATCGGGAATGGCGTGCAACTGCGGAATGAGCAACTGCTCGTTGGGCAGCACCACCACCGTGCGCAGATTGGCATTGTCGGGATTTTCGGCCTGCAATTCGTCCAAAATGCGGTACACTTGCTTGGTCTGCCCAATGTCCGACGGAATGGCGATCAACTCTATTTCGCGGTCGGTTGGCTTTTCGGGCGCATCGAGCGTGTAGCGTGCGCGAAACCGCTTGTTCTCCTCTACAAACTGCGCCGCAATGTTGCCGTTGGCGGCGATTTCGGGCGATTGATAGTCGAAATAGAAGTCGCCGATGCCCTTTTTCTGACACTTTTCGAGCAGTGCTGCCTCTGATTTTGTCAAGGCGTTGAAACCGACAAACACCACGCGCTCGTAGTCGAGTTTCAGGTCGCTGTCCGAGTCGATTACATCGCGAAAAATCATGCCGTCGTAGCCAATGCCACGCTGGCGCAAATCGGCTTTGAATACGGTGTAAAGTTCAAACAATTTCGCCCAAATTTCGGAGAATTGTTGTTTGAAATTGCCATTTTCGTCGGGCGAACTGCTCGTTTTGTTGGGCAAAAACACATTCCAAAACTGCGCAACAATCGCCCTTTTTTCGTCGTCGAGCCAACTGAAATCGCTCTCCAACTCTTTCAAATCGCCGATATTGTGAAAAATTTGCTCCGCATCGGCCATATATTTGTCGATGTCGTCGAAATCGGCCAAAAGCATCTCGCCAAAAAAGCAGAAGTTGTCGAACGACTCTTCGCTGCCCGTAACGCGGCAATAGGCGTTGTACAAGGCAAATTGCAGCGTTACCCTATCGGCCTGCAACAGGTTCGAAGCACGAAAAAACAGGTCGTTGATGGCAAAAATGTCGGGCGCAAACAACGGCTGCTGCGCCACACGCGCCAGTGCCTGACGAAAAAAAAGTCCCGCGCGGCGGTTGGGAAAAACAAACGCCACATTTTTCAATTGGTTGCCATAGTCGGCGTAGTAGCGTTGCGCTATCTGCTGCAAAAAGGGTGTCATCGTTGCTGTCTGATTTTCTATTTTGTGCAAATATACTACTTTTTTTCGCCTTTGTGCTGTATTTCGAAAATAAATGTCTATTTTTGCTCACACAAAATCGAACTAAATCATGAAAGCACTTGTAAAAAAATATCCGAAGCGCGGCATCTGGATGGAAGATGTGCCTGTGCCAAAAATCGGCGTGAATGATGTACTCATCAAAATAAAAAAGACAGCCATCTGCGGCACCGACCTGCACATCTACAAGTGGGACGACTTTTCGCAGAAGACCACGCCAACGCCGCTCACCATTGGCCACGAATATGTTGGCACTATCGTCGAAGTTGGGGCTGGCGTGCGCAACTGCCGCATCGGCGACCGCGTAACAGGCGAAGGGCATATTGCCTGCGGACACTGCCGCAACTGCCGCCGTGGCAAACTGCATGTCTGCGAAAATTCGATAAGCGTGGGCGTAACGCGCGACGGCGCTTTTGCCGAATATCTCTGCCTGCCCGAAAGCAATGTGGTGAAACTCGACGACACCATTCCCGACGATGTAGCCGCCATTATGGACCCCTTTGGCAACGCCACACACACCGCTTTGGCTTTTCCCGTGCTTGGCGAAGATGTGCTGATAACGGGCGCAGGACTCATCGGCACTATGGCTACAGGCATCTGTCGGTTTGCTGGCGCGCGCCATGTGGTGGTTACCGACTTGAGCGACTATCGCTTGGAGATAGCGCGCAAAATGGGTGCGACGATCTGCGTCAATCCCAGCAAAGGGCAATCGGTCAAAGGTGCAATGCAGGAGTTGGGCATCAAAGGGTTCGATGTTGGGTTGGAGATGTCGGGTTCGCCAGCCGCCTTCCGCGAGATGATCGACGCCATGTACAAAGGCTCGAATATAGCACAATTAGGCATTTTGCCGCCCACCACCACGGTCGATTGGAGCGAAATTATCTTCAATGCGCTCACCATAAAAGGCATTTATGGCCGCCAAATGTGGGAAACATGGTACAAAATGCGCCAAATGTTGCTCTCTGGTCTCGACCTGTCGCCCGTCATCACGCACCGCCTCAAAGTGGCTGATTTTCAGCAAGGTTTCGACATTATGGAGAGCGGTTTGTGTGGCAAAGTGATACTCGATTGGGAGTAATCAACAGGTTGTTGAAAACTTTTTATGCATTTTTTTGTCAAAAAATTTGGTGGGTACAAAAAATAGTTCTACCTTTGCACTCGCAATTCGGAAACGAAACGCGGGCGCTTAGCTCAGTTGGTTCAGAGCGTCTGCCTTACAAGCAGAGGGTCGGGGGTTCGAATCCCTCAGCGCCCACCACTGAAAATCAGGGAGTTACAAACAATAACTCCCTGATTTTTTTGTGTTTAGCACCAAAAATCCGACTTTCGTAACTGCTTGATTTTCAAAAGTTTTGGCTCTGCTCTCGCTAATCGAAAAATTTCTAGATTTCTAATTTCTAGATTTCTAGTTGATCGGTATCAAAAAAGTCGCAGTTATTATTCATTATTCATTCTTAATTGTTAATTATTCTCAACCCCCTCCGTCGCTGTCGCTCCTCGTCCCCCTATCTTTCCGCTTTGCTCCAAGCAGAGGGACAGAATCGCATTAGTGTTGGTCTGCGCGGTTTTGCTACCCTGCTGGCTTATTCTCGTCCGATTCTCTCCCCCTGCTGCGCAGCAGATAGG
>CAVGYO010000135.1:0-5070 GCA_963633255.1 Erysipelotrichaceae bacterium
TAATCTGCTCGGGTGTAAGTGTTGGGTTGGCTTGCAGCCAAGTAGCCACCACGCCCGTAACAAACGGCGTTGCCATCGAAGTGCCGCTCTCGTAGCCCCAGTAATACTCGGTGCCGTTCACTTTGGCCGTTTGCGGGTTTACGGCATTATTTTTAACTTTCGATGTGTTGGGCAGCGACGACATCACCACATCGCCCGGTGCGGTAATTTCGGGTTTCAGGCGGCCGTCGGCGGTAGGTCCCATGCTCGAGAAGGGGGCAATAGGGCCAACTTTGGTGCCAAAACTGTAATACTCTTTTTTGCCAAGATAATCGTAGGTATCGACTTTTGAGGTCCACGCACCCACGCTGATAATGCCATTGGCGGTGCCGCCAAGTTCGCCCACCGAGTGGTGGTTCAGTCCGTTTTCCCAACCGAAAATGCCCGAGTAGCCATTGGCCCACGCGCGCACTGTTCCAGCGGTTTGCGCCGTTATTTTTATGCCAAATTTGTAGTCGTCTTCGGGCAGAAAATAGTCATCGTTATCTTCAAGGCTAAATCCGTAGGTGGCGTTGCCGCGCTGGTTTTGCGAGTCAGGACTCTTCTCGGTATAAACCACAAGACTGCCAGCACCGTAGGAACTGAAATTTCCCTCTTTCTTTTCGGCGGTTTCGTCGGTTTTCATCTCGGTGCCCGACCATTTTATTTCGTCGCTGTCGTAGTCGGCAAAAACGGCTTGCACGGTGTATTTCTGGTCGTTGTCGCCCCAAATATCCACTGCGCCATACATACCTCCATCATAAGCAATCTCGAAGGTACTCAAGTTGAGGAAAAATACGGTCGATTCGCCCGCTTTCAACTCTTTTTCGATGTAGAGTTTGTCCTCGCCTTCGTTGCCAGCTGCCCCGCAAACAATGCGCCCTGCACCCACCATGGCATCGAGTGTGCGGTCGAATGTAGAAGTGCCATCGTGCGGACCAAAATGTGAGCCAAGACTCAAGTTTACCACGGCAGGTTTGCCCACGGTGGTGGCGTAGTCGAACACATATTTCACGCCATCGGTAATGTCGGTGTCGCCCGAACCCATGCTCACCATCACGATGTCGGCCTCTTTGGCCACGCCGTAGTAGTCGTTGCCGCTGTAACTGCCTGCAGCAATGCCTGTTACATGCGTAGCATGACCAGTTACATCGTTGGTGTCGTCGTATTTTGCCGCCTCGATTTCGGCCTGTGTGGTGAACTCTTTTTTCGTCTTGTAACCGCTTGCTCTACCCGAATTGGCTTGCCGCAACACGCGCTTTACACGCAGTTCCGACGAGTTGTTGGCGTTGTAAAAATTGATGTGGTTGTAGTGAAATCCAGCATCGACCACGCCTACCACTACGCCCGCGCCCAAAAACGGCTGCGAAAGGTCTGTGCCAGCCTGCACCTTGTCCACATTGGCGGCGGGGCGCGCCTTGTCCATCTTTTTCTGCACAGGTTTGGCAATCTCTATCCGTTTGATGTTCTCGTCCTGCGCCAACGCTTCGAGTTTCTCCACGGGAATTTGTGCCGTTACAAAATCACCGAAATCGCTGTTTATCAGCACGCCATACGCTTCGAGCAGCGATTTGTCGGCACTGTCGCTGTAGAAATGCACAAATGCCGAAACATACTCCTGCTCGTTTTCTGCCACTTTCAGCACAAAATTTTTGCGCAGTTTTGTGCGCTGTTCGGGCGTTGTCGCCTCTTTTTGCGCCGTAAGAAACAGGCGTGAGTAGTTCGACAACTTCGACTCTTGCGCCAACGCCACCAAGACCACGCACAAGAACGCTACGATGAAATTCGTTTTCTTCATGTTTTCCATTTTTTTTGGGTTAGTATTCGATTTTTGGTTAGTCGGTGTGTGTTACAGCCGATTTCCCTCTTCAGAAATCGCTCATTGCGCTGCAAAATTAACTTGTTTTCGCCACTTGACAACGCCTTGCACGCGCGAAAACCGACTTTTAACTCAAAAATAACATACGCTAACATTTGTTATAAAATGGCGCAGCCCACGCATCCGCCGAAAAATCTCTCCATTCTATTTTGCTTTTTTTGAATTTTTTATCGTTTTGTAGATTTTCAACCATTGCACAAACGCTTGCTTTTTTGCGGCCTTTTCGATGGTTCTGCTTACATCTACGGCGATTTGCACCGGCAATTCCAATAAACTGCCGCCACCGACGGACATTAAAAATGAAAAAATTGTCTGCTAAATTACTGATAATAAACGCCTTGATAAATTCCCTTGCGATTTTCTTACGCCTATTGTCCCAATAAGAGAAAAGCACTATCTTGCACCGCAGTTTTCGATGTAATTATCTAAAAACCAATAAGTTAAACAATGTTATTATTATGAAAAAAATCCCAATAGTGCCGCAGGAAATTCTACACTTGGGTGTGTGCCATGGGCTACAATAACACTTTCGGATTCAGGCTCTGACAAAAGAACCTACCTGCATGAATTGGGGCATACATTGGGGTTGATTCACGAACACGAACGGTACGATAGAGACAAATATGTTACCATCTATTGGAATAATATCAGAAAGGGGAGCAAAAGTCAATTTTATAAGAAAACTAAAGCGATTGGCGCTTGCTATGGCGAATTCGACTATAACTCCATTATGATATATCCGAGTTATGCTTTCTCAAAAAATGACAAGTGGACAATCTCTAAAAAAGATGGAACAGAGATTTCAGTCACTATGCATTTGTCCTCTAAAGATAAAGCAGCAATAAAAGAAATTTACAAATAATCACCAATACCGATGAAGAAAATAGTTGCATTAACAGTTCTGTTTTTATCATTAGTGTCGTGCGTACGAGATTTTTGGGGAAGCGGAACATATCTGTTTGAAAATGCGAGTAACGAAATCGTAATCGTTATTACTTACTCTTCTCACGAATTGATGGAATTTGACACGACACTATCTATTCTGCCCAATACGATTGACACAATACACCATATAGCGGCAATTGGCTGTAATTTTTCTCCTTCGTTTTTAGATTGGTTGCGCGTTTACGATAGTAATTGGCAGTTGATTTACGAACAAAATCCCATCGACGAAAGCCTTTGGATTGTAGAACCACAATATAAAAAAGGGGATTATGGTCATACACTCAATACATTTATTTTTACCGATAGTCTGATACAGCAAAAAATGTAGCGGGCGAGTCCTGATTTTTTCTTTTGCGCAGTTTTGTGTAGATTCTCAAAATTGCGTCAGCAATTTTTTGTTTCTTGTTGAATCGTTTAATTGAAGAATCAATTTTCAAATTTTCAAATGAAAAAACTTTCAACTTTATAACTTTACAAACTTGATAAACTTTCACACTTTCACACTAAAAAGAAACAGATCCCGATTTGCATCGAGACCTGCCTCTTTTTGTTTAACCTTTTTTGGTCGGCGTGTTAGTCGGCCGACGGCTCAAAATCTTCTTTCGTCACGCCACACAATGGGCAAACCCAATCGTCGGGCAGACTCTCGAAGTCCGTTCCGGCTGGAATGCCGGCATCTGGATCGCCTACGGCTGGGTCATAAACATAACCGCAGACAGTGCAAATGTACTTTTTCATAACGCGATTGTTTAAAGATTTTGGATATTTTACACCAAAAAAACAGCAAACAGCGTGCCAAAAAAGTGCAAAGTGCAAAATTATTTCGTGCGGTGGCGAAAAAAAACTATTTTTGCGGTCAATTATTCCCAAAAAATATCTGCAAAATGAATACAAAAATAACCTCCACAGTGAAATACATTGGCGTGGACGATGCGGAAATCGACCTGTTCGAGAGCCAATACCGCACGCCGAATGGTATCTCGTACAATTCGTATCTTATTGAAGATGAGAAGATTGCGGTGATGGATACGGTCGATCAGCGCATGAAAGGCGTGTGGCTCGCCAACCTGCAAACTGCGCTTGGCGGTCGCTGCCCCGACTATTTGGTGGTGCACCACCTCGAACCCGACCATTCGGGCGTGATAGGCGACCTGCTGGCACTCTATCCCGATGTGAAAATTGTGGCGTCGGTGGCGGCACTGAAAATGTTGCCGCAGTTTTTTGGCGACATCGATTTCGAGGGGCGGACGCTGACGGTCAAAGAGGGCGACACGCTCGCGCTTGGGCGGCATACGCTGCAGTTTTTTGCCGCTCCCATGGTACATTGGCCCGAGGTGATGGTGTCGTACGAACAGAGCGAAAAACTGCTCTTTTCGGCCGATGCGTTTGGCAAATTTGGCGTGTTGGCGCACGACGAAGAGTGGGCGTGCGAGGCGCGGCGTTACTATTTCAACATTTGCGGCAAGTATGGCGTGCAGGTGCAGAATCTGCTGAAAAAGGTGGCTGCGCTCGATGTGGCAACGATTTGTCCGCTCCACGGCCCGATTTTGACGGAAAATCTGCCCTATTACATCGGACTTTACGACATTTGGAGCCGCTATGCGGTTGAAACCGAAGGCGTGTTCATTGCCTATGCGTCGATTTATGGCGGCACGGCGGCGGTGGCGCAGCGTCTGGCCGAGATGTTGCGCGCAAAAGGCTGCCCCAAAGTGGCGGTGAGCGACCTCTGTCGCGACGATATGGCCGAAGCCATCGAAGATGCGTTTCGCATGGGAACGCTGGTGGTGGCAGCCGCTTCGTACGACGGACATCTGTTCCCGCCCATGCACGATTTTCTGCACCATCTGCAACTGAAAAACTACCAAAAACGCCGTGTCGGCATTGTCGAAAACGGCTCGTGGGCGCCGTGCGCTGGGCGTGTGATGCGCGAAATGCTCGGCACGCTGCGCGATTTGGAGGTGGTAGAGCCGATGGTAACCATCAAAAGTCGCCTAAAAGCGGACGATTTGCCGCAGTTGGAGCGTTTGACCGACGCCCTGTTGGCATAAACAACAAATGGGAATTTCTATAAAATTCTCCATTTAACAATAAAATTGACTTAATTTTCGCAAGCGATTTTAATTATTCAATTATCTAATTTCCAATTATTTAATTAAAAATTCAGAGATGTTTCGGAATGCGAACACGGCATTGGGCAGCGAGTGTCAAAAATCAGGTTTTGTGTTTCG
>CAVGYO010000136.1:0-5054 GCA_963633255.1 Erysipelotrichaceae bacterium
AAAAAAGCAAGTACAAAAGTACTACTTTTTTTGCGGGTTGCGAAAAAAATGTGTTCAAGATTTGTTTTTTTCAAAAATAGTTTCTAACTTTGGGGCGAAGTTCTATACCACGAAAAATTTAATTAACAACCTTTTAACCTTAATTTACTATGAAAAAAACAATTCTATTCTTTGCTGCGCTGCTATTTACAGCAAGCGCGTGGGCTGGTGCTGGCTTCTGGGATGAAGGAGCGGTCAAGTCGTTGGTACTTAGTGTCGATGGCACCGACCAAAATTACACTTGGAACAAAAGTGGGGTTTCTGCAGTCAGTTTGGGCAAAATTGAGTCGCTCTCTATCTCTTCGTACGAGGTGAATGTTTGGAAAGATGGCGGTAACATCTGCACAAGCAAAATGCAGTATCGTGTTTACAAAACTAGCGAAACTGCAGGCGATTG
Source organism: Erysipelotrichaceae bacterium (assembly GCA_963633255.1). Taxonomy (GTDB): domain Bacteria; phylum Bacteroidota; class Bacteroidia; order Bacteroidales; family Paludibacteraceae; genus W0P28-013. Next base: position 437 of record CAVGYO010000136.1, read on the forward strand.
GAAAGACATTGATGGCAATTATAAGAGCACAGATGGTAATAACCAAGTTTGGGGAACGGAATCAATTGCAAACAAAGGTGTAACCCCTACGGACGCCGGTGATTATACGCTTGCTATTCAGTTTATTTCTACAGGTAGCGAGAGTTCTAATAGTGATTGTTCTTCAATATTTACCCTCGACAATGGCGGGAATTATTACACGCTCACTTTCACCATTGAAAAATCAACGCCGTATGTACTTTTTGGTAGCGCGGTTCCCACTTCTGTAGAGGTTGGCACTGAGGTTGTGTTGAGTGCTACGAGCGGAAATTTCAGTGGCGAAGTTTCGTACGCCTACTCTGTGAAAGCGCCGGGTGAAACCGCTTTCGTTGCTATCGAAGGCACATCGTACACGCCAAGCGTTGTGGGTACTTACACGCTGAAAGTGGTGGCTACCGCTGGCGGTGAGACGGCCGAAAAAGAGCAGACGCTCACCGTAAAACCTGCTTCCATCGACATCACCATTCGTGTGCAGATTCCCGACGGATTGACAGGTTGGGAAACCACCGATCCATACCTTTACCTTTGGAACGATGATGATATAAATAAACTTTGGGTGCCATTGACTTCGGAAGGCGATAATTGGTACAGTTACACCGTGCATACCACCACTATCAACTTTATTGTAGTAAATGGCAGCAGTTGGGAGGCATTAAACAAAGATCTGCGCCGCCAATCGGTAGATGTGAACGGCGTAACGGCCAGCGGTTGCTATGTTGTGGGCGACGCCGAAGGCAAAAAGACCGTTACCTCAACCGATTGCCCATCGACCGAGCCAGCCGTTGCGTTCGAAGGTGTGGCTTCCACTGCAACGGTAGGTGATGTGATTGCACTGGCTGCTGCATATCGCAATTTCTCAGCCAAACCAACACTGACATATTCGGTGAAAACACCGGGCGCAGAAGATTTCGTTACTATCGAAGGTACTTCGTACACTGTGCCAAAAGTTGTGGGTACTTACACGCTGAAAGTGGTGGCTACCGCTGGCGGTGAGATGGCCGAAAAGACGCTGGAAATTACCGTAACCGCCAACTGCTACCTTGCTGGCACAGGCATCGACGGACTTGGCTGGGGCGAAAAAGAACAAATGCCGATGTACGACAACACCATAACGCTACCAAGCGTGGCTGCCAACACAAAAATCTCTTTCAAAGTGGTGTTCAAAGGCACTTGGCTCGGATTTAGTGCCGTCGATACCGAAAACAGTAGCAAGGGCGTCGAGGGCACGGACAATATCGAAATTACCACCTCCACCGAGGGCGATGTAGTGATTACATACAGCGAAACGACAGAAAAAATCATCGTAACGGGCAAATTTGGCGGTGTTGTTGCTATCTCGTCGTACACCGTGGTGGGAGAAACGGCACTTTTGGGTACTACAAAAGACTTTGACGAAACCGCCACCGCCAACGACATGACCGAAACCCCCGAAGGCATTTGGACGCTCGTAAAAGAGAATGTGGCACTCGAAGCAAAGACATACAATTATAAAGTAACTGCCAACCACACTTGGGGCGTAAAAGAGTTTCCGTCGTCGACCAACAACACGCTCGAAATTAAAGCCGCAGGCAACTACGATGTTACTTTCACACTCGACCTTACGGGCGAAACTGCCAGCCTCTCTGCCGTAGCCAAAGTGCAAGTCGAAAGCTACACCATTGTAGGCGAAACTGCTCTGCTTGGCAGCGAATGGGGCGTAACAGATAGCAACAACGACATGACCGAAGCCGATGGCGTTTGGACGCTCGTAAAAGAGAATGTGGCACTAAAAGTTGGCGAATACAAATACAAATCGGTGGCCAACCACGCTTGGGGTGTGCAGGAATTCCCAGCTGATGGCACAGATAAAACTATCAATGTAACAGACGCTGGTTACTACACCGTAACCTTCACACTGACTCCCGAAGTAAGTCTGGAGTGCACACTGAACAAAACAGCCCCCGCCGAATACAAATACCATGTAACTTACGGCATCGAAGGATCTACTTGGGCTGTTGTAACCCTGACACAAGTGGGCGAAACCACCGAGTGGAAAACCGAAGAGGTTACACTGCCTGCCGACATCAGCAACTACAAATGCTATGTGGCCTACAACAACGGCTTCGGCGATCCTGTTTTTGTCGAGAAAAAGAGCGCAACCATTGAACTCTCTTCGGTAGGCGGCGAAAATGGCGCCACAGGCACATTCAGCATCTACAGCGATTCGAGCGATAGCAACTGGTATTTGAAATTTACAAAGAAGAGCGAAACGCCTACGCGCCTTGTCGAAGACGATAGCGCCATCAGTATCTTTGCCGACAATGGCACCATCTACACCAATGATCGCGACCTGCGTATCTACACCCTCACAGGCCTCGAGGTAACCGCACAAAACGGCACACTCAACGGCATCTATGTGGTAAAAACGAACGGCAAAATTGTGAAAATTAGCGTCCGCTAACGCCCACAAATAGCCAAAACGACACAAAAATTCCGCCCTGCTGCTTGCTAGGGCGGAATTTGCGTTTTAGCCGAAAAGTTGCGCTATTTGTCGGCAGTGGCCAGCGGCGAAGCCTGCGTGTAGGCACGCGCTGCCAACTCCTTGTCGATCATGTAAAGGGCGTAGCCATTGTCCTTTATCAAGCGGAAAGTGTCGATAAGTTTGCGTGCGCTCTCTTCCTCCTCCACCTGCTCGTCGATGAACCACTGCATACGGTTTTGCGTGGCGTAGTCGTTTTCGTCGAGTGCAATGGCGTAGATGTTGTTGATCATGGCTGTAACCTTTTTTTCGTGTTCCAGCGTGTCCTCGAACGCTTCGAGTGGCGTTGCCCAGTCGGCTTTCACCGCATCGATAGGTTTGAGAATCACACGGCCATCGCGCGACAGCATGTAGTTGTAGAGAATGGCGGCGTGGTCCTGCTCCTCTTTGAACTGCACATCGAACCAGTTGGCGATGCCGTCGAGTCCTGCCGCGTGAAAGTTGGCGGCCATCGACAGATAGAGATACGCCGACCACAGTTCGGCATTGATTTGGGCATTGAGTGCCTCTTCCATTTTTTTTGTCATAATAGTGTCTCCCTGTTTTTCGTGGCAGACTGCCCTGTTTTCGGTTCGTTTTCGCTGCTGGCAGTCCGATGTTGCAACGAAAGAACCCCTCCAATTAGGTCTGGCAAATATAGACCAAACTTTCGGAAAAAGCAACCGCTTGTGCCGATTTTATACTTTTTTAAGATTTACGCACGCAAAAACGCCCAAACCACCGAAATTTAACTTCCGTTCGGCAAGCGCAACCACATTGATTTTTTGCTGTGAAAATCAGCGCAGACGATTGCGCACAAAATGTTGGCGCGCAAAAGCAAAGAAAAAGGCGATACCAGCCGCATTGACCGCCACGGCCAGCCAGAAAGCCAAGTGATAGCCCGCCCATTCTGCCGCCATGCCGCCCAAGAGAATGCCTGCGCCCACACCCAAATCCCACGAAGTGAACATGGTGCTATTGGCGGTGCCACGCTGGCAGTTTTCGGCCAAATTGATGAACATCGTTTGGAATGCGGGGAACATCAGTCCATTGCCAATGCCGATGATGAACGCTGCACTATAGTAGGCCATAGGCAGATGCACGGCGGCAAACAGCACATAGCCACACAGCGACACCAGCACGCCAGCCGACACATTTTGTGTGATGCGCCCACGGCGAAGCGTGCGGCTGCCAAAAATGCGCGAGAGCATCAGACCGACGGCAAACAGCGCAAAAAAAGTGCCTGTGCCGCTCGTAATGCCGAGTTCTTCCTTGCCATAGATGGCCAAGTAGGTCGAAATCACACCATACGAAAACGCCAGACAGATGACCGAAATGCTTTCGCTCCAGCCTTTCAGCAAGAAAAAGCGGTCGAGCGATACGGGCTGATTTTTGCACGGCACTGCGCGTTTGTCGACCGTTTTTATGGTAGTATCGATGATGAATCCGATGCACGAAGTAACGAGCGAAAGCAGAAAAATCGTGTCGAAATTGTGGTAGGCGTTGTAGATGTAGATGGCGACGGAGGGACCGATGGCGGTGGCGATGTTGTTGCTCAAACCATAGTAACCAATGCCTTCGGCGCGCCGCGAAGAGGGTAGTACATCAATAGCAACGGTGCTATTCGCAACTGTAGTTGCTCCAAATGGCGCACCGTGTAGTGTGCGCACCACCGCAAACAGCAACAGCGAGCCAGCCACGAAATAGCCCGCAAACAGCGCAAAAAAGAAAAAATAGCAAATCAGCAACACCCGTTTGCGCGGAAAAGTATCGACCACAAAACCGCTGAACGGCCGCACCAGCAATGCCGTGAGCGTGTAGCCCGACAGCACAAGACCAATCATCTGTTTGTCGGCCGCAAAAGTTTCGTTCAGGTAGATGGGCAGCAGCGGCATCAGCAGCATAAACGAAAAATAGAGCATGAAATTCGAAGTCCATGCCTTGATGTAGTTGCTGTTCCACAATATCTCCTTCTGCTCGACCATTTTTTTGTTGAACTTATTATTGGTTGATTGGTCGTTGATTTTGATTTCAAATTTCATTTGATTTTTGCTCCGCTCGGCATAGTTCAAACGAGTTTGA
>CAVGYO010000137.1:0-4939 GCA_963633255.1 Erysipelotrichaceae bacterium
TGGTTGATTATTGTGCAAATGATTTTGGACACCGACAATTTTCAAATCTTCAAATCTTCAAATCTTCAAATTGCGGCTCTGCCGCATCACTCCTCACTTGTCTTGCTACTTGCGACTTGCTACTTGCGACTAATCAATTATTCATTCTTAATTGTTAATTAGTTTGTGGCGAGAGTGCCGAAAAGAGTTCCACTACCCTACCCGAATAGATGGGCGAGATGGGAATGTCGTCGATGCCGTCGGCGTTCAATTCGGCAAAAAGACCGCTGTTGAGGTGCTTTATCAGTTTCACTTTTGGCAGATTGATGTAGTACGAGCGGTGGCAGCGCACTATCTGGTTTGCCTCGCAGGCCGCCTCGATGCCTTTCATCGAGTTGCGCAGGCTATAACGCACCATTTTCCCGCGATTTTCGTAGCAAATATCGACATAATTTCCCGCCGATGCAATGTAAAACAGGCTGTTTGTATCGACGGCGAGTTTCACATTGCCTTTGCTGTCGCAAAAGCGCACGGCATTTTCGGCCGCATGTTCTGCACCCGCCTTCAGGTCGGCAATGAGCGCAGCATTTTCGGTTACCGTAATATCGCTCTGGCTCTTCTCGCCCGCCAGCCACAAAATGCCGTATGGAACGACCAGCGACAGCGAGGCGCACATCAGTATTTTTGGCAGCAGATCGAAATAGCCGCAATGTGCGTGCAAGGCAAGAAACAGGTCGCAAAAGAGGCACAGCACAATGAGTTCGCACAGCAGCCAAACGATGTGTTCGAAGGTGGTCAGATGGTTGTGGCGCGTGCAGAAATAGAGCAACAGACGGCTCACCAGCGTTACGCCAAAGACGATGGCGGTGAGTATCGAGATGCGGAATGTGGTGTGCGTGTTCCAAATACTTTCGTACGACCAGCCAAATGTGGGCATATAGATGGTTGGAAAAAGCACCGTCCAGAGCGTGATGCAGAGTACCCAAGCGAAAATAAATTTCCACGAATAGAAGGCATTGGCAATTTTAGTCATGGTGCGCGTCGATTTTGGTCGATTTTGACCCTGCAAAGGTACGAAAAAAGTGGCAAATTTTATCACTTTTGACACCAAAAAAGTGTGATGAAAGCAAAATTTTTCGATTTTCGTCCCTAAAAATGGCTTTTTCGATACCAAAACAGGGTTTCTGCGTCATTTTTCACCATACATCACTTTTCTTTGGAAGCGCTATTCAAAAACTCTATTTTTGCAGCCAGAAATCAAATGAAATTTAAAGATTTTCTAACTATGGCAAAAATTCTAACATTCGGCGACTCTATCATGAAGGGTGTAGTGGCCGACCCACAACTGCTTGACAAGGGTGTGGTGAAATACAAACTGAGCGACAATTCGTTTGTGGCGCGCTGCGAACGCAAATTCGGTTTTCCGATTAACAATTTGGCACGCTTCGGCAGCACTATTATAAATGGTATGAAAAGTCTGAGCATGAACAGCGCAAAAATAGCGCAAGGCGACTATGTGGTGCTGGAGTTCGGCGGCAACGACTGCAATTTCGATTGGCGTGCGGTGGCAGCCGACCCCGATGGCAAACACCAGCCATTCACAACGCTCGAGGCGTTTCGGCAGACCTACATCGAGGTGGTGCGCAAAGTGCGTGCGTTGGGCGGTCGGCCTGTGCTGCTCTCGCTGCCGCCCATCGATGGGCAACTATTTTTCGACCATGTGTGCCAAGGACTCGACCGCGCCAAAATCATGCAATTCATCGGCGACAATGTCAATTACATTCAAAATTGGCACGAGCAGTACAACCTCGAAGTGTTCAAAATTGCAGTGGAACAACGCGTGCCTGTTATCGACATCAGCAGCGTGTTTCTCGAGCAGCGCGACTTGGGCGACTACTACTGCCCCGACGGCATGCACCCCAACGAAGCAGGGCATCAACTCATTGCCGAGGCGATATTGAACTACTGCCGAATTGCCTGATTTTCAGCAAATTAGGATTTATTTTTGTGCAAAAGTTCATCGACCAACTGCGGCACACCCACCGAAGCCGCCGCCCGAATGTGCGTAAACGGATTGGTGATGGCGTGCGTGTCGGGATTGCCCGGATCGACCAAGTAGATAGGCACGCCCTGACGAACATAATAGACCAACGAAGCGGCTGGATAGACCGCCAGCGATGTCCCCACCACGATGAAAATATCGGCCTGCTCCACCTCCTCGATGGCGCGCGACAATAGCGGCACCGACTCGCCAAAAAAGACGATGAACGGCCGCAGCAGCGACCCGTCGGGGTGGCGCGCATCGAGCGGTTGTTCCCACCCTTCGAGCGGCACGGTAGCCAGTTCGTTGCGGCTGCTGCGCAGTTTTGTTATCTCGCCGTGCAAGTGCGTAATATGCTGACTGCCAGCGCGTTCGTGCAGATTGTCGATGTTTTGCGTAACGATATGCACATCGAACTGCTCCTCGAGGCGTTTCAGCGCAAGGTGCGCCGCATTGGGTTGGGCGGCCAGCGTCTCGCGGCGGCGTTGGTTGTAAAAATCGATGACCAGCGCGCGGTTGCGTTCCAGTGCCTCGGGCGTGCATACATCTTCGATGCGGTAGCGCGCCCAAAGACCGTCGTTGTCGCGAAATGTGCCCAAGCCGCTCTCCGCCGAAATGCCCGCCCCAGTGAGAACTACGATTTTTTGCATTTTGGTCGTTGGTCTTAGGAATCGACCTAGAAACTCACTCTTACTTCTCGTCGCTTTCTGCCACTTTCAGTTTCAGTTCGTCGAGTTGGATTTGGTCGATGAGGCTGGGTGCACCGAGCATCACATCGCGGCCTTGGTTGTTTTTGGGGAAGGCGATGCAGTCGCGAATGCTGTCCAAGCCAGCGAAAAGCGACACAAAACGGTCGAGTCCGTAGGCCAGACCGCCATGAGGAGGCGCACCAAATTTGAAGGCGTTCATCAGGAATCCGAACTTGGTTTGTGCCTGTTCGGGCGTGAATCCGAGTATTTCGAACACCTTTTCCTGCAATTTTGCATCGTGTATACGAATGCTGCCGCCGCCCACTTCGACGCCGTTTATCACCATATCGTAGGCGTTGGCGCGCACGCTGGCTGGGTCGGTGTCGAGCAGCGGAATGTCTTCGGGTTTGGGTGCAGTGAATGGGTGGTGCATCGCCATCAGTCGGTTCTCCTCGTCGCTCCACTCGTACATCGGGAAATCGACCACCCACAGGCAACTGTATTTGTTCGGATCGCGCAGTCCAAGTTGGCGGCCCATTTCGAGGCGCAATTCGCAGAGTTGTTTGCGTGTTTTCATGGCATCGTCGCCGCTCAAAATCAGAATCAGGTCGCCTGCTTCGGCGTTCATGGCGGCTTTGAGTTGTTGCAGCACCTCTTGCGTGTAGAATTTATCGACGCTCGATTTCACCGTGCCATCGGCTTCGATGCGGGCATAGACCAAGCCTTTTGCGCCAATTTGCGGACGGCGCACATAGTCGGTCAGTTGGTCGATTTGCTTGCGTGTGTATGCGGCTGCTCCTTTGGCGCAGATGCCACCGATGTAGGCTGCGCTGTCGAACACACCGAAGCCGTGGCCTTGCAGCACATCCATCAGTTCCACAAAACGCATATCGAAACGCGTGTCGGGTTTGTCGCTGCCATAAAATTTCATGGCGTCGGCCCAAGTCATGCGCGGCAATTTTGGCAGGTCGATGCCCTTGATAGCCTTGAACAGATGGCGGCTCATGCCCTCGAACATATTCAAAATGTCTTCCTGCTCCACAAACGACATTTCGCAGTCGATTTGCGTAAATTCGGGCTGACGGTCGGCGCGCAGGTCTTCGTCGCGGAAGCACTTCACAATTTGGAAATAGCGGTCGAACCCGCTGACCATCAGCAGTTGTTTGAGTGTTTGCGGACTTTGCGGCAGGGCGTAGAACTGTCCTGGATTCATGCGGCTCGGCACCACAAAATCGCGGGCACCTTCGGGCGTAGAATTGACCAAAACGGGCGTTTCCACCTCCAAAAATCCCTGTTCGTCGAGATAACGGCGCACCTCGAACGCCATTTTGTGGCGCAATTCGAGATTTTGGCGCACGCACGCACGGCGCAGGTCGAGATAGCGGTATTTCATGCGCAGGTCGTCGCCGCCATCGGTTTCGTCCTCGATGGTGAATGGCGGTGTAGCAGACTCGTTCAGCACATTCAGTGCCGAAACAATGATTTCGATGTCGCCCGTCGGCATGTGGGCATTTTTGCTGTAACGCTCGGCCACCGTGCCAGTGGCTTGTATCACAAATTCGCGTCCGAGGCGATTGGCACGGTCGCACAAGTCGGCATCAACCTCCTGATTGAAAGCCAGTTGCGTAATGCCGTAGCGGTCGCGCAAGTCGATGAAAGTCATGCCGCCCATTTTGCGGATGCGTTGCACCCAGCCGGCAAGGGTTACCGTTTGTCCTGCGTTGGCGGCGCGGAGTTCGCCGCAAGTTACTGTTCTGTACATATTTTGTTTCTCTTTTTGTTTCTGAACTTCTAATTGTTGTTAAATGAAGCGTCGAATTGGCAAGTTGAAACACTTGCTGTCTTACAAACCTACAAAGATACTGTTTTTCTTTGAAAAAATAGACGAGGAACGGTCGTTTTTTTGCGTGGTCGCCACTTTTTTTCGGAAAAGTGCTTGCGTATATCGCAAAAATAGTGTACTCCGGTCCTTTGGGTAGTTGTGCTATATTTGTAACTTTGGGAGAGGTCGCAAATGTGCCAATTTTCCAGCGAGCGGGAAGAGCGTCTGTTCTTTCCGCTCAATTTTTTTGTGCAAATGCATGCAAAATGGTTTCTATGCGTTTGGGGAAAGTGTGTTTGCGGACAACCAACTCGCGGGCGGCTTGCGCTTGTGCAGACATATCGTGCGTCAAAGCATAGTCGATAAGCGAAAAGAGTTCTTGCTCGTTATGGTATAGTCCGATTTCGC
>CAVGYO010000138.1:0-4901 GCA_963633255.1 Erysipelotrichaceae bacterium
CCGAAAAATGGGACTGTAATGCGTACGGAAAAGGTTTGGTTGCGCCACTTGGCAATGGCCATGGCGTGCGTTTGTTGGGGACCGATGGCACCCTTCACCAAAGATGCTATGCGTGTCGATTTCACGGGATTAGATGTGGTGTCGTTCCGTGTGTTGGGCGGGGCGGTTCTCTTTTGGCTCACCTCGCTGGTGTTGTCGCTCTGCGGCAAAAAACAAGACCATGTGCCCCTGCGCGATGTAGGACTCTTTTTCTTGGCGTCGCTGTGCAGTTTCACCTTCAATCAAGGGCTGTACACGGTGGGCATCAGTTACACCTCGCCTGTGAATGCCAGCATCATGACCACCACGCTGCCGATTATCTCGCTGATATTGTCGGCGATTTTTCTGCACGAGCGCATTTCGTGGCGCAAAGTTGTGGGTATCTGTTTGGCACTGTCGGGCGCATTGATGGTGATTCTCACTTCGCACACCGCCTCGCCGCAACCCTCTGCCAATCCGTATGCCGACGCCATTGGGTCGCTGATGTGCGTGCTGGCACAAGTGTCGTTTGCTACTTATCTGCTGCTGTTCAGTAAGTTTGTGCAAAGATATTCGGTGATAACCTGCATGAAATGGATGATGTTGTTCTCCTCCATCACCATTTTGCCCTTCACTGCGCCGCACATCATCGCCTTGCCGTGGCAGTCGATTGCGCTGACCTCGTATCTCGAAGTGGGCTTTGCCGTCGTTTTTGGCACTTATGTTGCTTACATTTTGCTCACTTTTGCCCAACAAGGTTTGCAGCCCACTCAAGTAGCGATTTACAACTATTTGCAACCCGTCATCGCCAGTCTGGTCTCGGTAATTATGGGATTGGCAGTGTTTGGTTGGCTGCAAACGGTGGCTATTTTGCTGGTCTTTTCGGGCGTGTGGTTGGTCATTTCCAAAGCACCACAGCACGCACATCGCCTTCGGCATGCGCTGCACCACATTTAGCAGAGCGATTTTCTAACCCCAATTACGGAAAAGAGTACCCCGATTCCCGATTGCGTTGCAATGGGTTTGTTTGCATACTCGTTTTGCTGTACTTTTGCACGCACAAACAAGCAAGAGTATGAACAAAATCAGTATTATTCTGTTGTCGGCACTGCTTTGCGGACAACATATTATGGCACAACAAATGATGAATGCACAATCTTTAACGCCGCAACAACAGTCGTTTGTGGCACTCGCAGCGTACGAAGCCACTGGCGACTTGGAGTCCCTGCACCCCGCCATTGAACAGGCTTTTGCCAACGGCTTGACCGTGAACCAAATCAAAGAGGTGTTTTCGCACCTTTATGCCTACACAGGTTTTCCCCGCTCGCTGAATGCGTTGGGCGTGCTGCAGACCGTTCTCGCCGAGCGCGAACAGGCTGGTATCGCCACACAAATTGGTGGCGAAGCATCGCCGCTGCCTGCCGACTACAACGCTTTGCAACAAGGAACTGCCGTGCAGACCCAACTGTGCGGCAGAGCCTTTCAGTACGATTTTTGCCCTGCCGAAGACTACTACCTCAAAGCGCACCTTTTTGGCGACATCTTTGCACGCGATGTGCTCACCTATCCGCAACGCGAACTTGTTACAGTGAGTGCTTTGGCGGCAATGCAAGGCACTGCGCCGCAACTCAACTCGCACCAACAGATTGCACAACGCGCTGGCGTGCCGCAAGCCACCGTGGAAGCCGCCACGGCATTGGCACGCAGGTTGGGTTCTAAAAACCGCCTGACTTTTGCCATTGGCAACACCAACGATGCGTATGCGCAGTACTTTGTCGGGCAGTCGTATCTGGCGCCATTGATAGGCGGCGAACAACCTGTCAGCAATGTTACCTTTGAGCCAGGCTGCCGCAACAACTGGCATATTCACCACGATGCACGGCAGATTCTCATCTGCGTGGCAGGCGAGGGTTGGTATCAGGAATGGGGCAAGCCTGCCCGCCACTTGAAGGCTGGCGATGTGGTGGATATCCCCGTAGGCGTCAAGCATTGGCACGGTGCGGCACGCGACAGCTGGTTCCAACATGTGGTTACCCACATAGACGCCACGCCCTTGCAAGGCGACACAAAACAGGGGAACGAGTGGCTCGAACCCGTTAGCGATGCGGAATATGAATCGCTGAATTATTGAGTAAAAACTATAAATCCACAGAAAAATGATTTTAGAAAAAATAAATGGTCCTGAAGACATTAAGCGACTCAATTCCAACGAGTTGCAAACATTATCCGATGAAACGCGCCACTACCTGTTACAGAAAGTGAGCGAACACGGCGGTCATGTCGGTCCCAACCTTGGTATGGTGGAGGCAACGGTGGCACTGCACTATGTGTTCCACTCGCCGAACGACAAATTTATCTTCGATGTGTCGCACCAAAGTTATCCGCACAAGATTCTCACGGGACGCAAAGAGGCGTTTATGGACGCACAGCACTACGACGATGTGTCGGGTTACAGCGAGCCGAGCGAGAGCGCACACGACCATTTCGTCATCGGACACACCTCCACAAGCATCAGTTTGGCCTGCGGCATGGCAAAAGCCCGCGACTTGCAAGGCGGCACAGAGAACATCATCGCCATTATCGGCGACGGCTCGCTCAGCGGCGGCGAGGCACTGGAAGGGCTGAATGTGGCGGGCGCAGAATTGGGCTCAAACCTGATTATCATCGTGAACGACAACCAGATGTCCATTGCCGAGAATCATGGTGGACTCTACAAAAATCTGCTTCTCTTGCGCCAAACCAAAGGCAAAGCCGAGTGCAATCTGTTTCGCGCCATGGGTTTGGACTATCGCTATGTGGACAACGGCAACGACATTGATTCACTGATTGAAACTTTTCGGCAAGTGAAAGATATTGACCACCCAATCGTGGTGCATATCAACACTGTGAAAGGAAAAGGATTCTCGTTTGCCGAGCAGGACAAGGAGCGGTGGCATTGGAGCATGCCATTCGATTTGGAAACGGGCAGAGTGCGCGCTGTGGGCGAGCCGAGCGAAGATTACGCCTTTCTCACGGCCGAACACTTGCTGTCGCTGATGCCGACCCACCCCGAACTATTCGCAGTAACCGCTGGCACGCCCACCGTGATGGGCTTCACCAAGAGTCGCCGCGAGCGTGCTGGCAAGCAGTTTGTCGATGTGGGTATCGCCGAAGAGACCGCCGTGGCCTTGTCGTCGGGAGCCGCCAAACGCGGAGCAAAACCCGTGTGGGGCGTGTATAGCACCTTTGTGCAACGCACCTACGACCAGTTGCAGCAAGACCTCTGCATCAACGACAATCCCGCTGTCGTTCTCGTCTTTTGGGGCGGTATCGAGAGCATGAACGATGTTACCCACACCTGCCTCTACGACATTCCGCTGATGATGAACATTCCGAATCTCGTCTACCTTGCCCCGACCTGCAAAGAGGAGTATTTCGCCATGCTCGATTGGGCGATTGGCTACCGCGAACACCCTGTGGCGATTCGTGTTCCTGTGAATGGCGTTGTTTCGCGCCATGTGCAGTGCCCCGAAATCGATTGGGCAAAACCCGCCTACGAGGTGGCGCACCGTGGCAACAAAGTGGCGCTGCTCGGACTGGGTGCGTACTTCCAACTGGCTGAAAATCTGCACAATGCGCTGGTCGAAAATGGCATCGATGCCACGCTCATCAATCCGCGAATCATCACCGCTCTGGACACCCAAACGCTCGACAGTTTGAAAGCCAACCACTCGCTCGTTGTTACGCTCGAAGACGGACAGATTGACGGCGGTTGGGGCGAAAAAATTGCCCGATATTATGCCGACAGCCCGATGCGCGTCCTTGTGCGGGGCGAGCGTAAACAGTTCGAAGACCGCTACCAAGTGGCCGAACTGCTCAAAGCCAACCGACTGACCGTGGCGCAATTGGTTGAAGATGTGAAAAATTTGTTGTAAATTCGCAGCAGAAACAAAATGCAAATAATCGAAAAACTGTAATTTCCTATGAACGAAGCAATTAGACATATCGAAACCATATCGGAATACAACGATATATATGGGTTCAAAACCATGCACCCACAAGTGGCGTATGTTGCCTTCGAAAAGGCATCGGGCGCGATTCAAGGGCCGCACTCGTACGGATTCTACACACTTTTTCTGAAAGATACCAAGTGCTGCGTCATCAACTACGGCAAAACGCAATACGATTTCGACTGCGAAACGGTGGTGGCCATTGCGCCCCAGCAAGTATTGCAATATCGGCTGGTCGAAGGTGTTCCACAGCGCGCCATGGGACTGCTTTTTCACCCCGATTTTATCCGTGGCACGCACCTCGAAAAGCGTATGCGCGACTTTTCGTTCTTCTCCTACGCCAGCAACGAGGCGCTGCACCTCTCCGAAGACGAGGTGGTGATTGTGCGCAACTGCATGAAAAGTATTGCACTCGAATTGCAGCACCCCATCGACAAATTTTCGCGCGGCTTGATTCTGTCGAACCTCGAACTGCTGCTCGACTACTGTTTGCGCTTCTACGAGCGGCAATTTGTAACGCGGCAAGAGATGAATATCACCGCCATTTCGCGCTTCGACGAGTTGTTGCAAGAGTACATCAATTCGGGGCGCACCAGCCGAGAGGGAATCCCGACGGTGAAGTATTTTGCCGACCGTATCTGCCTCTCGTCAAACTATTTTGGCGATATGGTGAAAGCCGAAACAGGCAAAACAGCGCAAGAGTATATCTCGCTGCGGCTCTTCGAATACGCCAAGCGGCTGCTTCGTCGCAACGAACTAAATATCAAGGAGATAGCCGTGCAAACAGGCTTCCAACATCCGCAGCATTTTGCGCGATTCTTCAAACGCTTTGCCGGCGTAACGCCCTCCGAATATCGAAAAGCAAGTTAAAAAATTACAAACCAACTCAACTTT
>CAVGYO010000139.1:0-4809 GCA_963633255.1 Erysipelotrichaceae bacterium
TCCTAACTCCTAACTCAAAAAGCACTCCTTACTTTCTCACCCTTTTGATTATCGTTCCAATGTTTTTCCATTCGCGTTGTAGGGCGGCCAGATAGTCGGCACCGTGCGGTGTGAGCGAGTAGTATTTGCGGGGCGGTCCTTGTGGCGATTCCTCCCATTGGTAACTCAAAATGCCGTTGTTTTTCAAGCGTGTGAGCATGGGGTAGAGTGTGCCTTCGACCACAATCAGGTTGGCTTTGCGCAGTTCGGCAATGATGTCGGGCGCGTAACGCCGCTTCTGCTCGATGGTCTGCAACACAATAAATTCCATGCAGGTTTTGCGTAGTTGCTGTCTAAAGTTTTCCGCTTCCATGGTGTCGTTTTTCGGTTTTTTTTAACGCTCTCTTGCGAGAACCTTGCTTGCATTGTTTTTCGCTGGCAAAGTTACTACAAAAAACAATACCTTGTTTGCACAAAGTACATTTTTCTAACGAAATTTTATTATCTTGCTGATAATCAGTGCGTAAAAAAGTCGCTAAATGACCCGAATTTGCTATTTTTGAACCGCTTTTCGAGAGAAAAACGGACAATTTGCCTGTGGAAAAATGTCGCTTTTTTTCTGATGGGGAATGCAAGCGTGTTTTCTTGTGCAAAAAAAAAAGGCGCATTTGGTTGGTGTAAGAAAAATGTTTATCTTTGCGGTTAATATCGAATTGAAGAAAACTATGGTATCGAGAAAGAGGCAACTGCTTGATAGCGACATTTTTTCGCATCTCGCTTCGCTGAAATATATGCCGCGCTGGATAGTGCTAGCGTACGATGTACTGACCTGTTGTGCGGCGTTTTTGCTGGCCAATTTTTTGGCAAAAAAGACCTATGCCGTGTGGCCACATTTCGAGTCGGCACTGCCTGTTTGGACGCTGATACTGATATTCATCGCCATCGTAGTGCTGTCGTTTTGGGTGTTTCACACCTATTCGGGCATTCTGCGCTACTCCAATTTTGTCGATATTGTGAAACTACTGGTGGCGGTGTTGCTGCAAGGGTTGT
This sequence comes from Erysipelotrichaceae bacterium, assembly GCA_963633255.1. GTDB lineage: Bacteria > Bacteroidota > Bacteroidia > Bacteroidales > Paludibacteraceae > W0P28-013. Next base: position 1,030 of record CAVGYO010000139.1, read on the forward strand.
TGCTGTGCGTGTTCAACGGAATTTCGATGTTGGTGTCGAATCATCTGCTCTTTATGCGCCTCTCCGTTGTGTTCTACACCATTGTGGCGTTTCTGCTGCTGGTGCTGCTGCGGCTGATAGTGAAGGTCGTTTTCGACTATCTCGTTACCAATAGCGGCACCACAAAACCCGTGGCTGTTTATGGCACCAAATCGGCGGGCATCGGCATTGCCAAGATGATTCGCTCGTCGGAATCGCTCAAGTTTCGGCTCTCTGCCTTTCTCGACGACGACAAAAGCACGCGTGGCAAACGCATTTTCAGCGTGCCAGTCATCTCGACATACGACCGCAAGCGTATGCTTGGTGAGTTGAACAAGCGCAAAATCCGCACGGTGATAGTATCGCCTTTGAAGATGGCCGCACTCGACCCCGAAAAGGATTTAGATGTGTTTATCGAGCATAATATCGAGATTCTGACGGTGCCCGATGTGAGCGAATGGCACGAGGGCAGCAATTTTGTAAAACACGATTTCAAAAATGTCCGCATCGAAGATCTGCTGAACCGTCTGCCTATCGACATCAGCAAAGAACATGTGGTGGAGCAGGTCAAGGGCAAAGTGATAATGATAACGGGCGCCGCTGGCTCTATCGGCTCCGAAATTGTGCGCCAACTGACCAAATATCAGCCAAAACTGCTGGTGCTGTACGACAACGCCGAAACGCCGCTCCACAACCTGAAACTGGAGTTGGACGAGATGAAAACCATCTGTCCGTATGCCCTGTGCATCGGCGATATGCGCAACGAAAGGCGTTTGGCAGGCGTGATGGAGACCTACAAACCAAACATTATCTACCACGCGGCCGCCTACAAGCATGTGCCGATGATGGAGGACAATCCCTGCGAATGTATCTTGGCCAATGTGCTTGGCACACGCAACATAGCCGACTTGGCCGTAGCCAACGGCGTGGAGAAATTTGTGATGGTATCGACCGACAAGGCGGTGAATCCCACCAATGTGATGGGCGCATCGAAGCGTGTGGCCGAAATCTATGTGCAGTCGCTCTTCAAAAAGAGTGTGGCGGACAACCCGAACACCACCAAATTCATCACCACGCGTTTTGGCAATGTGCTTGGCTCGAATGGCTCGGTGATTCCGCTGTTCCGCCATCAGATAGAGCAGGGTGGTCCAGTTACAGTAACGCACCCCGACATCATTCGCTACTTTATGACCATTCCCGAAGCCTGCCAGTTGGTGTTGGAAGCAGGTTCGATGGGCGAGGGTGGTGAGATATTCATTTTCGACATGGGACGCCCCGTGAAAATAGCCGATTTGGCGCGCAAAATGATACGCTTGGCGGGCTACAAACCCGAAATCGACATACCGATAACCTACACGGGATTGCGCCCCGGCGAAAAACTCTACGAAGAGTTGCTGAATGTGAAAGAATCGACGCAACCCACCTATAACGAGAAAATTTTGATAGCCAAAGTGCGCGAATACGATTTCGACAAAGTGGCGCAAGAGATAACCACACTCATCGACTACGCCTACCTGTACAAAGATTTTCTGGTGGTTTCGCAGATGAAACACATCGTGCCAGAGTACATCAGCAAAAATTCGCAGTACGAGCGCCTCGACATCACAAATACCCCCCCCCCCCCCGCTAACTACTTGGAAATGAGCGAGTTATGCGAGAATAAGGAGGGCGATGAGTTGAAAAGTTGATTTCGAGTTGATCGGTTGATGGGTTGATGGGTTGATTGGTCGTTGAATAAGTTGATAAGTTTACGCTTCGCGTGGTTAAATATGGTTTGCAAATTACTCTTTGTCGGCGTGTTACTCTTTGTCGGCGTGTGTTATCGAGCAACCATCAAAAAAATAGGTTTATGAATCCAGAGTTTTTTGGGTATCGAAAATTAGTTGCTTATCAGCAAGCATCGGAGGTTGTGAAACTTGTTTATACACTTTTGAAAAAATTTCCGAAAGAAGAACAATTTGCATTATGCAGTCAATTGCGTCGTGCAGCGGTTTCGATTACATCAAACATTGCCGAAGGCGTTTCGCGGTATTCGTACAAAGATAAGATACACTTTTTAGAAATTGCCTTTGGATCTCTCATGGAGGTGATGAGCCAGTTGGAAATAGCCACAGATATGGGTTACATCACTATTGACGACAGGCAAAATATTGAAATAAAAATAAACAGAACGGCACAGTTGATCACAGGCTTGCAGTATAGTTTTATGCAGAAAGATGAATGTGGTAATGTGATAAAACCGCAATCAAAAACAATTAAAAACTGATTAGATGATACATTATGCGTGCTTAATCTGACAAATGCACCAATAATCAACCGATCAACCAATCAACCAATCAACCAACAGATCAACAAACCAGAAATCTAGAAATTTAGAAACCAGAAATAATAATCGCTTCAACTCGTCAACCGATTAACTAAAGAATGACTAATATACTCAATTTTTTATATCAACACCCCTACCTGTTTGCTTTGATGACGGCGTGTTTGGGGGCTGTATTCATGCCGACGGTTATTCGTGTGGCGCGTGAAAAAAACTTTGTGGTGAAGCCCAACAAACGCACTTCGCATGTGGGGTTGGTGCCAGCCGTTGGCGGATTGGACATTTTTATCTCGTTTCTGATATTTTTTGTCGTTTTTGCGTTCAATCACTTGCCTGCGTCGCACTACTTGCTGGTGGGCGTTACGCTCATTCTGATAGTCGGTTTCATCGACGACCTGATCGACCTGACCGTGTTGGGCAAACTGTTTGGCGAAATGTTGGCAGCCACCTTTCTGATAGTTTGGGCCGATGTGCGTATGCCGAGTCTGTTCGGACTGTTTGGCGTGGGCGAATTGTCGCTGGCGTGGAGTTATGTCTGCTCGTTTGCCACATTCATCGTCATCACCAATGCGCTGAATTTGATTGACGGCATCGACGGTTTGGCATCTGGTTTGGGAATGCTCTATTGCCTGCTGTTTGCCATCTATTTTCAGTTGGTTGGCGACCTGAATATGGCTATGCTTGGTTATGCGCTGTTGGGTGCGTTGGCTGTATTTTTCTGCTACAATGTGTTTGGCGGTTCGCGCCGCAAAGTCTTTATGGGCGATGCGGGTTCGCTGCTTTTGGGATTTATGGTGTCGTGGTTTGTGTTCCATTTTTTGCAGTTGAACGACGCACCCACAACGCCCGCCGCCTACCGATTTGCCGCTGCGCCAGCGGTGGCATTTTGCATTCTGTTTGTGCCGCTGTTCGACACGCTACGCGTAATGCTTACACGCATCAAAAACCATAAATCGCCGTTTTCGGCCGACAGAAACCACATTCACCACCTATTGTTGTCGCTGGGTTTGCAGCACAAACAGGTAACATTGGTCTTGTTTTGTGTGTCGCTGTTGTTTTGTGCGTTGGCATTTGTAGGGCGCAATTGGCGCAACGAGTGGCTGCTGTTGGTGGCTTTTGCACTCGGCAGTGCACTGACCATTTTGGTATGGCGGCTGGTTGATAAGCGCAAAAAAAGTGAGCAGTTAGAAGTGAGTGGTGAGAAGTGATGCGGCAAGGCCGCAATTTGAAAATTTGAAGATTTGAAGATTTGAAAATTGCAGCAGCGTTTCGGAGCGCAAAAATTCTTAATTCTAAATTCAAAACTCACAATTAAACGAAGGCCTTTCCCCCTTCGGGGGAAACGGGAAAGGGGGCGACGAGCAAGACAATAAATAATAAACAATGAATAATGAATAATAATTGCGGTGGTGTTGGTCGCGACAACCAGAAATTAAAAA
>CAVGYO010000140.1:0-1932 GCA_963633255.1 Erysipelotrichaceae bacterium
GGTTGATTATTGTGCAAATGATTTTGGACACCGACAATTTTCAAATTTTCAAATCTTCAAATCTTCAAATTGCGGCTTCGCCGCCTCACTTCTCACTTCTAACTATTAAAAAGTCTGTCAATCAGGTCGGGGCGCCCGATGCGTTTGAGGGCTTCTTTGATTTGGGCGCGCGCTTCGGGCTTATACCAGAAGAAAAATTGGCGTTGTGCGAGTTTGTCGTGTGGCGTTCGTGCCACAAAAACGGGCTTCAGTGTGTAGGGATCGAGGCCTGTGTGGTACATCTCGGTGGCCAAAGTCATGGGCGTGGGCGTAAAATCTTGCACCTGCTCCAACTGAAAATTGAGGCGTTTGGTCTCGACGGCCAGTTCGGCCATATCCTGCGGTCGGCAGCCAGGGTGGCTCGAAATGAAATAGGGGATAATTTGCTGGTGCAGTCGCCCTTCGGCATCGATGCGGTCGAACAGGCGTTTGAACTCCTTGAAAAGTGCAAAACTCGGCTTGCGCATGGTTTGCAACACGGCATCGGAGGTGTGTTCGGGCGCTACTTTTAGTCGTCCAGATACATGGTGTTCGATGAGTTCGCGCAGGTAGTTGCGGTTGGCGGCATCGACGCGCTCGTCGTTGGTGCGGTGCAGCGCCACATCGTAGCGCACGCCACTGCCGATGAAACTTTTTTTGACGCACGGCAGCGCATCGACCGCCCGATAGAGTGCCAAAAGCGGCGTGTGGTCGGTGTTCATGTTGCGGCATATCGTGGGAAAAGCGCACGACGGACGGCGGCATTTGGCGCACACATCGGTGTTTTTGCCACGCATCATATACATGTTTGCCGACGGACCGCCCAAATCGCTGAGATAGCCTTTGAAATCGGGCATTTCGGCGATTTTTTTTACCTCGCGAACGATCGATTCTTGGCTGCGCGACACCACAAATTTGCCTTGGTGCATCGAAATGGTGCAGAAGGCGCAGCCGCCCCAACAGCCGCGGTGCGTATTGACCGAAAATTTTATCATTTCGAAGGCAGGAATGGTTTTGCCCTTGTATTTCGGGTGCGGTTGCCGTGTGAACGGCAATTCGTAGATAGCATCGAGTTCGGCGGTAGTCATCGGGGCAAACGACGGATTGACCACCACAAATTGTTTGCCGACAGGCTGCACCAAATGCACCTGAGTCAGTTTGTTCGATTCGGTTTCGATAATGCGGAACGCCTCGGCCGATTTGCGACGATCGCGCGCAACCGCTTCGTGCGAATGGAGTACTATCTGTTGGGGTAGGGTAGGGTCTTCGCAAGTGATATAGGCCGTTTGTGGAATATCGTGGCACGCCGCAATGGTGCCGCCATTTTTGAGCGTTTGTGCAATGGCGCGCATTGGCTGTTCGCCCATGCCATAGACCAGCAAATCGGCTTTCGAATCGACCAAAATGCTGCGATGCACGCTGTCGGTCCAGTAGTCGTAGTGCGAAAAGCGGCGCAAACTTGCCTCGATGCCACCGATGACGAGCGGCACATCGGGATAGAGGCGTTTCACAATGTTGGCATAGACAATGGTGCAGTTGTCGGGGCGCATAGCGGCGCGTCCGTCGGGCGAATAGGCGTCGTTGGAGCGCAGTCGGCGGTTGGCGGTGTAGTGGTTCACCATCGAATCCATGTTGCCAGCCGATATGGCGAAAAAGAGGCGTGGGCGACCGAATTTTGTGAAATCGCGAAAATCGCCGTGCCAGTCGGGCTGCGGCACAATGGCCACGCGCAACCCTTCGGCTTCGAGCACACGCCCGATGACCGCTGCGCTGAACGATGGATGATCGACATAAGCATCGCCCGAAAATAGCACCACATCGACATCGCTCCAACCACGGAGTTCAATCTCTTTTTTCGTTGTCGGCAAAAAATCGGTCAGGCGGTTCATTGGTTTAGTGTGAAGGTGAGAAAGT
>CAVGYO010000140.1:2126-4745 GCA_963633255.1 Erysipelotrichaceae bacterium
AATCCAAAACTGAAGCCGACGGTGAATGTCCAGTTTTTGCCTTGGTAGAGTTTGGGCGTGTATTGGTCGAGGTAGCCTTGCGCTGTGAGGCGGTTTTCGTAGGCCATCGGCTCCGACGAGGGCGTATAGCCGCGCGCATTGTTCCACTCTACATTGATGATAGCGTAGGCGTTGTTCACCACTTCGTACACGGCTTTGAACGCCACAAGGTCGTTTTGCCACACCTTTTCGTCGAACGGTTTTTGGGCGAGAGCCTCGCCCACTTCGCGGCGAATGTAGGCGTAATCGTTGTATTTGGTGGCGTTGGTGTACGACAGATTCAGGCTCAAGCCGCGCACAGGTTTGTAGTTGAGCGCCACATAGATGTCCTGCGAATTATCGCCCAGATAATGCCCCAGATTGTAGCCGTTCGATGCCCAAGTGAGCGTGGCGATAGAGTGTTTGTAGTTGATGATGTTGGTGCGTGTAAATTCGCCTTGCAGCGACAGATTTTTCACGGGCCAGTTGCTCACATTGAAACCGACTTTGTACGACCACGGATTGCGTTCGTCATTGCCTTTTTTCAGGCGTTTCGAGTTAAATTCGTCGAGAAAAATGGAGCCGTAGAGGTGCAGATGCTTGATATTGCGCGAACTGATGTTGAAAAAAATCATCGAGTTTTGGTTTTCGGTGCCAAGCCCTTTGGTCAGCAGGTGGTCGATGCTTTTGTAGTAGGCAATCGGAATGAAATAGGCGGCTTGCACATTGCGTTCGGCGTAGATGATGGCGTTGCCGAGCGACAGATTCAGCCCTTGTATCGGTGTGAAAGTGAGCATATTGGCAGCAATAAATTTGTTGGCGGGGCGGTAGTGCTTTGTGGTGGTGCTGTCGGTGTATTGCTCCACATAGTAGTTGGTCGAATCGAGTACATTGCTCACCAGCCAGCCGTGTATGTAGTTGAGTTCGAACCACTTACATGGTTTCAGATTGAGTGTAATCATGGGGAAACTCGGTGCGCGCCCCGAAATGATGTTCGAGCCGTTGTAGGCGTCGCCCCACTGAATCACATCTTTCACCAGTCCGAGGCTGCCCCACCACGCATACGCCTTGATGCCGCCGCGCAGGTCGCTGTAGTCGCCGCCGTAAGTGGCCTCTTTGTACTCACAGCCAGGCAGTTGGTTCAGGTACGATGGCTGCGCAATGCGTGCGCCATGGCGTTTGACGGGAAAATACTCCTCTTTCAGAAAATTGCCGTTGTACGACTGGTCGCGGTAACTGGCCCACACCGACACATGGTTCACAATATCCATCTGAATGTCGGCACCAAACCAGCGTTTCATCAGCAAGCCTTTTTTTGCGCCAACAATCAAATCCATGCCCAAAATGGGCGTGATGCGCGCCTTGAAATACTTGTTGTTGTAGTGAAACGACGGCTGCAAGAGCGATAGCGCAAATGTGCTTTTGTCGGTCCAACTCACAATGTTGCGCGTTGGCACGGTGTCGCATTCGAGTGCGTAATCGTTCAGAAAAAACTCCAAATCCTTGCGCTGGCGTTTGGTGAGCAGCGAATCGGCGGCCTGCGCTTCGCGTAGTTTCTGCGCAATGTAGTCGCGGCTGTAGGGCTTCACCACCGAATTGATGCTGACGATGCGGTCGATGGCCAACTCGTCGATAAAATCATAGATTTGCGTGTAGGCGATATTTTCGGGAATGTCCTGCGCTGCCAAACCGATTGGCACGCACGCCACCGCCAACAGCCATTTTTTTAATTTTGTCATAGTCAATTTTGATGTATGCGTGCAATGTATTTCCCGATGATGTCGAACTCCAAATTGACCACCGAACCCACTGCAATGTTGTGAAAATTGGTATGTTCGAAGGTGTAGGGAATTATCGCCACCTCGAAACTGTTGTCGGTGGGTGTGCAGACGGTGAGCGACACACCATTGACTGTAACCGAGCCTTTGTCCACCGTCAGGTAGCCGCGGCGGCGCATGTCGGGCGTGCTTTGGTACTCGAAGTGGAAATAGTAACTGCCGTCGGCGTTGCGCACTTCGGTGCAGCGTGCGGTTTGGTCCACATGGCCTTGCACAATGTGTCCATCGAGGCGACCGTTCATCATCATCGAGCGTTCTACATTCACCTCGTCGCCAACGCGCAGCAGCCCGAGGTTCGAGCGGTCGAGCGTCTCTTTCATGGCGGTAACGGTGTAGCGGTCGCCATCGATTTTCACCACGGTGAGGCACACGCCGTTGTGCGCCACGCTCTGGTCGATTTTTAGTTCGCCGACAAAACTGCAAGTCAGCGTAAAATGCACATTCTCGCGGTCGCGCTCAATGCCAACCACGCGTGCGGTCTCTTCTACAATTCCTGAAAACATTTTTTGTTATTTTAGTTTTGGTTGATCGGTTGTTGATGAGTTGATAAGTTTCTCTCCGCTGGCATTTCCTTGTAGAAAAGCGTGTGCCATCGGACAGGCTACGACTGCCAGCGTGTAGGCATTGCTGCTAAACGCCTTCGCATAATCATCTCGAGCAATCCGATTTTTTCTTTCGTTATGATACTACAATATTTTACCTGCGAAAATACTACAAAATTTCTATTTCAGAAAGGGAAACACAAAGAACTTTTCGAAACAGA
>CAVGYO010000141.1:0-4721 GCA_963633255.1 Erysipelotrichaceae bacterium
CCAAAGGGCTTCGCTTGTTTTAAGACCCCCTCTTATCCCCCAAGGGGGAAGTTTTTGAGTGTGAAAGTGAGAAAGTGTGAAAGTAGGCGCGCGGCATGCTACGCCCGAAAGTTTATCGGTTATAGAACATAGACTTTTTAGACCTATGGGTCATTTTGCGTGGTGAAAATGCTGTGAATGCGCATGAATAGTGGTGATTTGAGCGATTCAAAACTTTGAAATGCAAAATTGAGCATCGCAACCTCTCTATGGGTCAAATTGCGTGGTGAAACAGCCGCTCAAGGCTTATGTAGACTAACTTTGTCGAAGTTTCAAAACTTCAAAACAAAGTCAGAATGAATAAAAGCAAATGAGAACCGCAAGCGTTTCATCAGTGGGTTTTTCTTGGCATTAAAGTAAGCTCTTAGCATGAAAAAAGCAGAAGCCATTGATTGGCTTCTGCCCCATGCTTGTCGCTTCTGCAATCGTATTCCTCATGGAGTTGCTCCCCAGCAGAGCTCCACTATGCTTCGGACTGCAATGCAAATATACAAAGTTCTTGGCGAAATTAAACCATTTAAGCTCAAAAAATCACCACGCAATTTGACCCATTGAAGCATACTATGATAAAAAACCACGCAATTTGACCTATACGCCTTTTTCTTAGCATTAAAGTAAGCTCTTAGCATGAAAAAAGCAGAAGCCATTGATTGGCTTCTGCCCCATGCTTGTCGCTTCTGCAATCGTATTCCTCATGGAGTTGCTCCCCAGCAGAGCTCCACTATGCTTCGGACTGCAATGCAAATATACAAAGTTCTTGGCGAAATTAAACCATTTAAGCTCAAAAAATCACCACGCAATTTGACCCATTGAAGCATACTATGATAAAAAACCACGCAATTTGACCTATACGCCAAACTTTTTTCAAAAAAATCGCAAAAAAATGGAGGACAATCCCAACAAGAATCGTCCTCCTATTTTTCGATGTTGTGTGGCTTATTTGCTCAATGCCAACGCCACATTCACGGCGCAAGCCACGGTGCAGCCTACCATCGGGTTGTTGCCGATGCCAAGGAAGCCCATCATTTCGACATGGGCAGGCACCGACGACGAGCCAGCAAACTGTGCGTCGCTATGCATGCGTCCCATGGTGTCGGTCATGCCATACGAGGCGGGACCAGCAGCCATATTGTCGGGGTGCAGCGTGCGTCCCGTGCCGCCGCCCGATGCTACGCTGAAGTAGGGTTTGCCTGCCAAAATGCGCTCTTTTTTGTAGGTGCCAGCCACTGGGTGCTGAAAACGCGTCGGGTTGGTAGAGTTGCCCGTAATCGACACATCGACATTCTCTTTCCAGAGAATTGCCACGCCTTCGCGCACATCGTCGGCGCCGTAGCACTTCACTTTGGCGCGCGGACCATCGCTGTAGGCGGTCTCTTTCACCACTTTCAGTTCGCCCGTGTAGTAGTCGAACTCGGTCTGCACATAGGTGAAACCGTTGATGCGGCTGATAATCATGGCGGCGTCTTTGCCCAGTCCGTTCAAGATGCAACGCAATGGGTTTTTGCGCACTTTGTTGGCCATTTCGGCAATTTTGATAGCGCCTTCGGCAGCAGCAAACGACTCGTGTCCAGCGAGGAAAGCAAAACATTGTGTCTCTTCGCGCAGCAGGCGTGCCGCCAAATTGCCGTGTCCGAGTCCCACTTTGCGGTCGTCGGCCACAGAGCCGGGAATGCAGAAGCTCTGCAATCCGATGCCGATGGCTTCGGCAGCGTCGGCGGCGTTTTTGCAGCCTTTTTTCAGTGCGATGGCCGTGCCAACAACATAAGCCCATTTGGCGTTTTCAAAGCAAATCATCTGCGTCTCTTCGCAGGTTTTATACGGGTCGAGACCTGCCTTGTCGCAGATTTCGTTGGCCTCTTCGATAGAGGAAATGCCATTCTCTTTCAATGCCGCCAGAATCTGTTTCATACGGCGGTCTTGGCTCTCAAATTTAACTTCTCTAATCATAGTTTCTAAAATTTAGAATTTAGAATTTAGAATTTAGAATTTTTGGGTTAGTCAGTATTGTGTGTGTTTTTATTCCGATTGATTGGCCTGCAAAAATTCGTTTGCCTTGCTCGTTTTTATGATTGCAGTAAGCAATTTTGTCAACTCTTCGCAATCGTTATACAAACTTTCAAACATCTTCTGGTCGATGTATTCCGTTTCGTGCAACAATTCGAGCCAGTAGGCTGTTTCGTCCGATTCTTTCAGTGCGATATAGAGTTTGCTCAAAAAATCTTTCGTGCTTTGGGCTCGGCGTGCTTCGCGCACATTTGCTCCAATGCTTGTGCCACTTCGCAATGTTTGCTCGGCTAAAGGAAAAAAACGCTCTTTTTCTTTCAAAAATTGATAAAGCCCGACAATGCGAATCGCAAACGCTTTACTTTTGTCTAAAACCGCATTGTCCCTCTTCATACCGTTAATTCTTAATTCAAAATTCTTAATTGTTAATTACTCTTTGCGTGGGTCGATGGATTTGACTGCGCCCTGTTCGGGTTTGGTGCGGCCGTAGGTGCCTGTTACCGACTTCAGGGCTTCGTCGGCAGGAACGCCTTTTTTCACGGCATCCATAAATTTGCCCATGTGTACAAACTCGTAGCCGCACACTTGGTCGTCCTTGTCGAGGAACATACGCGTGATGTAACCTTCGGTCAGTTGCAGGTAACGCGTGCCTTTCTTTTTGGTGCCATAGAGCGTACCCGTTTGCGAAATCAGACCTTTGCCCAAGTCCTCGAGCCCTGCGCCAATCATCAGACCGCCTTCGGAAAATGCCGACTGCGTGCGACCGTAAACAATTTGCAAGAACAGTTCGCGCATGGCCGTGTTGATGGCGTCGCAAACCAAGTCGGTGTTCAATGCCTCGAGCAGCGTTTTGCCCGGCAGAATTTCGGAGGCCATAGCAGCCGAGTGCGTCATGCCCGAGCAGCCGATAGTTTCGACCAAAGCCTCTTCGATGATGCCATCTTTCACATTCAGTGTCAGTTTGCAAGCACCCTGTTGCGGTGCGCACCAACCGATACCGTGCGTCAAACCAGAGATATCTTTTATCTCCTTGGCTTTCACCCATTTACCCTCTTCGGGAATGGGTGCAGGTCCGTGGTTTGGACCTTTGGCAACACAACACATGTGTTCCACTTCCTTTGAATAAACCATAAGTTTTTAATTTTTTATAGGGTTTGTAACTCAAAAAATATGCTTCGTCTTTAACCTACAAAAGTACTATTTTTTTAGCATATAGAAAACAGTTTTTTTTTGAGTCGCAAGATATGAGTAGCAAAACGAGTGTGAAAGTGTGAAAGTATAAAGGTGCGAAAGTTTTCCTCATTTTAGCAAAAAATAGTTAAAAATTTCATAAAAATTTTGGCGAATGGGTGTTATGTCAAAAAAAATGCCTATATTCGCAGCGTAATCTTTTGAAAAACAGACTGTCGTGCAGAACTACATCGAACAACAACTGAAAAACATCAACTGGAACATTGCGCCAGAGGAACTCTACCAACCCATCGGCTACGCACTCGAAAGCGGCGGCAAACGCATCCGCCCAACGCTCACACTCATGGCGTGCGAACTCTTTGGCGGCACACGCAACGAGGCGTTGCCAGCGGCTTTAGCCATCGAGGTTTTCCACAATTTTACGCTGCTTCACGACGATGTGATGGACTGCGCCGATGTGCGCCGCGGTCGCCCCACAGTGCACCGCAAATGGGACACCAATACGGCCATTCTTAGCGGCGATGCTATGATGATAAAAGCCTACGAGTTTTTGCAACAACTGCCCAGCGACAAACTGCTTGCCGTGCTGCCAATTTTTACCGAAACAGCACTGCAAGTGTGTGAAGGTCAGCAATATGACATCAATTTCGAACGGTGCGAAGAGGTATCTATCGACAACTATTTCGAGATGATTCGCAAAAAAACGGCTGTTCTATTGGCTGCGGCACTAAAAATTGGTGCCATCGTGGGCGGTGCCACCGAAACCGACGCACAAAATCTCTACAATTTTGGCATCGAAATTGGGCTTGCGTTCCAACTGCGCGACGACTATTTGGACGCTTTCGGCGACGAAAAGACCTTTGGGAAGCGCATCGGCGGCGACATTCTCACGGGCAAAAAAACTTTTCTGCTCATCACTGCGCTGCACCGTGCCAACAGCGAACAGCGTGCTAAAATCAAACAGACACTCGCCGACCACCGCCTGCCCGATGACGAAAAAATTGCGACCATCAAAACCATTTATCAACAACTCGATATTCCAAAAACCTGCGAAGAGCAGGTAAATGTGAATTATCAACAGGCACTCGCAGTACTAAAACAGATTTCTGGTGCAAAAAACAGCCTACAACCCTTCATCACCTTGGCCGCCAAATTGATGGGAAGAGACACTTGATAAAAGTTAGCAGTGAGAAGTGAGAAGTGAGAAGTGCTCTTGAGTGAGGAGTTAGGAATGAGGAGTGTTTTTTTTGAGTGAGGAATGAGGAATTAGGAGTGAGGAATTTTTAATTGATAATTGATAATTGACAATTATTTGAAGATTTGAAGATTGTCGGTGTCCAAAATCATTTGCACAATAATCAACCAATCAACCGATCAACCAATCAACCAAAAATCAATTCAACGATAACTAGAAATTAGAAATCTAGAAATTAGAAATCACTTCCTCACCACTTACCCAATTCCTTTTCGGAGGCGGGCGTGTGTTG
>CAVGYO010000142.1:0-4600 GCA_963633255.1 Erysipelotrichaceae bacterium
TCGCTCGCCTTCGATGTCGATGGCATCAAAGCACTCGCCGACAGAAACAAGTAATAGTCAATTGACAATTGACAATTGACAATTGACAATTGATAATTGATAATGAGAGATAATTTGGTCATGCAAAAAGCGTACGCATTTGCTCTGCGTACTGTAGATTTGTACAAATTTTTGAGTACGACCAAAAAAGAGAATGTCTTGAGTAAACAAGTTCTTCGAAGCGGAACAGCGATTGGGGCATTATTGTGGGAAGCAGAACATGCACAATCCAAAGCAGATTTTATCAACAAAGTCAATATAGCACTAAAAGAAGCCAACGAAACGGAGTATTGGCTGCAACTTCTTAAGGACAGTGAGTATATCACTATTCAGAGTTATGAATCGATTCACAGTGATAACATTGAGTTGCTAAAATTGTTGATTAGTATTTTGAAAACATCAAAGCAACACCCATAAATAATTGTCAATTATCAATTGTCAATTATCAATTATCAATGTCAATTATTGTGAGAATCGGTTTCGGATATGATGTGCACAAAATCGTGGAGGGGCGCGATTTGTGGCTGGGGGGCATCAAGATTGATGCGCCGTTTGGGTTGTTGGGCCACAGCGATGCCGATGTGCTGATACACGCCATTTGCGATGCGCTGCTCGGGGCTGCCAATCTGCGCGACATCGGCTTCCATTTTCCCGATACAGCGGCCGAATACAAGGGCATCGATAGCAAAATTCTGCTGCAACGCACCATGCAACTGCTGCGCAACCACGGCTACACACTTGGCAATATCGACTGCACCATTTGCGCCGAAGCACCCAAACTGAATCCGCACATCGAAGCGATGCAAGCCTGCCTTGCACAAACCATGGGCGTCGCTGCCGATGCCATCTCTATCAAAGCCACCACCACCGAACAACTCGGTTTCACAGGCCGCCGCGAAGGCATTTCGGCCTACGCTGTGGCGCTCATCAATAAATAGACGAGCATATCAATCGAACTGCTTTCTCCTTGTCAATCAGAGGCTTGGGTAGTATTTGTCGCGCACATATTCGAAGTTTGGGGCGACGGAGAGCAGTTTGCGGCAAACGGTTTTGGCTTTCTCGCGGTTGTCGGTCTTTTCGTACGATTGCGCCAACGCAAGCAGCGTGGCGTAGTAGTTCCAATGGTCGGTGAGTTGCTGCTGCTCGTAGAGTGCCACGGCGCGTTCGTAGAGTGCCACGGCGCGTTTTTTGGAGCCGCCCACCAGTGCAGGGCGATAAAATTCGGTATTGCCTTTCAGACTCAGCACAAACGGATTGTTGGGTGCTTGTTCGTAGGCGAGGTTGGCGAGCCGCACGCTCTCGACACCAAGTGTGGCAAATTTCCAGCGGTTCATCGACAGTTCGAAGGCGCACAATGCCGAGCGGTAGAGATTGAGCATCGCCGCCTCGTAGCCGCCTTTTTCGAGCGTATTCAAGTGATTGCGCATCGTGGCAATGCGGCGTTTCGCCTCGTCGAAGCGTTCGCGCCCGATGCAAAAACCGATGTAGCCATATTCGTAGTTGACCATTTGGCGCAACATGGTAGCGTCGGTGTCGTCTATCTGGTCGATGGCGGCGCGCCACACCTCCAAATCTTCGGAAAAATAGGCTTGCAGCAGTTTTTTGTGGTCGATTTGGGCAACAGCGCAGGCGCAACACAACAGCAGCGCAGCGACAGAGAGCGTTTTTTTCATTCTTCGGAAAATTTATAGACTTCGCGGTAGAGCGTGCCTTTTATCGCATCGAAAAAACGGTCGCTCGTGTCGTTGGCGGTGGTCATTATGCGCAGCGGCAAACCATCATTTTCGGGCGTATATGGCGGTTGCCGATAGGCTTGCGGCATTTCGACAAAGCCCGCACGCTTGTAAAACGCCATGCGCCGCAAAGCGATGTCGTTTTCGGGCAATTCCACTTCCAAAACAATTGGTTTCGTCGATTCGTGCCGAAGCGTCTGCAGTGTTCGACTGCCAAGCCCGTGCCCACGCAGTTCGGGCAGCGTAGCGAAATGCTCCACATAGACAAAGTCGGCAAAGTGCCACAGCGTGATGAAGCCCGCAAAATTGCCCTCGTGGCGAATGATGCGCATTTCGAATCGCGGGTCGTCCAGAGCCAATTCCTGCGCAGTTGGTCGCCGCTCGTTGGCGGGAAATGCACTCTCGTAGAGAGCGATGAACTGCTGTTCGGTGGGTTTGTTAATCATCGAATCACTAAGTTATTTCAACACCTCGAATCCGTAGGGCGGCAGGGTGATGTGCAGCGTGTTGTCTTTCAGCTCGAAAGTGTGGCCGAAGGTGGTGTGCAGATTTTGACCGTTCATGCGGTCGAGTGGCACGCAGAGCGTAACTTCGGTGCCCGAGTTGTTGAGGCAGACAATGGCTTCGGTGTCGAAAAATTTGCGCCCATAAACCCAAGTGCTGTCGGTCGTGGCGAGCGACACAAAATCACCGTAAATCAGTGCGGCATTGCTGCGGCGCAGGTGGTTGAGCGCACTCACTTGGTCGAACAGGCGTTGTTCGTGTGCGTTCCAATCGCCAAAATGCATCATGCGGCGGCAGTCGGGGTCGTTGGCGCCCGTCATGCCAATTTCGTCGCCATAGTAGATGACTGGCACGCCCGGAATGGTGAGGTTGAACGCATGGAAAAGCGCCAATTTGTCGTACGCCACCGAGTCGGTAATGCCGATTTCGCGCGTCCATGCCGACGCTTTGGCATCTTCGCCCACCTTCAGGTCGCCCGAAGCCATCGCCATAAAGCGCGGTTTGTCGTGATTGCCGCTGATGTAGCCCATCAGATTGTGTGCGCCGTATATTTTCAGGCTGCTACGCAAAATGTTGTTCAGCCGTGTGAGTGTGCCGCCGCTGTAACCATTGAATGCCGATGTGGCTTCGTCGAATACATTGAAATCGAACTGACCATCGAGCATGCCCGAATTGACATAACTCGCCATCAGTTCGGGACTGCCATACGATTCGCCAATCTGGTAGAAATTGCCTTTCGGGTCGATTTGCTTGAGTTTGTAGGTTACTGCGCGCCAAAACTCCTCGTTTACATGCTTGCATGCGTCGTGGCGGAAGCCGTCGATGCCGAACTCTTTTACCCAATAGACCGCCGAATCGGACATCATCGCCACCACTTGTGGATTGCCAAAATCGAGGCTCGGCATAAACACATCGAACCAAGTAGTGAGCCGCTGTTCGTCCCACAAACCGAGGTTTTTGCGCCCATCGGGCAGAATGAGTGCCGTGGCAAATTCGGGGTGATTTTGGTAGAGCGGATGCAGTTCGTGCACATGGTTTGCCACATAGTCGAGCAGAATGTTGATGTCGTGCTGGTGCGCATCGGCCACAAGCGTTTTCAGTTCGTCGTTGGAGCCAAAGCGCACATCGACTTGCGACGACGAGATGGGCCAATAGCCGTGATAACCAGCAAATTTGGTCTTGCCCACGGCATCGTAGGCGTAAGGTTCAAACGGATTTTGGTTCAGTGGCGAGACCCACAGCGTGTTCACACCCAACTGCGCGAAATAGCCGTCGTCGATTTTCTGTTTGATGCCCTCGAGGTCGCCGCCTTGGTAGTCGGCTTTCGGGTTTACATCGGGGCGATTCATCGGGCGGTCGTTCTGCGGATTGCCGTTTTTGAAGCGATCGACCAGCATAAAATAGATGATGTCGGCGTGCTTGTCGGTGCGTGTTATTTGCGCCATGTCGGTCAGCACGCGTCCGTGGCATAGCGGCACCAAAATGTCGTTGCTCACGCCATAAGCGTTGGTTGCCCAAATGCGCAAATACGAGCGTTCGAGCGCATCGGCTTCGGCTGGAATTGCTACCGAAATAGTGCCATTTTCGACTTGCAAAAAGGTTTGCGGCAAGCGATAATTCTGCCAATAGGCAAAAATTTCGCCCACCTCGTTGGTGTAGGTCAAATCGATTTTGTTGCGACCGATTGTGTGCGTGGTCAGCACTGGGAAGAGTTTTTCGTAGCCATCGACCTGCATGATGGAGTTGAACTTGCCGTAGCCGTTATCCACTTTGGCGGGGTTGTTGGCATCGTGGTTCTGGTCGCCGTCGATGTTCATTTGGTAGAGATAGGTGCCAGGGCTGATGTGCAGCGTTACCGCATACAAACCGTCGTCATTGCGCTGCAAATCGGGTGTGAGCGATGGCACCCAGTTGTTCATCTGCCCTGCAATCTGCACGCGTTTGGGCGTTTGTCCGTTCGGATTCCAAGTGAACACAAAGTCGATTTTGTCCGATTTGCGTGCAGGCACCGAATAGGGCACTCCGCCAACCCAAATCTGCACATCGACCATTTGCGGCATGGTTTCGGTGGCGTGCAGGTTCAGCGTCAGTTTGTCGGCCGACAGCACGCACCCCACCGACGGATCGCTGGCGGTAACCGAATCGATGTTGGCAGGTTGCATCACAAAATCTTCGGTATAAACCGTGTTGTCGCCCACATTGAGCGTGAGCAGCGTGTTCAGCCCTACACCGATATTGGCATCGGCAGGCAAGTTCAGCGATTGACGCGCGCAAGCCACAAATAGCGTTGCCGCTGCGGTAAGAAACACTATTTTTTTCATGAT
>CAVGYO010000143.1:0-4599 GCA_963633255.1 Erysipelotrichaceae bacterium
CCGCATTCATGAAAGTGGCCAAAGCCATGATGGCGCAAGGGATTGTTTAAGTGAGAAGTGAGAAGTGAGGAGTGAGCAGTGTTTTGAGTGAGGAGTGAGGAGTGAGGAGTGAGGAGTGAGGAGTGATGCGGCAGAGCCGCAGACAATTGATAATTGACAATTGACAATTGATAATTATTTGAAAATTTTTGATTTGAAGATTTGAAGATTGTCGGTGTCCAAAATCATTTGCACAATAATCAACCGATCAACCGATCAACCGATCAACCAGAAATCTAGAAATCTAGAAATTAGAAATAATCTGATCAACGCTTCAACAGAAAATTTATGGCAAAAATCGATTGGCACGAAAAGTATATGGCACTCTTGATGTGGCGCGAAAAACACATCAAGGAGTCTGTTTTTGTGCTGATTTTGAGTTTTTTGGTGGGTGTGGCGTGTGCTGTGGCAGCGTTTTTGTTGAAAAGCATCATCGCACTCATACAGCACGCCATCACATCGCTCTTCCCTACCGACGAACTGAACTATTGGTATCTGATGTTGCCTGCCGTGGGCATCACGCTGGCGAGCCTTTTTGTGCGCTACATTGTGAAAGACGACATCAGCCACGGCGTAACCAAAATTCTTTACGCCATCTCGCAGCGCAAAGCAATAATTAAGGTGCACAACATGTGGTCGTCCATAGTGGCGAGTGCGGTTACCATCGGTTTTGGCGGTTCGGTCGGTGCCGAGGCGCCCATTGTGCTGACTGGCTCGGCCATCGGGTCGAATTTGGGGCGTGCATTCCATCTCGACCAAAAAACATTGATGCTTTTGGTGGGCTGTGGCGCGGCTGGAGCCATCGGCGGCATATTCAAAGCACCGATTGCAGGCGTGATGTTCACGCTCGAGGTGCTGCTGCTCGACATGACGATGACTTCCATTGTGCCGCTGCTCATTTCGAGCGTTACGGCCAACGCATTTTCGTACCTGATGATGGGCAGCGAGGCGATGTTCCGTTTCGAAAACGCCGTGCCATTCGAACTCGGGCGCATTCCGTTCATCATCGTTTTGGGCGTGGTGTGCGGCTTGGTGTCGCTCTATTTCACGCGCGGCATGAACCGACTCGAGGGATTTTTCAAAAAAATCGACCGACCATACCGCAAAATTGCCATCGGCGGCGCCATGCTCAGCCTGCTGATTTTCTTCTTCCCGCCACTCTACGGCGAAGGTTACGACACCATTGCGTCGCTGCTTTCGGGCGAGGCGTCCGAGGTGTTCAAGCAGTCGCCATTCTACGCCTATCGCACCGAAACTTGGGTAGTGATTCTCTATTTGAGCCTGATAGTCTTTTTCAAAATTTTTGCATCGGCGGCCACCAATGGTGCAGGCGGCACGGGCGGAATTTTTGCGCCAAGTCTGTTTGTGGGCTGTATCACGGGTTTTGCCGTCGCCACAGCGATGAATCTCTTCGGCATCGGCATTCCGAGCCAAAATTTTGCCTTTGCGGGCATGGCTGGACTGATGTCGGGCGTGATGCACGCGCCGCTCACCGCCATTTTTCTAATCGCCGAACTCACGGGCGGTTACGACCTTTTCATGACGCTGATGATTACCTCGGTAGTGTCGTATCTCACCATAATTTTGTTCGAGCCGCACAGCCTCTACGCCATGCGTTTGGCACAAAAAGGCGAACTGATGACGCACCACAAAGACCGCGCCGTACTATCGATGTTGAAAATGGAAAATTTCATCGAAACCGATGTCGAAACGGTCAATCCAGAGATGAAACTCGGCGAATTGGTCAAAATCATCTCGCGTTCGAGCCACAATGTTTTTCCCGTGGTCGATAAGGCAACGGGCGTTTTGGTGGGCATCATGCCGCTCGACGAGGTGCGCAATATCATGTTCCGTCCCGACCTCTACAAACGCTTTTCGGTGCGCAAACTGATGATTGCCGTGCCTGCCAAAATCAATGTCAGCCAGTCGATGGACAAGGTGATGGATCTGTTCGAGGACAGCGGCGCGTGGAGCCTGCCCGTAGTTGATGACAATGGTCGCTATGTCGGCTTCGTTTCCAAGACAAAGATATTCAATTCGTACCGACATGTACTTGTCCATTTTTCGGACGATTAAAAAAGTGTGCCGAAAATTTGGTGCGAATCTGAAATTTGTTGTTACTTTGCACCCTGAAAAAATCGATTTAGAGCCAACCGATAAAAAAGTATGAAAAACCTTGTAATAGTGGAGTCTCCGGCCAAGGCCAAGACCATCGAAAAGTTTCTCGGCAGCGACTACAAAGTGATGTCGAGCATGGGACATGTGTGCGATTTGCCCGACAAAAGTTTGAGTATCGACATCAAAAACGACTTCAAACCGACCTATGTTGTGTCGGAAGACAAGAAAAAATTGGTGTCGGAACTGAAAAAAGAGGCGAAAACGGCCGAAACGGTTTGGCTCGCATCCGATGAAGACCGCGAAGGAGAGGCCATTGCGTGGCATTTGCAAAACGAACTGAAACTCGACAAAGAGAAGATGCGCCGCATCGCTTTTCACGAGATAACAAAACCCGCCATTCTTGCTGCCATCGAACATCCGCGCGACATCGACATCAATCTGGTGAACGCACAACAGGCGCGCCGCGTGCTCGACCGCATTGTGGGCTACCAACTTTCGCCCGTGCTGTGGAAAAAAATCAAACCGGGGCTTTCGGCGGGACGCGTGCAGTCGGTTACGGTGCGCTTGGTGGTTGAACGCGAGCGCGAAATTCAAGATTTTTCAGCCACACCATCGTTCAAGGTTGTCGCCCTGTTTTCGGGCGTTGATGCGCAAGGCAAACCGTGCGAATTGCAGGCCGAACTGAAACGCCGCCTCGCCACCGAAGAGGAGGCACGCCAATTTTTGGAACTTTGCAAAACAGCGCATTTCAGCATCGAAAGCGTCGAAAAACACCCTGCTAAAAAGTCGCCAGCAGCACCATTCACCACATCGACTTTGCAACAAGAAGCCTCGCGCAAACTCGGTTTTTCGGTGTCGCAAACCATGCGTATCGCCCAAAAACTCTACGAATCGGGAAAAATCACCTATATGCGTACCGACTCGCTGAACCTCAGTAGTTTAGCACTCAATACAATCAAAAAAGAGGTTACCGAAATGGCGGGCGAACGCTATGTGAAAGTGCGCAAATATCACACCAGTTCCAAAGGCGCACAAGAGGCGCACGAGGCCATTCGTCCCACCTACATCAGCAACCACACTATCAGCGGCACGGCGCAGGAACAACGCCTCTACGAACTGATTTGGAAGCGCACCATCGCCTCGCAAATGGCCGATGCCGAAGTGGAACGCACCAACATCAACATCGCCATCGAAGGAAGCCCCGAACAGTTTGTCGCCACTGGCGAAGTGCTGCTGTTCGACGGTTTTCTGCGCGTCTATATGGAGTCGTCGGACGACGAACAGGAGCGCGACCAAACCGCTTTGCTGCCATCGGTAGGCAAGCAGTCGCTCACACTCCGTCAAGCCACAGCGCAAGAACGCTTTGCGCAGAAACCAGCGCGCTACACCGAGGCATCGCTCGTGCGCAAACTCGAAGAGTTGGGCATCGGTCGCCCATCGACCTACGCACCCACCATTTCGACCATTTTGGCACGCGGCTATGTCGATAAACGCGAAATAGCCAACACACCGCGCGACTATGTGGTGCTTACGCTGAAAAACGGAGAGATAGCCAGCGAAACACGCCGCGAAAAACCGACCGTAGAAAAAGGTAAACTCTCGCCCACCGACATCGGCATTGTGGTAAACGATTTTCTGATGACCTACTTTTCCGACATCATGGACTACAATTTCACGGCCAATGTCGAGGAGGAGTTCGACGAAATTGCAGCGGGCAAAGTTGCGTGGAACAAAAACATCGGCAAATTCTACACACCATTCGAAAAAGAGATAAAGTCGGCCGACGCTGCCGTTGGCACCAAGCCCGGCGAACAATTTTTGGGCAACGACCCCAAAACGGGCAAACCCGTTTATGCCAAAGTTGGGAAATATGGTGTGGTGGTGCAGTTGGGTTCGTCCGACGGCGACGAAAAACCGCGTTTTGCCGACCTGCAAAAAAATCAAAGCATCTTCACCATCACGCTCAACGAGGCGTTGGAACTCTTCAAACTGCCGATGAATGTCGGCCAATTCGAGGACGAAGACATGATTGTGGCCGATGGTCGTTTTGGCCCCTATATCAAGCACGGCAAACTGTTCTACTCTGTGCCAAAAACCGACAATCCGTTTGCGCTCACCCACGACCGCGCCATCGAGATAATCGTTGCCAAGCGCGAAGCCGACAAGAATAAAATCATCAACATTTTTGGCGACATTCAGGTGCTGAACGGCCGTTTCGGTGCATACATACACACCGTCAGCGACAAGAAAAACTACAAACTGCCCAAAGGCACCGACGCTGCCGCACTCACCGAAGAGGCGTGCCGCGCTATCATCGCCAACCCCGAAAACGCCTCGAAAGGCCGCAGTAGTTACCGACGCAGCACACGCAAAACCGCAACAAAAACGGCAACAAAAACAACAGCGAAGAAAGCAAAATAAATTGAACTGTTGAAGCGATTC
>CAVGYO010000144.1:0-4555 GCA_963633255.1 Erysipelotrichaceae bacterium
TAATTGATAATTGACAATTGATAATTGACAATTATTTGAAGATTTGAATTTTTGCGATTAGTGAGAGCAGAGTCAAATTTATTTGAACTATGCCGAGCGTAGCAAAAATCAAATGAAATTAGAATTTTTGCGATTAGTGAGAGCAGAGTCAAATTTATTTGAACTATGCCGAGCGTAGCAAAAATCAAATGAAATTAGAATTTTTGCGATTAGTGAGAGCAGAGTCAAATTTATTTGAACTATGCCGAGCGTAGCAAAAATCAAATGAAATTTGAATTTTTTGCTCTGCGAAAAAAATCGTAAATTTGCAGCCGATTTTTCAAGCGGCGAAATGCCGATAAAATGGTAAAAAAGACAATGCAAAACATTCGTAACATCGCTATTATTGCCCATGTGGACCATGGAAAAACGACGCTTGTCGATAAAATGTTGCTGGCTGGGCAACTTTTTCGCGAAAATAAGCCGTCGGGCGAACTGATACTCGACAACAACGATTTGGAGCGCGAACGCGGCATCACTATCTTGTCGAAAAATGTCTCGATCAACTACAAAGGCACAAAAATCAACATTATCGACACGCCGGGACACGCCGATTTTGGCGGTGAGGTGGAACGCGTGCTGAATATGGCCGATGGCTGTCTGCTGCTGGTCGATGCGTTCGAAGGACCAATGCCACAAACGCGTTTTGTGCTGCAAAAAGCCCTGCAAATCGGCCTGAAACCGATTGTTGTTATTAATAAGGTGGATAAGCCCAACTGTCGCCCCGACGAGGTGCAAGATGCGGTGTTCGACCTGATGTGCAACCTGAACGCCACCGAAGATCAACTCGATTTTCAGACCATTTTCGGCTCGGCCAAACAGAACTGGATGAGCACCGATTGGCGCAAACCAACCACCGACATCACTGCCCTACTCGATGCCATTATCGACTACATTCCTGCGCCGCAATACATCGAAGGCGACGCGCAAATGCTCATCACATCGCTCGACTACTCGTCGTACATCGGCCGAATAGCCGTAGGGCGCGTGCATCGCGGCACATTCCGCAACAACCAAGATGTGGCACTCATCAAACGCGACGGCAGTGTGATGAAATCGCGCATAAAATCGCTCAATACCTTCACTGGGCTTGGCAAAGCCGAGGCCGAAACGGTGGCTTCGGGCGACATTTGCGCCATTGTCGGCATCGACGGATTCGAGATTGGCGACACCATTGCCGACATCAACAATCCCGAACCGCTGCCGCCTATCGCCATCGACGAGCCGACCATGAGCATGACCTTTACAAACAACGATTCACCATTTTTCGGAAAAGACGGCAAATATGTTACCTCGCGCCACATTCACGAACGCTTGATGCGCGAATTGGACAAAAATTTGGCATTGCGTGTCGAAAAATCGGAAACTTCCGACTCGTGGCGCGTATCGGGGCGCGGTGTGCTGCACTTGTCGGTGCTTATCGAAACCATGCGCCGCGAAGGTTACGAACTGCAAGTGGGTCAACCACAGGTCATTACCAAAGAGATTGACGGCGTGAAATGCGAACCCATCGAGCAACTCACCGTGAATGTACCCGAAGAGTATGCCAGCAAAATTATCGACATCGTAACGCGCCGCAAGGGTGAAATGACGGCGATGGAAACGCAGAGCGACCGCCTACAACTGGAATTTATGATTCCGTCGCGCGGCATCATCGGCTTGCGCAACACAGTGCTGACTCTGTCGGCTGGCGAGGCCATCATGGCGCACCGTTTTGCCGAATATCAGCCGTGGAAAGGCCACATCGACCGCCGCCAAAACGGCTCGCTCATCGCTATGGAGACTGGCACGGCGTTTGCTTATGCGCTCGACAAACTGCAAGACCGTGGACGGTTTTTCATATTCCCGCAAGAGGAGGTTTATGCAGGGCAAGTTGTGGGCGAAAATGCCAAAGAAGGCGACATTGTAATAAATGTAACCAAGTCGAAAAAACTGACCAATATGCGCTCGAAAAGTGCCGACGACAAAGCCACACTGCCACCGCCCATCGTCTTCAGCCTCGAAGAGGCGTTAGAATACATCAAAGACGATGAATATGTGGAAGTTACACCGCACCACATGCGCATTCGCAAAATCATTCTCGACGAAAACGAACGCAAACGCCAAGGACGCAGCGAATAAATTTGGTGTGTCGTTTTATTCGAAGAGAAAGTTCTGTTGAAGCGATTATTACTTCTAGACTTCACTTTGCTCCAAGCAGAGGGACAGATTTGCGTGCAACGACGCAATAAATTTCAAATTTTCAAATAATTGAGCAATTAAAAAGCCTTTATTTCCTTTTCATTGCTCATTATTCCGATTTTTTTTGTACCTTTGCACCGCATTTTTCACGAATGCGCAAATTAACCCTATTGTTTCACCTGCCAAACGCAAGTTTGGCGCAAAAAAAACTCTTTCCGACTATGGAAGAAAACAAATTTCAAACAGCGCCTGCCGCTGACTTCGATTGGGACGCCTACGAAAAAGGCGATATCGTAACAAAAGAAGAAAAGGCAGCACTCACCGCTCAGTACGACAACACACTGAACAAAGTGAAAGACAAAGAGGTCGTTATGGGCACCATCATCGCCATGAACAAGCGCGAAGCCGTGGTAAACATCGGTTTCAAATCGGACGGCATCATTCCGATGAGCGAATTTCGCTACAATCCCGACTTGAAAGTGGGCGACGAAGTAGAAGTTTTCATCGAAAACCAAGAAGACAAAAGAGGTCAACTGATTTTGTCGCACAAAGCCGCTCGCGCCGCCCGCTCGTGGGAACGCGTGAACGAAGCCTTCGACAACGGCGAAATCATCAAAGGCTACATCAAATGTCGCACCAAAGGCGGCATGATTGTCGATGTATTCGGCATCGAGGCATTCTTGCCAGGTTCGCAAATTGATGTAAAACCGATACGCGACTACGACATTTTTGTTGGCAAAACAATGGAATTCAAGGTGGTGAAAATCAACCAAGAGTTCAAAAATGTGGTGGTTTCGCACAAAGCACTTATCGAAGCCGAAATCGAAAAACAGAAACAAGAAATCATCTCGAAACTCGAGAAGGGTCAAGTGCTCGAAGGCGTGGTCAAAAACATCGCTTCGTTCGGCGCATTTATCGACCTTGGCGGCGTAGATGGCTTGATTCACATCACCGACCTGAGTTGGGGACGCGTAAACGACCCATCGGAAGTGGTGCAACTCGACCAGAAAATCAATGTCGTTATTCTCGATTTCGACGACGAGAAAAAGCGTATCGCTCTCGGCTTGAAACAACTCACGCCACACCCGTGGGACGCACTCGACCCGAACCTGAAAGTGGGCGACCATGTGAAAGGCAAAGTAGTGGTGATGGCCGACTATGGCGCATTTGTCGAGATTATTCCTGGCGTCGAAGGTCTGATTCATGTCAGCGAAATGAGCTGGAGCCAGCACCTGCGCAGCGCACAAGATTTCTTGAAAGTGGGCGACGAAGTAGAAGCCGTTGTGCTGACGCTCGACCGCGACGAACGCAAGATGTCGCTCGGCATCAAGCAGTTGAAACCAGATCCATGGCTGACCATCGAAACGAAATACGCCGTTGGTTCGCGCCACACGGCCAAAGTGCGCAACTTCACCAACTTCGGCATTTTTGTCGAACTCGAAGAAGGCATCGATGGTCTGATTCACATCAGCGACTTGAGTTGGACAAAGAAAATCAAACACCCATCGGAGTTCACGCAAATCGGTTCTGAAATCGAAGTTGTAGTGCTCGAAATAGACAAAGAAAACCGCCGCTTGAGCCTCGGCCACAAGCAGTTGGAAGAGAATCCGTGGGATGTATTCGAGAGCATTTTCACGCCCGACAGCATACACGAAGGCACTATCATCGAGATGCTCGACAAAGGCGCAGTGATTGCCCTGCCCTACGGCGTTGAAGGCTTTGCCACACCAAAACACCTTGTAAAAGAGGACGGCACAACCGCCAAAGTGGACGAAAAACTGCCGTTCAAAGTGATTGAGTTCAACAAGGACGCAAAACGCATCATCTTGTCGCACAGCCGCATTCACGAAGATGCCGCCAAAACGGCAACCGAAGAGCCCAAAAAGGCTGTGAAGAAAGCCAAGAAAGAGGAAGCACCTGCCATCGAAAAGACCACGCTCGGCGACCTCGATGCCCTGTCGGCCTTGAAGAACGAAATGGTGGCTGCTGCAACCGAAAAACTGATTAAGAAAGAGGCGGCCAAAAAGACAACGAAAGCCGAAAAAGCCGAAGAGCCTGCTGCCGAAAAACCAGCCAAGAGAGCAACCAAAGCCAAAAAAGCAGAGGTAGCCGAAGGCGAGGAAAAAGCAGAAAAGAAGCCTGCCAAAAAGGCCAGCAAGAAAGCCGAACCAGAAAAAGAGGCCGAATAACGCCACTTTTCACTGACTAATACGCGACAGCGCAATGCCAAATGGTGTTGCGCTGTTGTTTTTTGGTGTTGAAGCGATTATTATCTAGATTTCTGGTTGATTGGTTGATCGGTTGATTGGTTGATTATTGTGCAAATGATTTTGGA
>CAVGYO010000145.1:0-4542 GCA_963633255.1 Erysipelotrichaceae bacterium
TTTGCGGTGTATTTTATGGATTGAAAAAGTGTAGCAAATAAACCTTCGTTTAATTGCTACACTTTTTTTGTCGGTGGAAAGTCCTCGTTCTCGTTTTTCACTGAGAAAAATCATTGAATGTTTGAAATGTTTTGACTTTCAAACTTTATAACTTTACGAACTTGATAAACTTGATAAACTTTCGGGCGTGGCATGCCGCGCCCCTACTTTCACACTTTACAAACTTTATGAACTTGATAAACTTTATGAACTTGATAAACTTGATAAACTTTTACTCTTTCACACTAAATTCGTATCTTTGCAAAAAAATGTAAAGAATGTATTTTGACGAATTAGATTTGAACGACGACCTGCTCGATGCACTCGACGATATGCACTTTGAAACTTGCACGCCTGTGCAAGAACGCGCTATTCCGCTGATTTTGGACGGACACGACCTGCTGGCTTCGGCGCAAACAGGGACGGGAAAAACGGCCGCCTACCTGCTGCCAATACTCGAAAAACTGTCGCGCGGTGAACACCGCAGCGACCGCGTGAATGCGCTGATTTTGGTGCCTACACGCGAACTGGCAATGCAGGTCGATCAACTGCTGGCGGGCTTTGCCTACTACAGCAATGTGTCGTGGATTGCCGTTTCGGGCGGCAACGATGGCGTGGCTTTTGCGCAGCAACAACGCGCTTTTGCACGCGGCAGCGACATTGTGGTGGCGACGCCAGGCCGACTTTTGGCGCACTTGCGCTACTGCGAAGCCGACCTCAGCGGCGTGGAGTTTCTCGTACTCGACGAGGCCGACCGCATGCTCGACATCGGTTTCTACGACGACATTATCGAGATAATCAGCCACTTGCCGAAAAAACGCCAAAATCTGATGTTTTCCGCTACATTTCCGCCCGATGTCGAAAAATTGGCGCGCAATGTGCTGGTCAATCCCGAGGAGGTGAAAATCGCTGTGTCGAAACCCGCCGACGGCATCACACAGGGCGTTTATCTGCTGCAAGAACAGCAAAAACTGCCGCTCATCGAGTGGTTGTTCAACGAAAAAGAGTGTGGCAAAACGCTCATTTTTGCGGCATCGAAAGACAAAGTGCGCGAACTCTACCAACAGTTGCGCCGACTGCATCTGCCTGTGGCACAGATGCATAGCGACCTCGAACAGGCCAAGCGCACGCAGGTGATGCTCGACTACAAAAACAACAAAACTAAAATTCTTGTGGCCACCGATGTGGTGTCGCGCGGTATCGATATCGACGACATCGAGATGGTGATAAATTTCGATGTGCCGAAACAGACCGAGGATTATGTACACCGCATTGGACGCACGGCGCGCGCAGGTGCCAAAGGCGTGGGACTCACATTTGTTACGCCCAAAGACCGCCAACGGTTCGACAAAATCGAAAAATTTATCGAGAAAACCATCGAGCGGCGCACACTGCCCGACGAAGTGGCAAAAATGGCGCCAGCCGTTCCCGATGTGCCAGCCGAAAAAGCCCAACGCAAAAAATTTCACGGCCGCAACCGCAACAACAACCAAAAATTCCACCGAAAAAAGCCGAACGACCGCAACAGTCGTAACAATCGCTGATTTTCAACTTGCGCGCACGCAGTTTTTGTGTGGCGTTTATATTTCGGATTGTCGCAAAAAAAGCACTTTGCATTTTTAACTTTTTGGCTTTAGTTGCATCTCATAGATAGAAGTGCTTCTATTTATGTTTAACCCGTGGGGCAGCGCAGGCTTCTCCACACATTTCGAACACACAAAAATGAAACGGTATTTTATTATGGTGCTTGTACTCGCATTCAGTATGAGCATGATGGCTGAAGAAAATCAGACCAAAGAGCAAAAACGAGAGGCTCACGAAAAACAACTGACCGAGCAAACCAACGCCTACATTCAGTCTTTTGGGTTGAGCGGCGAACAGGCGGAACATTTCCGCAACATCTATCGGGATTACAACAAAAAACTGCACGGCGTGAAGATGCTTTACAAGAAAGAGAAGCCCAACAATACGCTCACCGAAGAGGAGATAGAGGCGGCTATTCGCATGCGTTTTGCGCGCCAAAAGGAGATTTTGAATATCCGCGAAACCTATTTCCACAAGTTGCGTACCGTGCTGAAACCGTCGCAGATTCAGAAAATTTACGACGATGAGCGGGCGCGCAAAGAACTGCTGCAGCACAAGCGTCCAGCCAAATGATCGACCGCTTAGTCAAGACATACAACCAATCACTGTACCGCTATTTGAGGCGTATGCTCCGCAATAGCGAGGACGCCAAAGATGTGTTGCAAAACACTTGGTTGCAGGTATATACACACCTCGGGGAACTGCGCAATCAGTCCTCCGAGCGTGCGTATCTCTACCGCATCTCCACCAACTGTGCCTATATGTGGCTTCGCAAGGAGCAGCCGTCGGATCCGATAAACCAAGTGGACGAATCGGTGTTGCAAACGCTGCGTAGCGAGCCAGAGATAGAGCCCGGGCAGGAACTGCTGGCGCGCCTCGAACAGACCGTGCTGCGCCTTTCGCCCACACAGCGCGCCGTTTTCAACCTGCGCTACCACGAAGATTTGTCGTACGAAGAGATTGCACAAATCACGCAATCGACCGTAGGAGCCGCCAAAACCAACTATAGCCTTGCCAAACGCAAAGTGAGTTACTGGCTCACAGCGATGGTGTCGTCGTTGCTCTTGCTGATTGGATTTGGCATAACTTGGCAGCAACACACCGCCCCCGATGGCGTCCCCGAAATAGTCTATGCCTCCGACGATTGGGCGGATTTTGCCGATGATGATCTATTTTTAGAATGATGAAAAAGATACTATTTTTTGGTTTGTGTTTGTTAAACCTTTACGGCACAGCACAAACAACAAATCTCGCAACAACCCAAATCGACACAACAGACGACCGCTGGTACGATATGAATGGAAGGTGCTGGAATCGGCCAACAACTCAAGGTATTTTCATTCACAATGGGAAGAAAGTTGTTGTTGGTGCAGAGTTGCAAATTCTCCCATAACTGCTCCATTACGGCGACACACAGCGCAGTATGTAACCAAAGAATCCCCGAAATTTCGGGGATTCTTTTTGCTTTGAATTGGTTGCCTAATGCTGCATCAAATAATTAATGAACAATTAACAATGAATAATGAATAATA
Organism: Erysipelotrichaceae bacterium; assembly: GCA_963633255.1. Lineage (GTDB taxonomy): Bacteria > Bacteroidota > Bacteroidia > Bacteroidales > Paludibacteraceae > W0P28-013. The sequence goes on from CAVGYO010000145.1 coordinate 3,156, forward strand.
GGTGAGAGAATATAGAGCATAGACTTTTTAATTGATAATTGACAATTATTTGAAGATTGCGGCTTTTCGTACTCCACAACGCCTCAATTTTCAAATTTTCAAATCTGAAATTGCGGCTTCGCCGCATCACTTCTCACTTCTAACTCCTAACTCTCTTGCTATTTATATACTGGGCGGATAGAGAGGCCAAGCGCACGGCGTGTGGAACCCACTTTCAGTGTTATTGTGGTATCGTTCTCACACTTTATGTTCAGTCGCAGGGCATCGCCTGGAAATTTTTCATCGACTTTGTTCGACCAATAATAGGTAGTCATCGATTCGGACATTTTCAGTGCAGTGATATGTTCTGCGCCATCGATGTAGCCCGCCGCTGGTAGGAAAATGGAATTGCCATTCACCTTGCTTGTGGCTGTAAAACCGAGTTCCGTCTTTTCCCAAGTGCAGTTGTCTATTAGTTCTTGCAGTTCGGTAGCGGTAGGCATACGCCAGTTTTTGCCCCAGTTGGCGGTAGCAGCATCGTCGGTGGGTACAAGTGTGGTACGGAGGATTATATAGTACACGATACCATCGTCGGTTTTGAGAGTGTCAAGGATGTTATCGGTCTCGAAAACGTCGTCGGCTTTGAGAGTGATAGTGATGGTATCGTACTTGGATACTTCGGTGCTACTAGTGCCATATTTGTAGTTGTCCCAATCGAAACCGCTTGTTTGGGCTTTCGTTTCACCCCAAGCAAAATATCGCCCAAAATCTTGTGGTTTTTCTGCTCCGAGGTTGTGGTCAGCCCATTTCACGCTAAGTCCCAAATCGATTGGTTCTGCAATTGTGCCGCCGCAATCTACAACTCGTTTTTCGTTTTTGTCGCACGCCGCCAAAAGCGCAGCCGAGCAGCACAAGGCAAAGAATAGTTTTGTGTGTTTCATGATATAAATTTTATAGGGTTATTATTTTTGCTCACGACAAAAGGCGACCGAATAGGAATTCGTCCGCAAAATCGTTTTTAATACAATTTTCAGAAATAATTTTATCTGATATGGGGGGGGGTAATTGTTTGATAATCAACGAGTTACTGGCGTAATAAGTCGGTGCAAACAAATTTGCAAAACCATTTACAGCCGTATGTATGTCGCTATTCGCCATCATCACTGCAAAGGTAGGCTATTTTTTTTCATCTGCAAAATTTTTGAGCAAAAAAATTCTTCAATGTTAATTTCTTGGCTTTATTGTTCTTTCGTCATTAAAAATGTAGAGCCGTCACATTGTGGCGACTCTACATTTAATGAACAATTAACAATGAATAATGAATAATAGATAAGAGAACATAGAATATAGAAGATAGAACATAGACTTTTTAATTGACAATTGATAATTGATAATTGACAATTATTTG
>CAVGYO010000146.1:0-4505 GCA_963633255.1 Erysipelotrichaceae bacterium
CTTGCTACTAATTCAGCACCTTTTTGCTGATAAATTGTTCGATGGCGGGGCTTTTTTTGTAGTCCGATTGTGCGGCGATTTCAAGAAATTCGCGCAGTAGTGGTGTGCTGGCGGCATCGGGATAGGCCTCGATGTAGGCTTCGACTATCTGCTCTATTTCGGGCAGCAAATGTCCTGTGTTCCAGTCGAATACGGGCGAATTGTCGGATCCAGCCAGCAGAATGGCCAAGTAGTATTTTTGGCATTCTACAAATTTTGGTGTCAATTGGTCGTCGGGGTAGGTGGCCAGCATATCGTCGCAGCGTTTGAGGCGGTGTGCAATCTCGTCGAGTTCTACCGCCACCGACGCATCGTTGAGCGATGGTGTTTCTACTTCGAGTTCCGACAGTTCGGCCAACGCGCGCTCCGATGGTGTCAGGTAACGCCAAAACGCCTCGGCCATATACATTGGCATAATTTCTGTTTCGATGCCGCCCTCCGACGCATACATCAGCAGACCATAGCGGCGCATATCGTCCATAACGGCGGCGAGCGAATCTATCTGGCGGTCGGCGGCTTCGGCATCGGGCATGTTGAGCGCAGCCCCGTAAGCTTCTTCCATCAGGCTTGTTTGTACATCGGCACACGCTATCATGTAGCGAAAAAACAACTCTTGCAGATGTTCCGTTTGCTCCGAGTTCAAACCGCTGGCATCGGCTATCATGTCGTGTGCATTGGCAATGTTTTCGAGTTCGAGCGGTGCCGATACATCGAGCGTTTCGACGATGGCACGATACTGTCGCTCGCTGCGATTGCAGCCTGCCAACAGCGTGGCGGCCAACAAAAATGGTAGTGCGGTGCGTTTCATAAAAGGGTGTTCACTTCTTTCGGCAAAAGTACGAATTATTTGTTTATGCTTGACTATTTTTCAAAAAAAAAGTATTTTTGCGTGCGTTTTGGCTACCGAAAACCAGAAATAAAAAACAACAAACGCTTAAACAATTTAGCGATTTCCCAAAATGAATCTATTCTACGCTCCCGATATTTTGTCAAATCCGTTTCTGCCCGAAGAGGAGTCGGCGCACTGCGCCAAGGTGCTGCGCATGCAGGCGGGCAATACGGCGCATGTTATCGATGGCATCGGCAATCTCTACGAGGTGCGCATTGTTGCGCCGCACGTCAAACATACCGAGGTCGAAATTGTGTCGGTGCAGAAAAATTTCGGGCAGCGGCCGTTTCGGCTGCATCTGGCGGTGGCACCGACCAAAAACAGCGACCGTTTCGAGTGGTTTGTCGAGAAGGCGACCGAAATAGGCGTGGACGAGATTACGCCGTTGCTCTGCCGTTTTTCGGAGCGCAAAATCATCAAGCCCGAACGCATCGAGAAAATTCTTGTGGCGGCTGCCAAGCAGTCGTACAAGGCGTGTGTGCCGCGCCTGAATCCGATGGTCGATTGCGACGAATTTTTGCGCACTGTGCGCGCCTCGCAGCGTTTTGTGGCGCACTGCTACGAGGGCGAAAAACCGCATCTGCTCCACATTTGTCCGCCGCATTCCGATGTGCTGGTGATGGTCGGTCCCGAAGGCGATTTTAGTCGCGACGAGGTGGAACTGGCTCTAAATCAGGGCTTTCGGGCGGTAACGCTTGGCACAAGTCGGCTGCGCACCGAAACGGCTGGCGTGGTGGCGTGCCACATTGTTACGGTGGTCAACGAGTTGTAACAACAATTTTCGTTGGTTCAATAATTTTTTGTAATTTTGCAATCCGAAAAAACAGACAGAGTTCTATGATAAACCGTTCGCTCCTCAGAGTAAAAGTCGTGCAGGTGTTGTACGCCTATTTTCAAAACGAAAACATGACGCCCAAGGCGGCCGAGAAGGAGTTGAATAAAAGCCTCGGGCAGATAAACGACCTCTACCTTTTTATGCTTGCGCTGCCCGTGGAACTCACCCGCTACGCCGAACTCTATCTCGACAATCAGCGCAACAAATATCTGCCTACCGATGCCGAACGCAACCCGAATATGCGTTTTGCCGATAACATCTGGGTGAAACAGTTGGCCGAAAGTCAAAAACTCACCGATTTTATATCGAAAGCGACCTATTCGTGGAGTGCCGACGATGCTGTGTTGCCCACTTTTTACCGCGAAATAACGCACACCGAACACTATGCCGACTATATGTCGCAAGATGTGCGCTCGTACGAAGCCGACCGAGATATTTGGCGCAAAATCTACAAAAACGATGTGCCGATGAGTACCGAAATCGACGCTTATCTCGAAGAGCAGAGCCTCTATTGGAACGACGACCTCGATATGGTGCTCAGTTTTGTGCAGAAAACCATCAAACATTTCACCGTCGATTCGGTGGCCGACAACGAGATAATGACCATGGCCGACGAGGACGCAGACAAGGAGTATTTGGAGTTTGCACGCACGCTTTTCCGTGCCGTCATCACCAAATCCGACAAGTACGAGGCACTCATCGACGCCACGGTGAAAAACTGGGAAGTGGAGCGCATCGCTTTTATGGACACACTGATAATGAAGACCGCACTGGCCGAACTTTTTGCTTTCCCAACCATACCTGCGAGCGTTACACTCAACGAATATATCGAGATAGCCAAAGCCTACAGCACGCCACGCAGCGCACCGTTCATCAACGGCATTCTCGACAAGATAGTAGCCGACCAAAAAGCCTCTGGCAAACTGGTCAAACCCGATGACAAATTGTAAAATCGATTTTTTTCAACCTTAATTTTTTCACATTATGAACTTACTGACCATCTTACTGCAAGAGCAGGCGCAGACGCAAAACAGTTGGAGCGGCATTGTTATGCTGGTGCTGATTTTTGTTGTCTTCTACTTTTTCCTGATTCGCCCGCAGAGCAAACGCCAAAAGGAACTCCGCAAGTTTCAAGATTCGCTCGTGAGTGGCAAACGCGTGGTAACATCGGGCGGCATCTATGGTAAAATCCGCGAGGTGAAAGACAATGTTGTCATTCTCGAAGTGGCCGACAATGTACGCATCAAAGTGAACAAATCGATGGTGTTCGAGTCGCCCGAAGATGCCCAGCAATCGCAGCCCGAAGCCAAAGCAGTGAAGGCCGAAAAGGCGGAAAAATCCGAGAAGGCCGAATAGTTTCACCGCAAACAACGACGGAATATGTCTAAAATCGATTGGAAAACGGTCGGTGGGCGTCTCCGTGCAGTAACAAAACAGGTTGCGCGTCTCTTTTTTACCAAGGATACGGCAACTTTTTTGGCGTTTCTCTGTCTCGCCACGCTGTTTTGGGTGATGTACAATGTTGGCACGCGGCGCACCACTACGGTCGAGTTTCCCGTGCGCTACACGGGCATTCCCAGCAATGTGCAGTTCGAACGCGATTTGCCAAAGTCGCTTTCGGTGCTTGTCAAAGACGAGGGCCAAGTGCTGATGAACTACAAACTGCTTGCCGACGACGATACGCTCACCATCGATTTGACGGGCAAATTTGTGGGTGGCACGCCGCTCGTGGTCGATTTCCGGGCGCAGAGTGCGGCTATGCAACGCCATTTTCCCGCAAGTTCGCAGATTCTTTCGGTCAAACCCGAATCGTCATCGGTCGATTTTGTGCTGCTGGAACAGAAAACGCTGCCCGTGCGCTTGTCGCAGCCGATTGCGCTCGCCAACCCTTATGTGCTGCTCGATTCGGTGCGCCTGAAACCTGCAGTGGTCGAGGTTTTTGCACCGCGCCATCTGCTCGATACGCTCCAATGTGTCGCCGTGCAGGTCGATGGGTCGCTTGCGCCACTGACGCAGTCGGCAACTTTCCGTTTCCCGCTGAAACCGATTGCAGGGGCGCAGTTCGATGTGGCCGATGTCGAGGTGCGCGTGCCCGTCGAAATGTCCACCGAAAAGAGTTTTGAACTCTCGGTGCAAGGGCGCAATTTTCCCGATGGCGTGGCGTTACGCGCCTTTCCAGCCACGGTTACGGTGGTCTGCTCCATCGGTGTGAGCCGTTTCGAGGCCTTGTCTGCAGCCGATTTTGCCGCCTATGTCGATTTTGCCGACATTCAGAAAAATACTTCGTACAAAGTACCCGTTACCGTCGTCGCCAACAACGCCCACATTCGCACCCTGCGCTATTTTCCCACCGAAGTGGAATTTCTGCTCGAAAAGTAAGAGAGTCGCAAGAAAAGTTAGGAGTGAGGAATTAGGAGTGAGGAGTGATGCGGCGAAGCCGCAGACAATTGATAATTGATAATTGACAATTGATAATTATTTGAAGATTTGAAAATTTGAAGATTGATTTTTTCCAAATAACTAAATCATCAAATCTGCGAATCTACAAACAAGGACATGGCATGCCGCGTCCCTACTTTCAACTTTACAAACTTGATAAACTTTACAAACTTTCAAACTAAAAAAAATGATTATCGGCATCACAGGGGGCATTGGGAGCGGTAAATCGCTGGTAGCGAGCATTTTGTGCGTTTATGGATTCCCTGTTTACGATTCCGACACGCGCGCCAAATCGCTCTACGA
>CAVGYO010000147.1:0-4479 GCA_963633255.1 Erysipelotrichaceae bacterium
TGGTTGATTATTGTGCAAATGATTTTGGACACCGACAATCTTCAAATTTTCAAATGAATTTTGTCTATGCTCTATCTTCTATGTTCTTAAAATCTTTCTTGCTACTTGTATCTTGCTACTTGCTACTAATTGTCATTGCGGCTTTGCCGCATCACTCCTCACTCCTAATTCCTCACTCCTAACTAATTTAGAGCGTTATATTCTTGTCGGCATCGGGGAAGATGCGCAGAAAGTCCTCTTTGGCTTCGGCGTTGAGGCGTTTGGCTTGGTTGTAGTAGTTTTGCGCCTTTTTGAAGTCTTCGTTGGCGTAGCAGGCAATGGCGGTAAACAGCGACAAGTTTTCTAAATTCGGCTGCTCTCTTTTTTCGCAGAGCCGTATGGTGTGTTCGTAAGTTTTTTGGGCTTTTTCGCACGAATCGAACGCAAGATAGGCGTCGCCAAGGCGTTTCCATGCAATCGGCGACTCCCGACCGACACCACGCACCAATTTTTGCAGCAGCGGTATCACCTCCTTGCCGTTTTGTTCGGTCATCAGAATATCGGCCAATATCATGCCGTATTCCAAGGCTTGTGAGTTCAGCGCAATTGCTTTTCTGATGTGCTGTTTGGCCGTTTCCGTTTCGCCCGACGCCAAATAAACAATCCCAATGCCGAACCATGCTCTGTCGTTTTTTGGATTTATTTCGACTGCTTTTTGGTAGGCGCGTTGTGCGTCTCTCGGTTCTTCGAGTGCTTCGTAACATTCGCCGAGCAGCGCATACATGCCGTCGTCGGTGGGCATCAGTTCCAGATATTTTTTGCAACTCTCTGCTGCGCCCTTCATATCGTCGAGTTGGTATTGGCAGTAGGCTTTTTGCGCCAGCGACAGGCTATCGGTAGGGTCGATGGCCAGCACATAGTCGTAGGCGGTGAGTGCCTCGCGGTAGTTCTGTTGGTTAAACTGGAGCGACCCCAACAAAAGCCATGTCCGCCTGCGGTAGGGGTCCATATCGAGCACTTGGTTGTAGATCGCAATGGCTTCGTCGGGGCGTTTCAAACACTCCATTGTAAAGGCTTTGGCTTCGAGCATATCCAAATTGTGAGGCTCTACGGCCAGCGCTTTTTCGAAAAAGTAGAAGCTATTTTTGTAGTCAAATGCTCTGTTTATCGTGCTGATAATGTCAAAGCAGAGGCCAGGAATGTCGGCTGTTTCGTCGCTATTGTCTACCAAATCGCGAAATTCGGCAAGTGCTTCGCTCTTTTTGCCAAGCCGATAGAGAATTTCGGCGTGGTTGAATGTGTGTACTGGGTCATCGATATCGCGGTAGAGGTCGAGCAATTTCAACGCATCGCGCAATTTGCCTTTGTGAAGCAGAATAGCCGCCTTTTGGCACTGCAAGTATTGGTCGCCCGGGTGCAGTTTGAAGCCATATTCGAGTGCCTTTTGTGCGTCGCGAATATCGCCATCGAACAGGTAGTGTTCGATGATTATCTCCATCTCATCGACATCGAAATAGTCGAGCCGACCGAGCGCAACCGCCGCTTCGTAGTGCAGCACTAGTTGGCGATCTTCTTCCGATAGATTTTCGTCGTAATTGTCCATTTTTTTTGTTTAATTAAACGAAGCCACTTGGCGCACAAACACCTCGTCGAGCGAGATGAAACAGGTTTCGGTGTTGCTCACGCCTTCGAGCGAGCCGATTTTGTCCATAATAATCGACATCAAGTGGTGATTGTCGCGCGCATAGATTTTCACAAGCAGCGTGTAACGCCCTGTTATCGAGTGGCATTCGACTATTTCTGGGATATTTTTTAATGCTTCGACAATTTCGTCGTAGTAGGTCAAATTCGATATGGTAACGCCCACAAAAGCGCAGGTTTGGTAGCCAATTTTGCTCACATCGACCACAAATTCCGAGCCTTTGATGATGCCATTGTCCATCATTTTTTGCACCCGCTGGTGAATGGCTGCACCCGACACATTGCACTCGCGCGCCACTTCTAAAAAGGGTGTACGCGCATTTTGCGAAATCATTTGCAGGATTTTCAAATCCAACTTATCAATAGTGTGTGCCATAACTGTCTGTTTATTAAAGTTTTACACAATTTTCGATTCTACAATCGCCCAAAATGCAAAGATAGCAAAAAATTATCACTCTAGCAATAGTATTTTTTTCGGAAAGCGCAAATTTGTCGGTGCTGGAGCGTGCGTGCGGTTGTTGATAACTTTTTTGCGGCGGTTGAGTGCGCCATTTTTCGGACATTTATCGACAAAACGGTTTATGTGCGGATTTGCTATTACGAATAAAAAGCGTAACTTTGTCGCCAAATTTTCGTACAAACAAAATCGAAAAAGCGCAATGAAACCTACACTATTAGTATTGGCCGCAGGCATGGGAAGCCGCTACGGCAGTTTGAAACAACTCGATGGTATCGGCCCCAACGGTGAAACCATCATGGACTACTCCATCTACGACGCTCTGCGCGCTGGTTTCGGGCAAGTGGTATTTGTCATTCGCCACAGTTTCGAGGAGGAATTTCGCCAACAGATTGTCAGCAAATACGAGGATCACATTCCCGTGAGCGTGGTTTTTCAGGAGATTGACAAGGTGCCAGCAGGCATTCCGTACGACAAACTGCGCACCAAACCGTGGGGCACCAATCACGCTGTGCAGATGGCCAAAGATGCCATTCACGAGCCATTTGCTGTGATCAATTCCGACGACTTCTACGGCCGCGAATCGTACACGCTTTTGGCCGATTTTCTGCAACGCGTCGAGGGGCAGAAAGGCAAATACTGCATGATTGGCTACCATGTAGAAAACACACTCTCGGAGAGCGGCTCGGTGAACCGTGGCATCTGCCGTGTGGACGGGCAAAATTTGCTCACCAACATTGTGGAGCGCACCAACATCGAGTGCCGCGGCGGCGTCATTCAATATCCGACCGAAGAGGGCAAATTCGAAAATATCGAAGCAAACGCCTTGGTTTCGATGAATATGTGGGGCTTCACACCCGACTATTTCGACCACTCCGAACGGCTGTTTGCCGAATTTTTGCAACAGCACGGCAACGAACCAAAATCGGAAATCTACATTCCAACGGTGGTGAACCAACTGATAGTCGAAGGCAAAGCGCAATGCGAAGTCATCGATTCGCCCGCCAAATGGTTCGGTGTAACCTACGCCGAAGACCGCCCACAAGTGGTGCTCGAAATAAACAAACTGATTCGTGAAGGCATTTATCCGCAAAAACTATGGAAGTAACAAAGACAATAAAAAAGATGTTGGGCTTCTCGCACGACAAAATTTTGGTAACGGGCGGCGTGGGCTACATCGGCTCGCACACCGTAGTCGCGCTGATGAACGCTGGATACGAAGTCTATGTGGTCGATAACCTGTCGAACTCGAACATCAATGTGCTGAACGGCATCGAAAAAATAACGGGCAAACGCCCTGTGTTCGAGAACATCGACTGCACCGACTATGTGGCGATGGACAAATTTTTTACGAAATACGAAGGCATCAAGGCCGTGATTCACTTTGCAGCGAGCAAAGCCGTGGGCGAATCGGTGGCTGTGCCGCTCAAATACTACCGCAACAATGTGGTAGGGCTTGTCAATCTGCTCGAACTGATGCCCATTCACAAGGTCGAAGGCATTGTATTTTCGTCGTCGTGCACGGTGTATGGTCAGCCCGACATTCTGCCTGTGGACGAATCGGCACCGATAAAGACCGCCCTTTCGCCCTACGGCAACACAAAACAGATTTGCGAGCGCATCATTTTCGATACTGTTCACGCCAACAACTCGCTGAAAAGCATCATTTTGCGCTATTTCAACCCGATTGGCGCGCACCCGTCGGCCTATATCGGCGAACTGCCCAACGGTGTACCGAACAATTTGGTGCCCTTTGTGGTGCAGACAGCAGCGGGCATTCACAAAAAAATCCGCATTTTCGGCAACGACTACAACACGCCCGATGGCACCTGCATACGCGACTACATCAATGTGATGGACTTGGCCGAAGCGCATGTTTTGGCCGTCGAACGCATGCTCGACAAAGATTTGAAAGCGCCCGAAGTGTTCAACCTCGGTACTGGGCGCGGTCTTTCGGTGATGGAACTGATAACGCGTTTCGAGGCTGTGAATGGCGTGAAAGTGCCCTACGAAATTGTTGGTCGCCGCGAAGGCGACATCGAGCAGGTGTGGGCCAACCCAGCACTGGCGCAAAAAGTGCTGAAATGGAAGGCCAAAACCTCGGTCGACGACACACTCGCCTCGGCTTGGCGCTGGCAACAACGCTGCATGGGAAAATTGGAGTGAAAGTGAATAAATAAGGGAAGTGGAGTCGTCGCATTGTGGCGGCTCTGCTTTTTTTGGAGGGGGAATTTCTAGTTATTGGTTTGGTTATTTGTTGAAGCGTTGAATTGATTTTTGGTTGATCGGTTGATTGGTTGATTGGTTGATTGGTTGATTATTGTGCAAATGATTTTGGACAC
>CAVGYO010000148.1:0-4467 GCA_963633255.1 Erysipelotrichaceae bacterium
CAAGGCAATAAATAATAAACAATGAATAATGAATAATAATTGCGGTGGTGTTGGGCGCGATTCTGTCCCTCTGCTTGAAGCGGAGCGGAAAGATAGGGGGACGAGGAGCGACAGCGACGGAGGGGGTTAGAGAACAATTAAGAATGAATAATTAAGAATTATTCGGTAACCACAACGATTCAACAGCTCAACAATTTGAAATCTGAAATTTGAAATTTGAAATTTGAAATCTAAAATCTGAAATCTAAAACAACTTTATAATGAACAAAACATTTACCCTACTTTTGTGCGGAATGCTTGCGCTGGGCAGCGCATTGGCGCAGACACATCAACTGGATAGCGTTGTGCGCACCGACGCTTCGGCCACCTACAAATTTGTACCGTCGTACAACGAAACGCAGCAAGCCGATGGCTACACACGCTATATTCGCAGCGGCAACACATGGGAGAACGACACAAAAATCGTCTTTCAACGCAACGAAAACAATATCGACACCGCCATCACCACCGCCATTTGGAGCGACGACGCGTGGACGGAAACCGAAAAAGAGGCGTTTGAATACGACGCACAAAATCAACTCGTGCGCCACACCATTCGGCAAAAAAGCAACGGCGTTTGGCTCGACTCCATCAAAACCGATTACGGCTACGATGAAGGAAATTTGAAAACTATCACAATTGCAAAAGCGCAAAATGGCGTGCTACAAAACTATACGAAAGCCGAATACACCTACAACAAAAACGCCATCACAATCCTAAATTACACTTGGAACGGCAATTGGAAAGTTGCCAACAAGCTCGACAATACCTACACCAACGACATATTGGTGCAAAGCATTTACCAAATTGTGAGCAACGGCGGTTTTCAACCAAGTTACAAATTAGAATACACATATACCAACACCACAAAAACCGAGAAACGCTACAACTACGATGCAGAAAGCACTCCTGAATGGACGCTCGCAGCCGAAAGAAACTATGTATTCAACGATGCAGGGCAAGAAACGGGCTATTGTTACACTATTTGGGGCGATAAAAAGGACAGCACCACGCACAATTACACCGCTCACGGCGATTTGGAAAACTACACCAAATACGATGCCTCCAACAGTTGGGCAGAGGCACTCGACGAAGCCTACAAACACCACAACATTCTGACCGAAAACTGCATTGGCGCAGCGTTTGCGCAACAGCACATCACGGCGGCGGGCAAGCACACATACGCCATTGCAGCGTTCACGCGCACCGAAAACGGCACACAAACACGCCGCGACACCTACTGCATACACGCGCTGTACCCCACTGCCCTGCCAACCACCGAAGCACCTGCGGAGATTGTTGCGCACGACGGACGCATTTTTGGCGACCAATCCATGCGCATCTACACGCCAAGCGGCCTCGATGTTACAGCACAAAACGGCGCGCTGCGTGGCATTTACATCGTGAAAATTGGCACAAAAGCGACAAAAATCGTTGTGCAATAGACCAAAATAGATTTTCTAGCGAAAAAATCGGCTACCGAACGATCATTTGACGAGCGTAAACTGGAATCGGTTGTCCGAAGCACTGTGAAACACCGTGCGCCACCGCCGAATGGGGTCGGGCAAAGTGTCGTAGCGTTCTTCGGCGCAATCGTAAGTGCCTGCGCGCTGCACAAGACTATCGGCAAACGCTGTGTGGTCGGTCGACTGGAACAGTTCGGCATCGTTGCGGCTCATGCTGCCGTAGTTGTAGGGGGCGGGATAGTTGGTATAAAAAGTGTGTACATCGAGCGCAAAACGCTGCGCCACGGTCGCCATCTCGTTGAGCGATTTCAACACATCATCACGCTGATAATCAATGCGATACGGATCGTCGTCGTCGTCGAAATAGATGGTGAGCATCTGCGTGCGACTGCGCCCACGCAACGAATGGCTGCTTTCGCGCACAGTGCCGTAGTTGCGGCGCAACGAACGGCGCATCTGGTGCTTCGTCATATCGAAATAGGACTGCACATCTTCCACAATGTTGTAGTTGATGGGTTCGTTTTTGTCGTTTTTGCAAGCGGCAAACAGCACCGCCAACGCCGTCAATAGCAAGAATTTAGTCCACTTTTTCATCGTTCGTTTTCTTTGTTTTCCGCAAAAATCATACCATTATTCTTTTGCAAAGATAAATCACTTTTGCGACATAGACAAAAAAAATGCGCACACCAGTCAGTTTTTTTTCGTAACTTTGCACAAATATACCAACAACAAAAACGAGCAAAACAATCATGGCAACAGAATTTCATTACCAGCCGATGTTCCCGCTTGGCGAGGACAAAACGGAGTACTACCTGCTGACAAAAGATCATGTGTCGGTGGGCGAATTTGAGGGCAAACCCATTCTGAAAATCGAAAAAGAGGGCTTGACAAAGATGGCAAACGCCGCCTTCCGCGATGTGTCGTTTATGCTGCGCCGCTCGCACAACGAGCAGGTGGCAAAAATACTGTCGGACCCCGAAGCCAGCGACAACGACCGCTATGTGGCACTCACCTTTCTGCGCAACGCCGAAGTGGCTGTCAAAGGGCAACTGCCTCTCTGTCAGGACACTGGCACCGCCATCATTCACGGCGAAAAGGGGCAGCAAGTGTGGACAGGCTACTGCGACGAAGAGGCACTCTCGCTCGGCGTGTTCAAAACCTACACCGAAGAGAATCTGCGCTATTCGCAAAATGCACCGCTCACCATGTACGACGAGGTGAACACCAAATGCAACCTGCCCGCGCAAATCGACCTCGAAGCCACCGAAGGCATGGAATACCGATTTTTGTGCGTAACAAAAGGCGGCGGCTCGGCCAACAAAACTTACCTTTATCAAGAGACGAAAGCGCGCATACAAAATCCCGAAACGCTGGTGCCATTTCTCATCGAAAAGATGAAAACGCTCGGCACTGCCGCCTGCCCGCCCTACCACATTGCGTTTGTCATTGGCGGCACATCGGCCGAAAAAAATCTGCTGACCGTGAAACTGGCTTCGACGCACTACTACGACGAGTTGCCAACCTCGGGCAATGAGTATGGGCGCGCCTTCCGCGACATCGAACTGGAGAAAAAAGTGCTCGAAGAGGCGCACAAAATCGGACTTGGTGCACAATTTGGCGGCAAATATATGGCTCACGATGTGCGCATTGTGCGGCTGCCACGCCACGGCGCCAGTTGCCCCATCGGCTTGGGGGTGAGTTGCTCGGCCGACCGCAACATCAAGTGCAAAATCAACCGCGACGGCATCTGGATCGAAAAACTCGACGACAATCCGGGCGCACTCATTCCTGCCGAACTGCGCAACGCTGGAGAAGGCGATGCTGTGAAGATAGACCTGAACCAACCGATGAAAAACATTTTGACCGAACTGACCAAATATCCCGTGGCGACGCGCTTGAGCCTCAACGGCACTATCATCGTTGGGCGCGACATTGCCCACGCCAAACTGAAAGCGCGCCTCGATGCGGGCGAAGACCTGCCGCAGTACATCAAAGACCACCCGATTTACTATGCGGGCCCCGCCAAAACGCCAGCGGGCATGGCGTGCGGCTCGATGGGACCAACCACCGCAGGGCGCATGGATCCGTATGTCGATGAGTTCCAAGACCATGGCGGCTCGATGATTATGCTGGCCAAAGGCAACCGCAGCCAAGCAGTAACCGATGCCTGCCAAAAACATGGCGGTTTCTACCTCGGTTCGATAGGCGGTCCAGCGGCCATTTTGGCACAAAACAACATCAAGAGCATCGAATGTGTGGAGTATCCCGAACTCGGCATGGAGGCAATTTGGAAAATCGAAGTGGCGGATTTCCCAGCCTTCATCTTGGTCGACGACAAAGGCAACGACTTTTTCAAACAACTGAAACCGCGTTGCATTGGCTGCAAATAGCAGCAGGAAAGCCAACAAACAAAGAACGGAGTGCGACTATCGCGCTCCGTTCTTGTTTTTTTAGTGTGAGTCCATTGAATCATTGAATCATTGAATCATTGAATTATTGAATTATTGAATTATTAAGTTATTGAATCATTAAGTTATTGAGTTATTTCCAACCCCCTCCGTCGCTATCGCTCCTCGTCCCCCTATCTTTTCGCTACGCTCCAAGCAGAGGGACAGAATCGCATTTGTGTTGGTTCGGAGCGGCTTTGTTTGTTGGTCTTTTTATTTTGGCGTGTTCATCGTGTCGTTTTGGTTACTTTGCTGACTTTCTGTCGTCCGATTCTCTCCGTCGTCGTGCGGGATTTGCAATCCCGCACTCGCTGTATTATAAGGATTTGTAATCCGTTTTATTGTTCTTTTTTTTGTTCATTTCTTTTGACGACCAAAAGAAACGAACCAATTTTGCGATTTAGCGAGCGCAAATGAAAACTCGTTTTCGATTTGCCGAGCGTGAGCAAAATCAAGAATTAAAGAAAAGTCGCGGCAGGGGCGCGAGCGTTGCCAAAAATTGGCGGTTTTGGTTT